>NZ_JBSGCB010000050.1:0-66689 GCF_053601595.1 Nocardia sp. NPDC004711 | reverse complement strand
GGCCACGATCCATATCGCTGTCATCAACCAGTGGCTGCGACACAGTTGAGGGCGAGCCACAGGCCCGCCCTCAAAACTTCGAGACAGAACCTAGGGGCGGTGGGAATCGAAGAAATCGGCGAGGAGAGCGGCGCATTCGGGTTCGAGGACGCCGGCGCGGACCTGGGGGCGGTGATTGAGACGTCGGTCACGGACCACGTCCCAGAGCGAGCCGACGGCACCGGTCTTGGGTTCCCAGGCGCCGAAGACCAGGCGGCCGATGCGGGAGAGGACCAGGGCGCCGGCGCACATGGTGCACGGTTCGAGGGTGACGACCAGGGTCGCGCCCTCGAGGCGCCAGCCGTCGCCCAGCACCCGGGCGGCGGCGCGCAGGGCCAGGATCTCGGCGTGGGCGGTCGGATCGCCCAGGGCCTCACGGGCATTGGCGGCGCGCGCCAGTTCCCGGCCGTGGGCATCGAAGACGACCGCGCCGACGGGGACATCGCGCGGGTCGGCGGCAGCTGCCGCGGCGATGGCGACCCGCATCATCGCCTCGTCCGAGGCGAGCGAGCCGATCAACGCGGGAGCTTGTCCAGGACCGCGGAGAATTCGTTGGCGAAACCGAGGCGCTGGGCGATCATGCCGAGCTGCTCGTCCGGGTACAGGTCGGTCTCGGCGAGGATGACCGCCAGCACCGGCTCGGGCAGGCCGAGATCGGCGAGGACACCGAGGTCGCCCTCCTCCCAGGGCTCGACGTCGTCGATCTCGTCCGGGTCGATGTCGGGAATCTCGATATTGAGTTCCTCGAGCACGTCGGCCGCGATGTCGTAGTCGATGGCGGCCGTGGCGTCGGACAGCAGGATGCGGCTGCCGGTCGGGCCCGGGCGCAGGATGATGAAGAATTCGTCGTCGACATCGAGCAGGCCGAAGACCGCGCCGGAACTTCGCAATGCCCGCAGCTCGTGCTCGGCCGCGGACAGACTGGACAGTGAGGCGTCGCTCAGGGGCGTCACTTTCCAGTTGGCTTCCTCGCGGACAACCGCCACTGCGAACCCTTCCACGTCGTCGAACTCATCCGACGCCGCCCTGTTCGTGCCCGAGCGCTGTGCTGCCATGGCCGCAACGGTAGTCCGCTTCGGGGGAAATGTTGAAGTCGTATGCGAATCTGATCGCATGACGGGCACTCCGAAACCAGCTGTCTGCGTCCTGGGTACCGGTTTGATCGGCGGTTCGGTGCTGCGCGCCGCCGCCGTCGCCGGGTACGAGGCGTTCGGCTACAACCGGTCCGAGGTCGGCGCGAAAGCCGCCCGCTTGGACGGATACGACGTGATCAGCGATGTGGAGGCGGTGCTCACGCGGGCGGCCGACCGCGATGCGCTGGTGGTGATCGGTGTGCCCATGCCCGCCATCGACGCTGTGCTCTCGGACGTGAAGACCTTCGCTCCCGGCTGCGTGCTGACCGATGTGGTGAGCGTGAAGGCGCCGGTCGCGGCGGCCGTGCAGCGTCACGAACTGGGCGCCCGCTACGTCGGCGGCCACCCGATGGCCGGGACCAGTGAATCCGGTTGGGCCGCATCCTCTCCCGACCTGTTCAAGAACGCGGCGTGGGCGGTGAGCGTCGACCCGGGCGTACACGCCGACCCCTTCCGGCGTGTCGTGCAGCTCGCGCTGGACTGCGGCGCGGTGGTGGTCCCCGTGCTGGCGGTGGAACACGATCGCGCGGTCGCGCGCATCTCGCACCTGCCCCACGTCCTCGCCGAGGCCCTCGCCATCGAGGGCTCCAACGGTGGCCCGCTGGCCCTCGGACTCGCGGCCGGCTCCTTCCGCGACGGCACCCGCGTCGCCGCCACCGCCCCCGACCTGGTCCGCGCCATCTGCGAACCGAACGCCGCCGCGCTGCTGGACGTACTCGACGACACCCTCGAGGTCCTCACCCAGGCCCGGGACAGCCTGCGCGCGAACGGCACCATCGCCGAACTCACCGAAGCCGGGCACGACGCCCGCAACGACTACGAGGACAACGAGCGCTGGGTCATCACCGATGTCCGCCCCGGCGACCACAACTGGCTCACCAAGCTCATCGACGCGGGCCGCTCCGGCGGTGTCCTGACCACCCTGGACTAGGCGCGCCCGGCCCCGGCTAGATCCGTTCGGCCAGGCCGGGGTAGTCGAGCAGGAAGCCGTCCTCGTCGACGGTGACGGTCGCGCTGGAGACCGGCGAGAGCACGTGGATGCCGTCGGGGCCGCTGCTGTAGACGAGGCCGGCTTCCTGCACGAGGAGATCGGGCAGGCGCACGTAGACGACGGGAACCTGCACGTCCTCACTGGCATGGGCCAGCCCGTAGCGGCGGATGGGCAGGGTGTTGAAGAAGGGGCTCAGCACCACGTCCACATCCAGCGCGCCGCCGAAGGTGGAGCGCACGTGGGTGTTTCCGGCGTCGATGAGCCAGTAGTTCTCCTCGTCGCGGGCGATGGAGGCGTGGCGTTCGCCCGAAGCGAGGGTGCTGCGCAGCGACAGCCGCTTGGTGACCCCGGATTCGTCGGTGACCAGGTCGTAGGATGCGCTGAAGGCCGGGTGATCCTCGCAGTCGCCCGCGATGATGCGGCCCGCGGCCCGAATCCGGTTGCCGCTCAGCACCACCCGCACCGACTCCATGCGCGACGCGTTGTGCGCCCGCCAGGTGAGAATGGCCGGCCACCGCGGCGCAGCCGGGTTGGCGTCCTCACTCCCGTTATCCGTCACGCCTATAACCGTAGTTCCCCGCGCCCGCGCACCCGCGATCCCCGGCCGGTATCACCGCCCCGGCGGCACATCGTGATCAACATGCAATGGTGCCGACCGGTTCTCGGTGTTTGCGCACGACATCGACCACCGCCCACCCGCCCGAGTCATAGCGAGGCGCTCTGGACCGGCGGTGGGCAGGGGTGTTGGTCGCGGTGGGGGTGCGGGGACTCGAGTAACGTGCTCTGCGGCACGGGGGACTCCGGGGTGAAAGGGACTGTTGTGACGGGCGCGCGGATGGTCGGCCTGTTCGCCGGCATCGGCGGGCTGGAGCTCGGGCTCGCGGCGCACGGATGGCGCAGTGAACTGCTGTGCGAGATCGACTCCGGAGCGCAGGCGGTGCTGGCCGCGCATTTCCCGGACGTGCCACTGCATTCCGATGTGACCAGGCTGCGCGCGCTGCCGTCCGGGACGGAGCTGGTGGCGGCGGGTTTCCCCTGCCAGGATCTGTCGCAGGCCGGGCGGACGGCCGGAATCACCGGGGCCCGTTCGGGTTTGGTGGACGAGGTGTTCCGGCTGGTCAAGCGCAAGAAGGGCCCCCGCTGGCTGCTCATCGAGAATGTGCCGTTCATGCTGCAGCTCGGCGGCGGCGCGGCGATGCGGCACATCACCGCCGCACTCACCGACCTCGGCTACACGTGGGCCTACCGGGTGGTGGACGCCCGCGCCTTCGGACTGCCGCAGCGGCGGGAGCGGGTGCTGATGCTGGCCTCCCGCACCGAGGATCCGCGGCCGATCCTGTTCGGCACGGACGCCGGGCCCCGCGACGTGGGCGACCCGGCGCACGATCCGTGCGGCTTCTACTGGACCGAGGGCACCCGCGGCCTGGGCTGGGCGGTGAATGCCGTGCCCACCCTGAAAGGCGGTTCGGCCCTGGGCATTGCGAGCCCACCCGCGGTGCGGCTGCCCTCGGGTGAACTGGTCACGCCCGGCATCACCGACGCCGAGCGGCTGCAGGGCTTCGACCGGGATTGGACCACGGCCGCGCTCGCGGTGCCCGGGGTGCGGCCGGGGCATCGCTGGAAGCTGGTCGGCAATGCGGTGAGCGTGCGCATGGCGTCCTGGATCGCCGAGCGCGTCACCCACCCGTCCGACGACCCGATCCCGGACGGCGCGCCGCTGACCCGCCGCAGCTGGCCGACGGCGGCCTGGGGGCATCGCGGCGAGGTGTATCGGGTTCCGGTGTCCACCTGGCCCGTTCATGCGCCGTACGAGGATCTGCGCTGGTTCCTCGACGACTCTCGGCTGCTGTCCGCGCGCGCGACCGCGGGCTTCCTGCGTCGCACCCGGATGGGTTCGCTGCGCTTCCCCGAGGGTTTCCTCGACGATGTGGAGAACCATCTCGAGCGCATGGGGGGCGCACCGCGCGAGGCCGCATGACAGCTCCGGGGCACCTTGCCGGCGGTGCCGGGCGCGGCGAGGATGGCCCGATGGCGGATGCGCGACGACCCGGCACCGATGCGGCCACCAGCGCGCGCATGGCCAGGCAGCGGCGCGTGGGGACGAAGCCGGAGCTGGCCCTGCGGCGGGAATTGCATCGGCGCGGAAAACGCTTCTTCGTGGACCGGGCTCCGCTGCCCGGGCTGCGGCGGCGGGCCGATCTCGTGTTCCCGCGGCGGAAGGTGGCGGTCTATGTGGACGGATGCTTCTGGCACAGCTGCCCGCAGCACGCGACACGCCCGAGGAACAATGCCCAGTGGTGGGCCGACAAACTGGCGGGCAATGTGGCGCGCGATCGCGACACCGATGCCCGGCTGGCCGCGGCGGGCTGGACCGTGGTGCGGGTCTGGGAACACGAGGCCGCGGATTCGGCGGCCGACCTGGTGATGCGGGCTTTGGCGCGCGGCGTCTGACGTCCGCGCCGGCGCATGGGCGACAATGGTCCTACGACCGGACCAGCCGACCAGTCCGGACAGATCGGAAGCTGCGGGCAGGGCAGTACGAGTAAGCGAGGCCAGCGAAAGCGAGCGCGGTGATGCCAACCGAGCAGAAACTAGCCGAGGCGGCCCCCGTGGAGAACAGTCTCCAGCCGCGATGGCGACGGGTGCTGCGGTGGTTCATCGCGATCTTGATCGCGGTCGCCGGACTCGGCTATTCCTCCTGGGTCCTGGAATTCATCCTCCCGATCCACAGCAATCCCACCAACACCTTCCTGAGCCAGCTGGCCGAGAAGGGCGCGCCGTTCAGCTGGGTGTTCACCACCGGCGACACCGGGTCCGGCGCGCTGCTGGTGGTGGCGGGACTGGGCGGCCTGCTGCTGTTCTCGCGGCGGCGGTACTCCTCCATCGGCTGGGCGGCGCTGGCCTGCTTCGGCGCGTCCACCATCGCGGACGCGCAATGGCCCATCGTGCCGGACGATCCGAACGGGCCCAAACGGTATGTGGACACCGGACTGTTCCCGCAGTTGCACCAGATCCATGCGCTGACCAGCACGCTGGCGGTGTTCTCCATCTACATCGCGATGATCGCGTTCACCGTGGCCGCCTTCAAATACCGGCGCTGGCCGATTCTGCGGCACACCGGACTGTGGATTCTGATCGTCGGTTCGGCGGTGACGGCCTGGATGCTGATCGCCGACAATCTGCCCGGCAACTACGGCCTGGGCATCGCACAGCGCATCCAGGTCGGGGCCATGTCGCTGTGGCTGGTGGCACTGGCGGTGCAAATCGTTGTGGCCGAACGGGATTCCGGAATCCCGACCCGGCGTCGGCACACCACGCGCTCATCCGGTCACTGACCGCTCCGACTGGGTAGGGTCGGACTCGTGACCAGCGATGCGCAACTCGCCGACACCGCAGCCCTGCTCGACACCGTCGCCGCCGCGACCGAGCGCCTGCTCCCAGCGATCGCCGCCCTCGGCGACGCCGACCTGGTGGAACCCTCACTGCTGCCCGGCTGGACCCGTGGCCACGTGCTCGCCCACCTCTCCCGCAATGCCGACAGCCTGGTCAATCTGCTGCTGTGGGCCCGCACCGGCATCGAAACCCCGCAGTACGCAAGCCAATTCCTCCGCGAGGCCGACATCGAGGCGGGCGCCCCCCGCCCGCTGCGCGACCAGCTCGAGGACCTCACCGCCTCCGCCGAACGGTGGCTGGACCTGGCCCGGGTCATGCCCGCCGACCGCTGGCCCACCCTCGTCCGCAACCGCCAGGGCGGCGAGATCCCCGCCACCCGCATCCCGTGGATGCGCCTGCTGGAAGTGGAGATCCACCACGTGGACCTCGATATCGGCTACACCCCCGCCGACTGGCCGGCCGACTTCGCCGCCCGCCTCCTGGCCCAGTCCATCACCGAGGTCGAGCCCGCCGAGGGCACCGGCTTCACGGTCACCGCCACCGATTCCGGCTACACCGGCACCGTCGGGGTCCCGGCCGCGACCATCACCGGGCCCACCGCCGCCCTCGCCGCCTGGCTGATCGGCCGCTCCCCCGGCACCGACCTCACCGGCGACCTCCCCGACCTGTCCGCCTGGAAGTAACCGGGCGCCCGCCTCGAGCAGGAGGTCACGACGCTCGGAGATCGGCGCCTACGCCCAACGCGCGTTCACCGGACGTGAGTCGCTCGATCGTCATTGTCGATATCGGTCATGTTGATCCCGGTCATCGGGCCAGAATCTCGGCGGCGGTGCGGCGGCCGGATCGGACCGCGCCTTCCATGTAGCCGTTCCATTCGACGGCGTACTCCGCCCCGGCCCAGTGCACGCGGCCGATCGGTTCACGAAGCACGTCGCCATAGCTGGTCCACACGCCCGGCGCGAAATGCGCGCCATAACAGCCGCGCGTGAATTCTTCTGCGCTCCAGTCCTTCTCGACGTAGGAGATCGGGTCGGCCGCCGCGGGCCCGAAGTATCGGACGAAGCTGCCGAGCACTTCGCTGCGTCGTTCGTCCGCGGACAGCCGCTGCCACCGGCGCGCCTCACCGCCCTCGACGAAGCCCAGCAGGATGCCGGCCTCGCTGCCGGGAGGCGAGACGTCGAAGGTCACCTTGACGGGGCCGGCCTCGGAGATCGCCTGGCCGTTGAGGCCGTTCTCGCGCCAGAACGGCGTCGGGTACGACGCGAACGTCTTGATCACGGTCCCGGCGGGGAGCTTCTGGGTCAGCTGGTCACGCCAGGCGGGCAGCAGGGGGTCGTAGCGCAGGCGCCCGGCAAGGGTCGGCGGTACCGCGATGATCACGTGCCGCGCGGAGAACGTCTCGCCGGAGCGGGTCGTGACCGTGACACCGTCGTCGTCCTGGGCGACCGTCGTGACAGGCGACCCGAGACGCACGTCGAGCCCCTCGGCAAGTCGCTCGGAGACGAGGACCGAGCCGCCGACGACCCGGTCCTGCTGCGCACCCTTGTCGACGGAAACGAGGGTTTCGAGATCGCCGTTGCTCACCGAGTAGAACAGCATGTGCAGAAGCGAGACGTCGACCGAATCGGCGGAGAGCAGCGCCTCGGCCACGACGCGGAAGTAGGTACGACCGCTGTGCGTGCGCAAGTTGCGGCGCACCCACGACTCGTAGGTCTGGCCGTCCAGTTCATGCGCCCGGGGGTGCGCCCAGGGCTGCGCGGGGTCGACGGTCTTCGCGAGCCGCTCGAACCGCAGGAGGCCCTGGGCCAGGTCGGCGAGCGCGAACGGGTTGAGCTTGGGCGTCGCGCCCTTCTGGCTGCCGAGGCGCGACTGCTTCCCGTCGAGCTGCAGGAGGAGTTTGCCCGCGTCATTCCAGGTGCGGAACGTCTCGAGGCCGAGGTCCTCGACGAGGGCGTACATCTCCTCGTGCCCCTCGCCGAGCCAGGTCCCGCCGAGTTCGACCGGATGACCGTCCAGAACGCCGCCCTCGGTGCGGCCGCCCACGCGGTCCCGCGCCTCCAGCACGGTCACCGTCCGACCGGCCTCGACAAGCTTGCGCGCAGCACTCAAGCCGGCGAGGCCGGCCCCCACCACGACGACGTCGACATCATGCATCCTGGTTTCCTTCGCAAAGTCGGTCGTATGACTGATTTGAATCAGGCTACGACGCGACTCCGGACAGCGCAATGCCCCCGAAGTGGAAAACCAATACGGCCGACTTGATCGGCGTACGACTCGCGGCGTTCGGCCGCCGGTTCAGGCCCCCGCGCGGGTGCCGCGACGGATATCCGCCAGCGCGACGAGCATGTCGATGACGGCGTCGAGATCCTCACGCGACCGGGCGATGTTGGGATCGCACACATGCTGGAGCACGAGCCCGTCGATGCCGGCGACGACGAGCCGGCCAAGTCGGCCGAAGGGAACCGCACAGGTTTCGCCGGCATTGTGGGCGGCTCGCTGACACCATTCGGCGACGACACTGGCGTAGCGCTCGTACTGCCAGCGGGCCAAGCTCTCCTGCCCCGGCGTCCGGAGGGCGTATGTGGTCAACTCGTACTGCATGACCTGCAGGTCCCGCTGTTCGACGACCAGCCGGGACCAGAAGCTGGTAATGCCGCGCCGGATCGCGTGCTCGAGCCCGTACTCGAGCTCGGCCGCATCCTCGAGCACCGCCGCGATCTCGTCGACCACGTCCTCGATCACCGCGCGCAGCAACAGCTCCTTGGACGGGAACACATACTGCATCGTGCCCAGCGGGACCCCGGCCTCGGCGGCGACCGCGCGCACCGAGGTCCGCGCCACACCGTCGCGCGACAGCACCCTGCGCGCGGCGGTCACCATCTGCTGCCGCCGAACCGACGCCTCCACGTACACCATGACACCCCTCTCGGTCTGATGACTGAAATTCTGCCACCACAGGGCTTGCCACGATCTCATCGCCGACGCTTCAGCGATCCTATTACAGTCAGTCGAATGACTGATTTTCTCGGTCAGTGGGTCGCCACCATGGACGCATCCGCAGACCTCAACAGGGCCCTCCCCATCGCCGCAACACAGCTCCGGCTCGCCGCCCCTGTCGGCACCCTCGCCGGCGGCGCCCTCGGAATGATCGTAGGGCTGCCCGATTGACACGATCACCGGTGGCCTCACTGCCGATAACGGCACTCGGCTGCGTCGTCGGCGCCGCCACCTTCGCCGCTCTCGGCGGCATCCTCGGTAGCCTCACCGCCGGCGCCCCGGTCGGAATCGCCAGCGCCGCACGGATGTACAACACGCCGCAGAGCGCAGGCGATATCCGAGCACTCAGCCCGGCCACACAACCCGGTCGGCACCACGGGTCGAAGCGGCGAAGAATACGACCCTCGCCGCCCCCTGTCCCACCAGATCCATCCGCGGACAACAGGCCGTGCGCACGAAATCCACAGGCCTGAAGCGACTTTCATGCCTGGAGCACTGTGTCTCCAACTGGACCGACCGCGCAGGGCAAACCCGGCCTCATGAGCAATCAATGCCTCCGGTCGGCCGAGTGCGTGCGACAAAGGTTGTGAATGATCTTGTTTCACACTGTCGGTGGGGCGTTGCAGCTTCACGGACAGCGCTGATCAACAGGCGCTTTTCGACCGAAGGGGAAGCTACGTGAAGAACACTCGAATCCGTCGGGCGGGCATCGGAGTTACCGGATTCGCGGCGATGGCGGCGGTGATCGCCGGAGCACCGGCGGCATCGGCCGACCTGTCGAGCAATAGCATTTCGGTTGCCGGCAATTCGCACTATGTCAGCCAGCCGTACACGCTCACCGCCGATGCCAGCGCCGTTCCGGGTTGCTGGATGGTGTGGTTCTACGACACGGACAAGGCCATCACTCCGCCCGGGCAGGACTCACCCGGAGTACTGCCCAAGAATGGCGCGGCCACGGTCCAGTGGACCCCGACGACCACGGGCACACACCACATCACAGCAGTCGCCATGCTTGTTTCCGCCCAGGGACCGATACTGGGTCCGCTGGACATCCAGGTGACCACCGCCCCTACGACGGGTACCGGTAGCGCCGACTCGATTCCGGTCATCGGCGGCATCCTGAAGTCCCTCGGCCTCTAACCGCCGGGGTCACGCGCCAAAAGCCAACGGCCCCACACCTTCTGGTGCGGGGCCGTTGGGCTGAAGCGCGCCCGGAGAGACTCGAACTCCCAACCTTCTGATCCGTAGTCAGATGCTCTATCCGTTGAGCTACGGGCGCATGTCTATTCAAATGTGCACCCGGCGTACCGGGCGGTGGCGGAGGCGAGAGGATTTGAACCTCCGGTCCCCGTGAAGGGACAACTCATTAGCAGTGAGTCCCATTCGGCCGCTCTGGCACGCCTCCTGGTGCCCCTCTTCGAGGGCGCCGGTTCCTTTCGAACCGCCGGGACAGAAGATTACACAGCAGGTGACCAATAGGCCAAATCGGCTGGTCAGCGTAGGTGCGAGTCGAACCATTCGTAGATTCTGGTTTGCGCGTCGAGGACCGAGACGTCGTCGAGGGCGGCGGGGTCGAAGCCGGGGTGGTCGGGGCGGTGGTGGAGTCCGGGGTAGGTGACCACGAGGGTGGCGACGTCGGCGTGGGCGGCGGCCTCACGCAGGCGGTCGACCTGGTCGGGCGGGGTCAGCGGGTCGTCCTCGCCGAAGAGGCCGAGCCAGGGGGCCTGGAAGGCGGGGGCGGCGGCGAGCAGTGCGACGGCCTGCGGGGTGAGCGGGGTTTCGATGCCGGGGGCCGCGACGCTCACAGCCGCGCCGATGCGGCGATTGGTGGCGACCAGGGCGGCGGCGGTGCCGGCCGAGTCGAAGCCGAGCACGCCGATGCAGTCGCGGAAGACGCCGTGCCCGGTGAGCCACTCGAAGCAGGCGTCGAAGGCGGCGAACAGGTCCTCGCCGAAGATCGGGTGGGTGCTGCCATTGGCGGGGCGGTGGAAGAGGTCGGGGGCCAGGACGGTCCACCCGTCGTCGGCGAGCGAACGCATGAGTTCCAGCAATGGCTCGGTGAATTCACGTGATTCGTGCAACACCACGATGCCGCCGCGCGCATGCCCCTCGGGTTCTAGCACAGTGAGCGGAACCGTGGTCGTGTCGTGCACAGGGGCGATATCTCGATAAATGCCCGACATAGGGCCACTGTAGTTGCGCTAGGTAAAAACGAGATAAATCTTTCCCAGGGTCCGATATCCCGGAGATATTCCGGCCGAGTTCCATTCGGTCCCACGCGAGTCCCGATCGGCAAACCAGTCGGCACCCCGGAGCGGCCGCGGGCGAGCGGGACATAGGGTGGAGGGGTGAGCGCGCACATTCGCCCGGACCTCGATGCCATCCCGGCGTACGTCGCCGGCAAGACGCACCCCGGCGCGGTGAAGCTGGCCAGCAACGAGACCACCTTCCCGCCGCTGCCGTCGGTGACCAAGGCCATTGCCGAGGCGGTCGAGCTGTCGAACCGGTACCCGGACAACCACGCCATCGAATTGCGCGGCGCCCTCGCGGATTTCCTGGGTGTGGAGCTCGAGAACGTGGCGGCCGGCTGCGGCAGCGTGGCGCTGTGCCAGGAGCTGGTGCAGATCACCTGCCGCCATCCCGAGGACGAGGTGCTGTTCGCGTGGCGCTCGTTCGAGGCCTACCCGATCGTCACCCAGGTGGCGGGCGCCAAGGCGGTGCAGGTGCCGCTGGACGGCGAATTCACCCATGATCTGGACGCTTTGGCGGCGGCCATCACCCCGAACACCCGGGTGGTCTTCGTCTGCAACCCGAACAACCCGACCGGCACCGCCCGCGGCAAGGTGGAGATCGTCGACTTCCTCGACCGGGTGCCCGCCGACGTACTGGTGGTGCTGGACGAGGCGTACTTCGAGTACCTGCGCATGCCCGCCGAGGACTTCCCCGACGGCGTCGAGCTGGGCCGCAACCGGCCGAATGTGCTGGTGCTGCGCACGTTTTCGAAGGCGTACGGCCTGGCGGGCCTGCGGGTCGGGTACGCGGTCGGCGCGCCCGAGGTGATCACCGCGCTCATGAAGGTGCACATCCCGTTCAGCGTGAGCCGGGTGGCGCAGGCGGCGGCCATCGCCTCGCTGGAGGCGCGGCACGAACTGCTGGAGCGCACCGATGCCGTTGTGGCCGAACGCGATCGCATGCGGGAGGCGCTGCTCGCGGCGGGCTACCGGGTGCCGGTGAGCCACTCCAACTTCCTCTGGCTGCCACTGGGCGACCGCAGTGCCGAGTACGGCGCGGCGAGCACCGAGGCGGGGGTCATCATCCGGCCCTACGGCACCGACGGCGTCCGCATCACCGCGGGCGACCCGCACGAGAACGACGCCTTCCTGCGCTTCGCCACGGATCCGGAGATCGTCGCTCGTTTCGTCGGCTGAACGGCCCGCTACCCGATGCCCAGCCCCGCGGCCATGGTCGGCCAGGAGCGGGGCAGTTCGTCGGCCCAGTAGGGCCAGGAGTGCGTTCCCGCGGGCCGGCGGTCGACCGTGGCCGGGATCGCCAATTGCGCCAGCCGGTCGGCCAATTGGCGGGTGCACATGTCGGCGCCCGCCTCGATCGGCCCGCCGAACAGCACGGCGTTGCGCAGGTCCGGATTGCCCGGGGTGTCGTGCTCCCCGGGCAGCCCGCTGCCGGACGACAGGTAGATTGCCTTGCCGCGCAAGGCTTCCGCTCGGGCCAGCACGTCGTGGTCGGCCCACTGGGGATCGCCGGACGGGCCGAACATATTGTCCGGATCCCCGCCGAACGTCCCGACCACGGCGCGGGCCTGCGCCTGCCCGAAGTCGGAACTCATTGCGTAGCAACCGCTGTGCGCCGCCACCGCGCGATACAGGCCCGGATTGCGGGTGGCCAGCATCATGGCCGCCTCCGCGCCCATGGAGACGCCCTCCAGGCCGTTCATGCCGTCCCCGCCGAAGCGGGAGTCGATGAGCGGCGGCAGCTCGCGGGTCAGGAAGGTCTCCCAGCGATTGGTGCCGAGCTTGGGGTCGCTGCGCTGCCAGTCGGTGTAGTAGCTGGCGGGGCCGCCGAGGGTGAAGACCACATTCACGTTCTTGTCGGCGAAGAAGGGCAGCGCGCCGCCGCGGGCGGTCCAGTTGTTGACATCGGGTGCGGCGCTGCGCCCGTCGAGCATGTAGACGGTCGGACGGGGGCTGTCACGGTGCGCGGGGAGCAGCACCTGTACCTCGACGGTGCGGCCCATGGCCGGGGAGGCGACGAAGACGGCGAACAGGTTCCCGGCCACGGTCTCGACCCGTTCGATGCGAGCCTGCGCGGGGTGGACCGGATCGAGGCCCGGCGCGGACTCCTCATTGGAGCCGGTCTCCACGGGTGGATCGGTCACGGCGAGTGGGGCTTCGACGGTCGCCGCGCCGGCCAGTAGGGCAGCGCTCGCGAAGGCACCGAACAAGCGACTCGCGATGCGACGGCTGGCCACCCCGCCACATTTACCAGAAACCGTCGGTCAGCGTTCAGCAGATGACGTCGATCCGCATTGGCCGGGAATCGTCACTCCGCGGCGAGATCGTGTTCCCACCAGGGGAACCAGATTCGGCAGTCCGCCACCAGCTTTCGCGTGGTGTTGCCGATGGCGGCGATGTGATCGGCGTCGAAGGCGTGCCGCATGCCGAGGGTGCAGGCGGTGATACCCGGCCGACACCCTCATCCGTCGACGACGATGACCACGCAGGCGTTCTCCGGCTCGAAAAGCCTTACCCACCTGCGGGTTCTCAGCGGAAGCGGAGGGATTTGAACCCCCGGTCGCTTTCACGACGCTCGCTTTCAAGGCGAGTGCATTCGGCCGCTCTGCCACGCTTCCAGGCGATCGATCCTAACTGATGGCGTGTGCGGTCTGCCTCCCACTTCCGATTCGGGGGGACCGGTCAGTCGAGATCGGCTGTCGCGCGGGCGCCGGCGCGGTGGTCGGCGGCCAGGTTCACCAGGTCCAGGCCGGCGGCCACGGCGGCCAGCTGCTGCGGGGTGAGCAGATCCACGCGGCGCACCGCGGCGACATGGCCGGGAGCGGCGGCCCGCAGGCGCCGCAGGCCCTCCTCGGTGAGCTGGGCCAGCACGCCGCGGCCGTCGTCCTCGCAGGCGACGCGGCGGACCATCTGCTGCGCCTCCATGCGGCGGATCTGGTGGGTGAGCCGGCTGCGGGAGGAGAGCACGCCGTCGGCGAGATCACTCATGCGCAGCGCACGGCCGGGCGCCTCGGACAGCTTCACCAGGATGCGGTAGTCGGCGAAGGACAGGTCGCAGTCGCGTTGCAGCTGCCGGTTGAGGTCGGCCATGAGCCGCTGGCTGCCGTCCATGTAGGCCCGCCAGGCGCGCTGCTGCTCCGGGGTGAGCCACCGCGGTTCGGCCGCGGCCCGGCCTCCGGACTCGGCCACCGGCTCGTTGTTGTGACGGCGTTTGATCGCTCCTCCTCAGCTCGCGGCCCGGACGAACGCGTTCCCACAGCAGGATTCCTTCCGCCGGGAAGGCCTAAACGCGATAGGTGGAGATCATGGTCCGGCTCAGGTCGTGCAGGCTGGTGCAGCCCGAAAGGCCCATGGCCGCATCGAAATCCGCGAGCAGGCGGCGCAGCGCGTGGCGCACGCCGTCGGCGCCGGCCAGGCCCAGGCCATACGCCCAGGGGCGGCCGTAGAGGACGGCCTTGGCGCCCAGCGAGAGCGCGATCATGACATCGGAGCCGGTGCGGATGCCGGAGTCGAACAGCACATCAGCGCGATCGCCGACGGTGGCCACGATGGTGGGCAGCGCGTCCAGCGCACCGACCGCCCCGTCCACCTGGCGGCCGCCGTGATTGCTCACCACCACCGCGTCCGCGCCCGCGTCGACCACCTGGCGGGCGTCGTCGGGGTGCAGCACGCCCTTCACCGCGATGGGCAGTTCGGTCCAATCCCGCAGCCGGGCGATGTCGGCCGGGCGCAGACCATGGTTACCGAACAGTCCGATCCAGGTGAGCACGGCGGCCCGCATCGCCTCCTCGCTCTCCTCCGGCGGGGCGCTGAGCTTGGCGCGGAAGACCGGATCGGACAGATAGTTGGCAATACCTTTGCCCTGCAGGAACGGCAGGTGACCGAGCTGCAGGTCGCGCGGGCGCCAGCCCAGGCTGGGGGTGTCGGCGGTGACGACGATGGCCTTGGCGCCGGACTCCTCGGCGCGCTCGACGAAGGAGCGGGCCAGCTCCATGTCATCGGGCCAGTACAGCTGATACCACCAGTCGCCCGCCCGCGCCCCGACCTCCTCGATCGTGGAGGAGGCGGCGGTGGACAGGCACATGCCGATGCCCAGTTCCCGGGTGACCTCGGCGACCAGGGTCTCGCCGCGCTCGTGCAGCAAGCCCAGCACGCCGATCGGCGCGGTGATAATCGGTGCGGCCAAATGGGTTCCGAGCACGTTCACCGACAGGTCGCGCGCCCCGGGCCCGGTGGCGCCGCGCAGTATGCGCGGCAGCAGCCGGTACCGCTCGAAGGCGGAGAGATTGGCGTGCGCGGTGCGTTCGGTGGACGCACTGCCCGCCACATAAGCGAAGGCCGCCGGATCCAGCACCTCCCGAGCCTTCTGCTCCAGGCCCGCCGCCGTCATGGGTAGCGCCGGGACGATGCCCGCGAGGCCGGAGAGATAGATCTCGTTCTGGAAATCGACGAAACTGCTCATGCCCCGGAACGCTAGTACCTTCCACCCCTGCGCGGAGGGGGTCGAAGTTACTTTCCCCGGGCGTAACCTTCCGGCCCGGACGTGCCGCGTTATCAGGGTTTACGCCGCGCCCCGGTTCAACGCTTGCGGACGCGGACCAGAGCACGCGGCGCATCGGTCGCGATGAATCCGGACATCGCCATAGCCGCCAGGATGACCATGCCGCCGAGGACGGCCAGGGTGGTGATCATGGAATCTCCTCTCGAATCCGTTCACTCCACGGTGACGGCCGATGCTGAGAAGATGCTGGGCCCACGCCGAGGACGGCCTGACAGTAATCGGTGAGCTCCGGCCGTACGCTCGTTTTCATGTATGCGGTGACGCTCGACGGTTTCGGTGGGCCCGAGGTCATGAAATGGGCGCAGGTGGACGACCTGCCCGCGCCCGGACCGGGCGAGGTTGCGATCGATGTGGTGGCCGCGGGGGTGAATCGCGCGGACCTGCTGCAGCGGCAGGGTTTCTATCCGCCGCCGCCGGGAGCCAGCGAGATTCTGGGCCTCGAAGTGTCCGGGATGGTCGCGGAAGTCGGTCCGGGCGTGCGGGATTGGCGGGCCGGCGATCCGGTGTGCGCGCTGCTGTCCGGCGGCGGCTACGCCGAGCGGGTGGTGGCGCCCGCGACCCAGCTGCTGCCCGTGCCGGAGGGACTGGATGTGGCCGCGGCGGCGGCACTGCCGGAGGTGGCGGCCACCGTGTGGTCCAACCTGGTGATGACCGCGGGCCTGCACAGCGGGCAGTTGCTGCTGATTCACGGGGGCGGCAGCGGAATCGGCACCCACGCCATCCAGGTGGCGCGGGCACTGGGCGCGCGGGTCGCGGTCACGGCGGGTTCGCAGTACAAGCTGGACCGGTGCGCGGAATTGGGCGCGACGCTGCTGATCAATTACCGCGAGCACGATTTCGTGACCACGCTGCACAGTGAATATCCGGGCGCGGACATCATTCTCGACAATATGGGCGCGGCGTATCTGGAGCGGAATGTCCAGGCGCTCGCCGAGGACGGGCACCTGGTGGTGATCGGCATGCAGGGCGGGGTCACCGCGGAATTGAATCTGGGCACGCTGCTGGGCAAGCGGGGATCGATTCACGCCACCAATCTGCGGCGCCGCCCCGAGACCGGGCGCGGATCGAAGTCGGAGATCATCACCGAGCTGCGCCGCCACCTCTGGCCGCTCATCTCCGACGGGACCGTCGTGCCGGTGGTGTCGGCGGAGGTGCCGGTCACCGACGCCGCCCAGGCTCACCGCCTGCTGGACTCCGCCGAGACGGTCGGCAAGGTGATCCTGCAGATTCGCGAGCTCTAGGTGTCCAGCGCCACCAGTGCGCGGCCCAGCTGGTCGATCTCGAATTTCGTTGTGTAGGGCGCGAGTCCGATGGTCACGGCGCCGCCTTCGTCATTGACGCCCAGCGCGTCGAGCAGGCGGCTGCCGCCGTGGGAGCCGCTCAGCGTGCCGATGCGGGCGTCGGCCAGCTTGGCCGAGACCTTCTCCGCCTGCGTGCCCGAGATGGTGAAGCTCACCGTCGGGATGCGGGTGGAGGCCCGGCCGATGACGGTCAGGTTGGGGATGGTGTCGAGCACGGACATCAGGTGCTCGAAGAGATGGTCGTGATAGTCCTGCAGGGACGTGATCGACATTTCCAGGCGCTCCCGCCGGGTGCCCTCGGCGCGCTCGTCGAGCGAGGCCAGGTAGTCGATGGAGGTGGTGAGGCCGGCCAGCAGGGCGTACTGGTGGCCGCCCACCTCGAGCCGTTCCGCGCCCTTGGCGTAGGGGTTCAGCGACATGGACGGGATCCGGTCCAGGAACGCCGGATCGCGGAAGACCAGCGCGCCGATCTGCGGACCGCCCCAGGCGGGCGCGCTCAGCGCGATCACGTCGGCATTGAGTTCGTCGATGTCGAGGAGCGCGTAGGGCGCGGCGCCGAAGCAGTCGGCGACCAGCAGCCCGCCGACCTCGTGCACGCGGTCCGCGGCCACCCGCACCGCGGGCGCGGAGCCGACGATGGGTGAGGCGGCGGTCAGCGCCACCAGCCGGGCGGTGGGTCCGATGAGCTCCTCGAACTGCCAGGCCGGCATCTCGCAGGTCTCGATCTCCACTTCCGCCCAGCGCACGTGCGCGCCATAGCGATTCGCTATCCGCAGCCACGGCGCCACATTCGCCTCGTCATCCAGACGCGACAGCACGATCCCGGTGCCCAGACCCAGCCGGGAGCTCAGCGATTCGGCCAGCCAGGCCAGCAGTACCGCGCGATCGGGTCCGAGCACCACGCCCGCCGGATCGCCGCCGACGAGATCGGCGACGGCCTCGCGCGCGGCCTCCAGGATCGCGGCGCTGCGCTTGGCGGCGCCGTGCCGATTGCTGTGCGAGAAGGCGGAGGTCCGGAAACCTGTTGAGACGGCCCGGGATACCGAATCCGGGACCAGCATGCCCGCTTGCGGGTCGAGGTGGATCCAGCCGTCGCCCAGGGACGGTATGAGGCCCCGCACCCTTGCGACGTCGTAAGTCATGGTGGCCACTCTAAAGGGAGAGGGCACAACAGGGTAACGGTAGGGAGGGAAGCAACCTACGAGGACCAGGACGACCAGCGCCTACCGTACAAACTGGACGGGCTGTGCTGGTTTTGCCCCTCCGCTTCGCTCCGGGGCGGGGTTCGCGGCCCCGAGGTCTCGATTCTTCCCTCCTCCGCTCCTCCGCTTCGCTCCCCCGCTCCAAGGCGGAGGTCTATTCCAGCCGCAGTCCAGAATCGAGCCGAGCCGCGAACCATCTCGACTTGTCCCTTCGTGTCGCATCTTCGGCGTGTTACGAACTTGGGGTGGCACTGGGCAGGTTCGGTGCGCATTGGGCAGGATGGGGGCATGACGCAATCGGATGGGGTTCCGGAATCCATCGTCGTGATCGGTCCCGAGGGAAAGCCGCTGTTCATCCCGGCGGCGGCGCAGATCGGCGGGGAGCCGGTGGAGATCACCGGACAGGTTGTCGGTGAGGATCTTTCGCGCGAGTCGGGCGACGCGCACGACAAAGAGGAGTCGCTCGCCGACATGGTGGAGCAGCCCGCGAAGGTCATGCGCATCGGCACCATGATCAAGCAGCTGCTCGAGGAGGTCCGGCACGCACCGCTGGACGACGCCTCCCGCACCCGGCTGCGCGAGATCCACCGCACCTCCATCCGCGAGCTGGAAACCGGCCTGGCCCCCGAACTCCGCGAGGAGCTGGAGCGGCTGGCGCTGCCCTTCACCGACGACACCGTCCCCTCCGACGCGGAACTGCGCATTGCCCAGGCCCAGCTGGTGGGCTGGCTGGAGGGCCTGTTCCACGGCATCCAGACCGCGCTGTTCGCTCAGCAGATGGCCGCGCGCGCCCAGCTCGAGCAGATGCGTCAGGCGCTGCCCCCGGGGATGAGCCACGGCGACGCCCGCGGGCAGCAGCATTCGGGCGGCGGCCAGTACCTCTGACGGCGTGGCCGTGGGCACCCCTGCCGCCGAGATGTCCGCGTCGGCGGCAGGTTCTGCGCGCAATGCGATGGCAATTAGATAAGGTCGGGTGCTGTGCCTGCTGCTGCTCCCCCCGACTCGGCGATGACCGACGTGCGCCCGGACCATGAACCGGTGCCGCTCGTGTCGGACTCCCAGTCCTTCGGTCGCGCATTCAAGGATTTCCGCGACGGATTCTCCCAGCGTGAACTGTGGCTGGCGCTGGGCTGGCAGGACATCAAGCAGCGGTACCGGCGCTCGGTGCTGGGCCCGTTCTGGATCACCATCGCCACCGGTTTGCAGGCGGCGGCGATGGGTGTCCTCTATGCCACCCTCTTCGGGCAGTCGCTGAGTTCCTATCTGCCCTATGTGACCGTCGGCCTGATCGTCTGGAATGTGATCAATGCCAGCATTCTCGAGGGCTCGGATGTCTTCATCGCCAATGAGGGCCTGATCAAGCAGCTGCCATCGGCACTGAGCGTGCACGTGTACCGCCTGGTGTGGCGGCAGTTCCTGTTCTTCGCCCACAACCTGATCATCTACGTGGTGATGGTGGCCGCCTTCAGCATCTGGCGGCACCTGCACTGGTCGGCCCTGCTCGCGATTCCGGGTCTGCTGCTGCTGTTCCTCAATGCCATCTGGGTGACGATCGTGTTCGGCATCTTCAGCACCCGCTACCGCGATCTGGCGCCGATCCTGGGCAGCACCACGCTCATGCTGTTCGTTCTCACCCCGGTCATGTGGAAGACCTCGGCGCTGTCGGGCGCCGCGAGCGATCGCGCCAAGCTGGCCGAGCTCGTCCCCACCTTCCACTATCTGGAGATCGTGCGCGCGCCCCTGCTGGGCGACCCGATCCACCTGCGCAGCTGGGTGGTGGTGCTGTCGATCACCATCGTCGGCTGGATAGTCGCGATACTGGCTATGAAGAAGTTCCGTTCCCGAGTCCCCTACTGGGTGTGAAGGCTCAATGACCGACCATGTGAGTATCGAGACCCAGAACGCGTGGGTGGAATTCCCGATCTTCGACGCCAAATCCCGATCGCTGAAGAAGGCGGTGCTCGGGTCGGCCGGCGGCGCCATCGGGCGCAATCAATCCGATGTGGTGGTCGTCGAGGCGCTGCGGGATATCACGCTGTCGCTGAAGGAAGGCGATCGCGTCGGCCTGGTCGGCCACAATGGCGCGGGCAAATCCACACTGCTGCGGCTGCTTTCGGGCATCTACGAACCGACCCGCGGCAGCGCGCGCATCCGCGGGCGGGTGGCTCCGGTCTTCGATCTCGGCGTGGGCATGGACCCGGAGATCTCCGGCTACGACAACATCGTCATTCGCGGCCTGTTCCTCGGGCAGACCCGCAAGCAGATGCTCGCCAAGATCGACGAGATCGCCGAGTTCACCGAACTGGGTGACTATCTGGCGATGCCGCTGCGCACCTACTCGACGGGTATGCGCGTGCGCCTGGCCATGGGCGTGGTCACCTCCATCGATCCGGAGATCCTGCTGCTCGACGAGGGCATCGGCGCGGTCGACGCGGAGTTCATGAAGAAGGCCCGGGTCCGGCTGCAGGAATTGGTCTCGCGCTCGGGCATTCTCGTCTTCGCCAGCCACTCCAATGAATTCCTGGCCCAGCTGTGCGATTCCGCGATGTGGATCGATCACGGGCAGATTCGCATGCAGGGCGGCATCGAGGATGTCGTGCGAGCCTACGAGGGCCCGGAGGCGGGTGATCACGTGGCGCAGGTGCTGCGGGATCTGGAACGTGAACGTGAACCGGAACGGAATCCCGCATGAGTGAACAGTCCACCCCCGTGTACGGCGATGATGCGCGCATCGTCGCCATCGTGGTCACCCATAAACGCCGGGAGCAGCTGGCCGAGTCGCTGAAGGTGCTGGGCACCCAGACCCGGCAGCTCGACCACCTGATCGTGGTGGACAACGGCAATGAGGCCGAGGTCGGCGAGCTGGTGAAGCAGCAGCCCATGGAAACCACCTATGTCGGTTCGGAACACAATCTGGGCGGCGCGGGCGGGTTCGCGCTGGGCATGCTGCACGCGCTGACCCTGGGCGCGGACTGGGTGTGGCTGGCCGATGACGACGGCCGCCCCGAGGGACCGGACGTGCTCGCCAAGCTGTTCGATTGCGCCAAGCGGCACGGGCTGGTCGAGGTGTCGCCGGTGGTGGCCGATATCGACGACCCGGATCGGCTGGCCTTCCCACTGCGCCGGGGCGTGGTGTGGCGGCGGCTGCGGTCGGAGCTGGGTGACGAGGACTTCCTACCCGGGATCGCCTCGCTGTTCAACGGGGCGCTGATCTCGGCCGAGGCCGTGGACAAGATCGGCGTGCCGGATCTGCGGCTGTTCGTGCGCGGCGACGAGGTGGAGGTGCACCGGCGGCTGGTGCGCTCGGGGCTGCCGTTCGGCACCTGCCTGCAGACCGCATACCTGCACCCGAACGGGTCGGCCGAGTTCAAGCCGATCCTGGGCGGGCGCATGCACACCCAGTACCCGGACGACCCGATCAAGCGGCACTTCACCTACCGCAACCGCGGCTACCTGATGGCGCAGCCGGGCATGCGAAAACTGCTGCCGCAGGAGGTCGCCCGTTTCGGATGGTTCTTCCTGGTCCAGCAGAAGGATCCGGCCGGGCTGATGGAGTGGCTGCGTCTGCAGCGGATGGGCCGCCGCGAGCAGTTCGACAAGCCGAAATCCTGACCGGAAAAATACGTTGCGCCGACGGGGACAGCCTGACAAGGTTGTCCCCGTTCTTGTTCGGCGCGGTCACCACGGTGACGGCATGAGGAGAGATGGGAGGTGGAGTTACGTGACGACGGCAGTGCGGATTGCCGTGCCCGGGCGAATGTTCGCCCCACGCGCATCCACCTCGAATTCCTCTCGCTGAGTCCGTGATTCGGGCTCGGCCCGTCAAAGGACTCCACACATGGCTTCGGTCGATTTCGACCTGCTCGTTCCCTACGGCTGGAACACCACCCTCGCCGCCGACTACCGGCCGCTGCTGGGTGACGATCTGATTCCGGCCCGCGTGATCCGTATGGATCGCAGTGAATGCGATATCGCCGCACCCCTTCCCACCGCCGACTACCAGAGCCGCCTGACGGCCGCGGTGGTGCGGGCCCGGCTCCCCCGCTCGGATTCCGAGATCAGCGGGCTCTGCACCGGCGACTGGGTGGCGATCGACGCCGGGCGCACGGTGCGGGCCCTGCTGCCGCGCCGCACCGCCATCGTCCGGGCCGCCGTGTCCGGGCAGCCCGATGCCCGCGCCAAATCGGCCGATCAAGTGCTGGCCGCGAATGTGGACACCGTGCTGGTGTGCACCGCCGGCGACGGGGATGTCGATCTCGGGCGCATCGAGCGGCTGCTGGCGCTGGCCTGGGAATCCGGCGCCCAGCCCGCCGTGGTGCTCACCAAAGCCGATCTGGCGCACGATATTCCGATCGAGGACGTCCGAGCCGCCGCGCCGGGCGTCACCGTGGTGGCGGTCAGCGCCACCGGTGGTGTCGGCATGGATGTGCTGAGCTCGCTGCTCTCCGGCACGGTGGCATTGATCGGGCCCTCGGGCGCGGGCAAATCCACCCTCGCCAACGCGCTGCTCGGTGCGGAAGTCTTCGCCACCAGCGCGGTGCGCGAGGGCGACAAGCGCGGCCGCCACACCACCGTGCACCGCGAACTGCGGCCACTGCCCGGCGGCGGCACCCTCATCGATACCCCGGGGTTGCGGTCGGTCGGGCTCTGGGATGCCGCCGAAGGGCTCGGGCGGACCTTCAGCGATATCGAATCCCTGTCCGGGCAATGCCGTTTCACCGACTGCTCGCACGAGAGCGAGCCGGGGTGCGCGGTGCTGGCGGCCATCGAATCCGGCGCGCTCCCCCGGCGTCGTCTGGACAGCTACCGCAAGCTGAGCCGCGAGAACGAATGGCTGGCCGCCCGCAGCGACGCGCGCATGCGCGCCGAGCGGGCGAAGGTCTGGAAGCAGATCAACAAGGACCAGCGCCGCCTGTACAAGGAGCGTGGCGGCAAGCAGCGCTGACCGGATCAGTAGGTTGGTGGCATGAGTGCCGACCCCATGCCGGAGCACGGCCCGGTGGCCGTGCAGCGGTGGGTCGCGGGTCGGCTGCGGGTGCTGCCGGGGAGCATCGGCTATCTGCTTGTCGGCGGCGCTACCGGCGTGGCGGCCACGTTCGCCACGGTCGGTTTGTTCGTGGTGGCAGCCACGAGCCTCGGCGGGGTGGGCATTCCGGCGATTCCCGAATATCTGCGGCTGATCCGCCCGCTGACCGAGTTCGAACGGCGGCGGGCGGGCAAGCGGCTGGGCGCGCCGATCGTGGTGGCCTATCGGCCGATGACCGGCGGGCTGCGGCAACGGCTGGCCGGCGCCTTCCGGGATCCGGCGAACGGCCGGGATATCGCGTGGCTGTGTGTGCACGGGGTGCCCGGCATGGTGGTGGCGCTGTTCTCGATCGGACTGCCGTCGGGTGTGCTGAATCAGCTGGCGATTCCGGTGTACTGGCAGATCGTGCCGCCGGGCACCGTCGACAGCTTCGGCTTCGTGGTCGATTCCTGGCCGCTGGCCGGGCTCAGCGCCCTCATCGCGATTCCCTTGGCGGCCCTGGTGCTCCGGCTGCCCACGGTGGCCCGGTGGCAGGCGCTACTGGCACGGACACTGCTCGGTCCGGCGCCGGGCACCGAGCTCGCGGTGCGGGTGGCGGAGTTGACCGCCACCCGGGCCGCCGCGCTCGACGCGCACGGGGCGGAACTGCGGCGCATCGAACGGGATCTGCACGATGGCGCGCAGGCGCGGATCGCGGCGGTCATCATGCAGCTCGGGCTGGCCGACCAGCTGCGCGAACGGGATCCGGCCGCATCGTCCGACCTGGTCCGCAAGGCGCAGGACACGGCCGAGGCCGCGTTGGCCGAACTCCGAGACGTGGTGCGGACCGTGTATCCTCCGGTGCTCGCGGATCGTGGTCTGGCGAGTGCGATTTCGGCGCTGGCCGCGCGCTCCCCGATTCCGGTCGAACTCGCTCTGGGCGGTACCGTCGCGCTGCGTCCGGGCACGACCGAAGTACCGGATTCGAGCAGATCAGGGCCCCGCTGGCCCGCGGCCGTCGAGGCGGCCGCGTATTTCGTCATCTCCGAGACGATCACCAATGCAACCAAACATTCTGGTGCCGAACATCTTCGGGTTTCCCTCGGAGGCGATGCCGGGCTGCTGACCGTCGAGGTCCTGGATGACGGGGTCGGCGGGGCGCGGGAGACCGAGGGCGGCGGGCTGGCCGGGATCCGGCGGCGGGCCGAGGCGCTGGACGGACGGATGGTGCTCAGCAGTCCGGCGGGTGGACCTACCCTGGTGCGGGTGGAGCTGCCGTGCGGGTTGTGATCGCCGAGGATGATGCCCTGCTGCGGGAGGGGCTGGCGCTGCTGTTGCAGACGGCGGGGATCGAGGTGGCCGCCGCGGTCGACAACGCGGACGATTTTCTCGCGGTGGTGACCGCCGATCGGCCCGATGCCGTGGTCGTGGATGTGCGGCTGCCCCCCACCTTCACCGATGACGGATTGCGAGCCGCGGTGCGGGCCCGCGAGATTCACCCCGGCCTGCCGGTGCTGGTGCTCTCGGCCTGGGTCGAGGACAGCTACGCCGCCGAACTGCTCGGTGATGGCGCCGGCGGGATCGGATACCTGCTCAAGGAGCGGGTCGGGAAGGTCGATCGGTTCCTGGATTCGCTGCGGCGGGTCGCCGAGGGCGGGACCGCCATGGATCCGGAGGTGATCTCGCAGCTGCTGGTGCGGCGCAAGACCGACGATCCACTGGCCGCGCTGACCCCGCGCGAACGCGAGGTGCTGGCACTCATGGCCGAGGGGCTCGACAATGCCACCATTGCCGAGCGCCTCGTGGTCACCGAAGGTGCTGTGCTCAAACACATTCGGAGCATCTTCGCCAAGCTGGGGTTGTTCGCCGACGAGGTGGGCCACCGGCGGGTGCTGGCCGTCCTCGCCTATCTGAATGCCGGATGATCAGTCATCACGACAGGTGAGATCGGCGGCGGGCAGGGTGCCGTCGGCCAGATAGGTGTTCACCGCGTCGTACACGCAGGAATTCGGGTAGCGGCCGAGGATCGAGTGGATGGCGACGTCCTGCAACGTGACCATGCGAGAACCGGTGAGCGCCCGGTGCATGGCGAGCGCACCGCCATAGTTGGTGCGGGTGTCGCCGGTGGCCTGGATGATCAGGTTCGGCACCGAATTGCCCAGCGCGGTGGGGGATTCGGCGGGCGGGGCCCAGAACGCGCACGGCGTGATGTTGTTCGCCATCGCGCCGAAGACCGGCTGGGTGGCGCGGGAGGCTTCGATATTGCGCCGGTACCAGTCGGGGTCGCGGGGTGCGCCGACATCTCCGCAGAGGATGGCCATCTGGGGTGACATGTCGCGCGGCTGCGCGCGCAGCATCATGGCCAGCTTGCCCGCCAGATCCTCGTCCGGCCGCACCGGTTTCCCGTCGGCGGCGTCGGCCAGCTCCCGGACCTGTTGCGCGGCAAGACCGTAGTCGTGCGGTGAATTGAAGGCGATGTACAGCACCAAGGGCAGGTAATGCGCGTCGAGGTCGTAGTCGCCGATCCGGATCGGCTGGGCGGCAGCGTGTTCGATCAGCCGCTCGACGAGACCACGCACGGCCGCACCGGTGGTGCCGAGGTGGTATTCGTCGTCGCGCTGTGCGGTCCAGGCCGCCCAGGCATCGAGCGCGGCCTCGTTCGGTGAGCCCATGTCCTGCACCATGCCGACCGCGCCGTAGCGGTCCGGGTCCACGCTGCCGTCCAGCACCATGCGATCGGAACGTTCCGGGAACATCTGCATGTACACCGCACCCAGATAGGTGCCGTAGGAGGTGCCCACATAGCTGATCTTGGTTTCGCCGAGCACCGTCCGGATCACATCCATGTCCCGAGCGGTATTGCGAGTCGTGAAGTGCGGCAGGCGATCTCCTTCCGCCGTGGCGCAGCGGGCCGCCAGATCGGCTTGGTCGGCGACGGATTCGGCGAACCCCTTGGCATCGATACCGGCGAACTGCAAGCCGAACCCGTGCGGCCAGTGGCAGTTCACCGCCGAGGAGCGGCCGACACCGCGCGGGTCCATCCCGATCAGGTCGTAGCGGGCGCGGACCCCGGGGGTCAGGGCCTTGCTCGTCTCCACGAAGTAATCCAGGCCCGCACCGCCGGGACCGCCCGGGTTGGACAATACGACACCACGCCGCTGGGCCGGGTCGGTGGCGGGGATGCGCGAGATGGCGACGGTGATCGTGCGGCCTTGCGGCTCGGCGTAATTCAGCGGCACGGTGACATCGGCACACTGCGCGCCCATGTCGTCCAGGCCCGGCGCATCACAGGACTTCCAGGTGAGCGTCTGGCGGTAGAAGCTGCCCAAGGGCTCGGCCGCGGTGGCGCGATCGGTGACGGCGGTCGTCGTGCAGGCGACCGCGCCGACGAGTCCGGTGACCGCGATGGCCACCGCAACATTTCGGGCCCAGGCCACTGTATGTCGAAGCACGAGTGGTCTCCTCATCGTGAACAGATGGCGGCATCGAACAGCTTCGACACCGCGTCGTCGCCGGCCTCATCGGCCGCGAGCTGATTGACGGTCACCACGACGGCGGTGCCGTCGGCGGCCACGCCGTTGCGGGTCCCGAAGCCGGGGATGCTGCCGCCGTGGCCCCACACCTGTGTGCCGCAGGAGACCGGGTGGTGGATCAGGCCGAGTCCGTAGCCGGAACCGGGTTCGCCGCGGTCCCAGGGGAGGGTCTGTTTCATCTCGTCCAAGAGGGCCGCGGGCAGCAGTTTCCCGGCGAGCAGCGCGGTGAAGAATCGGTTCAGGTCGGCGGGGGTGGCGACCATCGCGCCCGCGGTGCCGGCCCAGGACGGGTCCAGATCGGTGAAATCGATACGCTTGCCGTCGGTTTCCTGATACCCCCGCGCATGCGGGCCCCGGATACCGGTCTCCCGCGCGTCCGGGAAGTAGGTGTCGCGCAGACCCAGCGGTTCCAGGACGCGGCTGCCGATCTCGGTGGCCGCCGGGCGGCCGGTGACCTTTTCGATCAGCAGGCCCAGCACGATGTAGTTGGTGTTGGTGTAGACCGAACGCGCGCCGGGCTCGAAGCGCGGCGGCATGGACATGGCGATGCGCACCAGGTCCGCGGGTTCGTAATGGCCCCAGCGGATTCCCTCGGTGTCGGCCGCCAGCTGCGCGGAGCCGGGCACGGGGGTCGGCTCGGGTCGGCCGCCCGCCAGGTAGTCGGACAGGCCGCTGGTGTGCTGCAGCAGCTGGCGGACCGTGACGCGGTTGCCGTCATTGCCATTGCCGCGCACCACGCCCGGCAGGTAACGCTCGATCGGAGCGTCCAGTTCGACCTGGCCCTCGCCGGCCAGTTGCAGCACCACGGTGGCGACGAAGGTCTTGGTATTGCTGCCGATCCGGACCCGGGCATTGTCGGGGATGGGTGCGCCGGTCCCGAGGTCGCCCGTGCCCGCGGTGAGGACGTGATGGCCGTCGGGGCCGTCGATGACGACCTGCGCGCCCGGGAAGCCGCTACGGATCACGGTGTCGAGGGCCTGCGTGACGGTGCGGTACAGCTCCTTGCGCGCCGGCTCACCGCGTCCGGATTCGGTGCCGCACGCCTGGGCCGCCAGTACCGCCAGCACTCCGAAACCGGCCAGTACGACTCGGCCGGGCGGCCGCCGCAATGCGCTCATGGACGACATTCCTCCTGTTCAGGCCGGGTTCTCCGGCCGGTTCGAGCCTAGGAACGCAGGGGTCGGCGGCCCATGCCCCGCGCACCCCGATCGAGGTCGCGCCCGGTACCGCGACTGAGGTGGTGCCAGCGCTACCTATATGCACCTTGTTGCATATAGCTCATTTCTCACCTACTGTTCGAGTTGGGAGAATTTCCGCCCCACTCGGCCTCCGAGACGCGGATGATCGAACCCGGGGCGATACACAGCAGACGGGAGCGGACCATGACCGACGCATCGAAGCAGCTGGCGGGCCGGACGATGATCATGTCGGGCGGCAGCCGCGGCATCGGGCTGGAGATCGCCAAGCGGGCGGCGGCCGACGGCGCGAACATCACCATCATCGCGAAAACCGATGCGCCACATCCGAAATTGCCCGGCACCATTCATACCGCGGCGGCCGAGCTGGAGCAGGCGGGCGGCACCGTGCTGAAGTACCTCGGCGACGTGCGCGACGACGAGGCGGTGGCGGACGCGGTCCAGCAGACCGTCGCGCGCTTCGGCGGCATCGACATGGTGGTGAACAATGCCTCGGCCATCGATCTGTCCCCCACCGAATCCCTGCCGATGAAGAAGTACGACCTCATGCAGGACATCAACTGCCGCGGCAGTTTCCTGCTGTCCAAGCTCAGCATCCCGGCGCTGCGGGAATCCGCCGAGGCCGGTCGCAATCCGCACATTCTCACCCTGTCGCCGCCACTGAACCTGGATCCGAAGTGGGCGGGCACGGCGCTGGGCTACACCATCGCCAAGTACGGAATGTCGCTCACCACACTGGGTTTGAGCGAGGAACTGCGCAAGTACGGGATCGGCGTGAACTCGCTGTGGCCGCGCACCACCATTGCCACCGCGGCGGTGCAGAACCTGCTCGGCGGCGCGGAGATGGTCGCCACCTCCCGCACACCGGACATCTACGCCGACGCCGCCTACCTGGTGCTCACCTCGCCCGCCAAGGACACCACCGGCAACTTCTTCATCGACGACGAAGTCCTTGCGGCCCACGGCATCACCGGTCTCGACAAGTACCGGGTGGTGCCCGGCGACGGCCCGCTCACCACAGACCTGTTCCTCTGACCCGGATCGGCAGCCTCGGCTGCGCGAGCTCAGCCGAGGTAGGCTGGCGCACAAGGGAATACGCGCGGTCGTGCGTGGTTGACCGGACGCATGAGCATTGCCCTCGTAACAGGTGCGAACCAAGGGCTGGGACGGGCCGTCGCGGCCCTGCTGGCCGAGCGGCTCGAGGCCGGATCCACCATCTATGTCACCGGACGCAACGCCGAGCGGGTCGCGGAGGCGGCGGCCGGGATTCCCGGTGCGGCGCCGCTGGTGCTGGATGTCGGCGATGACGAGAGTGTGGCGGCCGCGGCCCGGCTGGTCCGGGAACGGCACGGCGGAATCGACATCGTGGTGTCCAACGCGGCGGCGCGGCGCACCGCGGAACGCAGTGACGCCGAGACGATTCGCGAGTTCGTGAACACCAACAACCTCGGCGCCACCCGTATGATCCGCGAGTTCGGACCGCTGCTGCGGCCCGGCGGCCGATTCCTGGTCGTGGCGAGCGCTTTCGGCAGCCTGCGCTATCTGGATCCGAGCCTGCACCACCTGTTCGACACCGACGCCATGACCCTCGACGACCTCGACCGAGTCATGCGCGAGTACGCCGAGCTGGTCGAGAACGGCAAGGACCGCACGGCCGGCTGGCCGGAGTCCGTCAACTACCCGTCCAAGATCGGCCAGGTCGCCGCCGTCCGGATCTTCGCCCGCGCGGCCGGGCGCGATGTCTTCATCGGCGCGGCCTGTCCGGGTTTGGTGGATACCGAGGCCTCGCGGCCGTGGTTCACCGATATGTCGCAGGCGCAGCCGCCCGAGGCGGCGGCGGTGGATGTGGTCTCGCTGCTGGTGGATCCGGTGAATCCGGCCTTCGCGGGGCAGCTCGTCCAGCATCGGGTGGTGATCGGCTGGACGGCCTCCGAGGGCGGCGGTCCGGAGCAGCCCGACCGGCGCTGAGACGAAACATGGCCCGGGACATGGGGTCCCGGGCCATGGTCAGGCGAATATCCTGACCGCTAGTCGATTCCGTAGAGGCGTTCCCAGTTCTCGCGGCTGGTGAGTTCCGGCATGGCGGCTCGCCAGCGGCGTTGCAGGTCGGGGAGGTCCTTGCGGAGCTGCCGGAGCACGCGGACGGTGCGGAGCAGCAGGCGGCGGGCGGTTTCCTTGTCGCGCACGCGGACCCGGACGCCGGACTGGGAGGCGTCGGTGACGACCACGTGGTTGAACAGGCCGACGTGCCACCAGTGCGCGTCCTCGCGGGTGACCGCGACCGGGCCGGGGATGACCCGGCCGGTCCACTGGCTGAGGGCGCGCTTGTAGAGCACCAGCAGCGGGTGGCTCGGCTCGCCGCCGGCACGGCGAACGTGCAGGTGCGCGTTCGGGACCGGGGAGGCGGCGGCCGGATGCTTGACCGTCTCCGGGTAGTCCGAGCGCGAGCCGCGGGCCTTGGCCAGCGCCTCGATACCGCCGTCGCGCAGGATCTCCGGACCCCGCAGGTAGTCCTCGATGCCCTGCAGGGTGGTGTGCGCCAGGCCGTACTGCATGCCGACCAGGTACTCACCGATCTCCCGGAGCAACTGGCGGGAAATGGATTTCCCGTCCAGGTCGTGGTGCAGCGAGGACACGATGAGCGAGTTGCGCGAGGAGAAGTAGCGTGCCCAGTCGTCGAAGTCCTTCCAGTAGAAGTCGGCGTGCCAGACCGCGGCATTGGGCAGGGTGACGGTGACGAAACCGTTCTCCCGCGCACGCAGGCCGTATTCCACGTCGTCCCACTGGAAGAAGATCGGCACCGGCAGCCCGATCTTCTTGACCACCTCGGCCGGGATCAGGCAGGTCCACCAGGCCTGGTAGCCGGCGTCCACGCGGCGTTCCTGGTGCTTCTTGAGCATGCTGGTGTTGCGCAGCGCCTTGGCCACCTTCTGGCCGTGGCGCAGCTTGCCCAGATTCGTCTCCTCCGCACCGACATTCAGGTAGTCGGGGTTGAACAGGAACAGCATCTGCGCGCCGACCAGGGTGGGTTCCACGGTCAGGTTGGCGAAGGCGTTGAGCCGCAGCACCGTTTCCGGCTCGCACAGGATGTCGTCGTCCATGAGGATGACGTCGGCGTGCTCGTTGGCGCCCGACACCTCGTAGAGGCCGCGCGTGAAGCCGCCCGCGCCACCGAGATTCGGCTGCCGGATGTAGCGCAGCTTGTCGCCGAACTTCGGCCGGGTCTCGGTGAACAGCGTCTGGTCCTGCACCAGGTCGGTGCCCTGGTCGACCACGTAGACGGCGTCGATGAGCGACAGCACCGTGGGATCGGAGGCCAGGGCCGCAACGGTAGCGGCGCAGTCCGGGGCGCGGTTGAAGGTGCAGATCGCGATGGCCACCGGGCGCAGCTGCCCGGGCGCGGCCGCGGTCCACTCCAGATCGGTGATCACGGCCTCGCCGCCGAGGGCCTCGATCTCCAGCCACAGCGCGCCGCCGTCGATGTACATGTCCAGCGGTGCGCGCAGCACCACCCGGCCGGTCTCCTTGACCACCGCGGTGTCGACCACCCGGCGGTGCCCGGCGATATCGGAGGCGGCCAGCCGGATCCGTACCTTGCCGGTCGCCTCGAGGGTCATGCCCACCTCGACCTCGGTGACCTTGGTCCAGCGCTGCCAGTAGGCGGCGGCGAAGCGCCCGAAGTAGGTGTTGGTGTTGACCGACGCACCCTTTTCCAGGCGTAGCGTCTGCCGCTCGCGGGTGACCTTGCCCTTGGCCACCGCGTACAGGTCGTCGCTGATCTTCGGCGCGGGTCCGCAGAAGATGCCGCGGGCCAGCACCAGCCGCTCCGGCGCGGTCTGTTCCGCGCGCAGGGTGGTGGGGGCCTCCTCAGCGTTCTCCCGGTCCTCGGTTTCGGTCACGGCCTGCCCAGCCGACGCATCCATGAATCCCTCGACATCCTTTGAATACTTAAGACACCGGCTCATCCGACGTGGTCGCACCGCCACTGTCACTGTCTTGCTCGGCGGGGCGAGAATATCAGTGCCTATTGGCCTCCGCTGCGCTCCGGCTGTCCGCGGCCCTGCAAGCTCGATTCTTCCCTCCTCCGCTCCTCCGCTTCGCTCCCCGCTCCAAGGCGGAGGTCTATTCCAGCCGCAGTCCAGAATCGAGCCGGGCCGCGAACCCTTCGGCGATCAAGCGCCATTCATTCCCGAAGCGGGCTTGGTGAAGACGAATTTGCCATAGGCCCAGAATCGGAAACCCATGGCGACGGCTTGTCCGATGAGCGTCCCGGAAACGTTGTCCGCCAACGGACTGTCCAGTCCGAGAACGTAGCGTGAAAATCCGAGACACCCCAGCTGCAGGCCGATGGCCAGCACATTCAGCAGCGCGTACACGAGGATGTGCCGCGCCCCGGTATCGCCCCGGTGGTCGGAGTAGGTCCACCACTTGTTGCCGAAATAGGTGACCACCGTGGCCACCCCGATGGAGATGATCTTGGCGACCAGCGGGGCGTGGAACAACGGGCCCTCGCCGCCGGCGAAGACCAGCAGGTTGTAGGTGCCCGCATCGACCACGAAGCCGATCGCGCCGACCACCAGAAATGCCCCGCCCCGCTGCAGCAGGGCCCGGACCTTGCCGGTCAGAGAGGCATTCGGGGTGGGTTCATCCACCGCCGTGGACTCGTTCGCAGGCACCGGCCGACGGTACCGCAACCCGCCGCACCCCCATACCTGTGAAGGTCGGGTACCCTCCCGGTGTTCATATTCGCCTCCGATCAGAGGATTGACCGGGTGGACTCCACCGAGCTTCGTATTGCCGCCATTGTGCCGTGCCACAACGAAGAGGCCGCCGTCGCGAAGGTCGTCACCGACCTCAAGGCCGCCGTCCCGGGCATAGTCGTCTACGTCTACGACAACCTGAGCACGGACGCCACCGCCGACAAGGCGCGCGCGGCCGGGGCGATCGTGCGGACCGAGAATCGCAAGGGCAAGGGCAATGTGGTGCGGCGGGCCTTCGCCGACATCGAGGCCGATGTGTACCTGATGGTCGACGGCGACGACACCTACGACGCCGCCGCGGCCCCCGAGATGATCCGCACCCTGCTGGCGGGCCCGTACGACCACGTGCTGGGCGTGCGCCGCGAGGTCGAGGCCGGTTCGGCGTACCGGGCCGGGCACGAGACCGGCAACAAGATCCTCAATGGCGTGGTGGGCAAGGTCTTCGGCGAGAACGTCGAGGACATGCTCAGCGGCTACCGGGTCTTCTCGCGCCGATTCGTGAAGTCGTTCCCGGCGGTGTCGCGGGAGTTCGAGATCGAGACCGAGCTGACCGTGCACTCGCAGCACCTGGGGGTCCCGCAGACGGCGGTTCCGGTCGGATTCCGTGATCGGCCCGCGGGCAGCGAGTCCAAGCTGCGCACCTACAGCGACGGCTTCAAGATCCTGCGCCTGATCATCGGCCTGGCCCGGCACGAGCGGCCGGTCGCCTTCTACGGCCTGTTCGGCACGCTGGCCTGGATCATCTCGGTCATCCTCATCACGCCGATCGTGATCGAGTTCTATCAGATTCACCAGGTCCCGCGGTTCCCGACGCTGTTCCTGGGCTTCACGCTGCTGCTGCTCGGCAGCCTGGCCTGGACCGCCGGCCTGATCCTGGACGGCATCCGCCGCTCCCGGCACGAGGCCGCCCGCCTGATGTACCTGCGTTATTCGGCGGTCGGCGAGACCGGCCCCGATGCCCGGCCGGGCGGTTCGCTGCGATGACGGTGCGGCTTGCCGGGCAGAATCCCGACGGCAAAGCAGAATCGGACACCGTGGTAACCGAAGTGAACGACAGCACGACCATCCCAGCCCCGGCATCGGCCCCGGCCGCTCCCGCGCCGAAGACGGCCGGGCTGCGGCGCGCGGCGATCGGCATCGAGCGGCGGTTCGGTTCGGCCGCCGTGGTTTTCGTGCTGATCGCCGGCATTTTCGGTGCGGTGTGGTCGGTGCTGACGCCCCCGTTCTGGGGCCACGACGAGATCACCCAGTTCGGCCGGGCCTACCAGGTCGCGCACGGCGGCTTCCTGCCCGAGAAGATCCACGACGATCGCGGGCCGGCGTGGGGCGGCGACGTGCCGGTCAGCATCGACGCGCTGATGAGCTACGCCTTCAACGACTATCAGGACAACCCGGACGAGCCGGAGCCCATGGTCCAGGATCCGCACGTCTACGACCAGCTGGGCGGAGCCGCGGTCTCCGATCGGACCAAGCAGGTGTGGTTCACCAATACCGCGGCCTACTCCCCGGTTCCGTACCTGCCGCCCGCCGCGGGCATCCGCATCGCCGAGACCTTCGACCTCAGTGTCGGCGGCATGGTGCTGGCCACCCGCTGGGCGGGGCTGATCGCCTACCTGGTGATCGTCGGTTTCGCGCTGCGCGTGCTGCGCGGCCACCGCGTGCAGTGGCTGGCCTTCACCGTCGCGGTGCTGCCCATCGCGCTGTTCCAGGCCGGGACCGTCACCGCGGACACCGTCACCAATGCGCTGGCCCTGCTGGTGTCGGCGCTGGTGGTGAAGGGCCTGTTCCTCGGCGAGCGGCTGACCCGGCCGGAGACGGTGGCCGCGCTGGCCACCACCGTGCTGCTGCCGGTGTGCAAGCCGACCTACGTCCTGATCGCCATGCTCACCGTGCTGATCCCGGTGCGCCGCTTCGGCTTCGGCGGCACCGAGCGGATCGCCTTGTGGCAGCGGGTGCTGCCGTGGGCGGCCGCGGGCGTCGGCGCGATCTCGTTCGCGGTGTGGATGAAGATCGCCGCCCCGACCGGTGACGGCATGAGCCTGATGCGGCCCGAGAAGCAGTGGGGCACTGTGCGTCCGGGCGACCAGCTGCACGGCATCCTCACCGACCCGTTGCACTTCCTGCGGATATTCGGCGACAGCATCGCCCGCCGCGACCAGCACTGGTTCACCCAGTTCTTCGGCGAGCTCGGCTTCTCCTACGTCGAGGTGCCCGCGCTCACCATCCTGGCGAGCCTGCTGGCCTTCACCGTGAGCATCGGTGCGGCCGAACGCTTCCCGGCGCGCGGCGCGGACCGCACGCGCACCTGGCTGGTGCTGCTGACCATCGCGGCCAGCGTGGCCATGATCTACGTGACGCTGTACATGTCCTTCACACCGGTCGGTTACTTCATCATCGACGGGGTGCAGGGCCGTTACTTCGTGCCACTCGCGGTGCTGGGCCTGGCGGTGGTGCTGCGCTGGATGCCGCTGCGGCTCACCGACGCCGCGGGCCGGGTCCCGGTGCGCGGCGTGGCGATCACGGTGGTGGCGGCCAGCTCGGTCGCGCTCATCGCCGCGGTGATCAAGTATTCGACTATCGTCTGGGGATGACCCGCTGGGGAGTCCGATGGCGTCGATGGTCACGGGCGCGGCGAATTGCCATGGTGTTGCTGATCATTGTCGCCATCCTGCTGACTCCCGTTGCGGCGGCCGCAGTGTTCCTGCGCCTGCAGGACGCCGGCACCCTGCGCGGCGATGCCCGCACCCGCGGCCACGACGCCGTCTGGCTGGGGCACGCCTGGGTCGACGGCCGTAAATCCGACGCCGATATCGCCCAGCTGGGAATTCTGCTGGCCGGGACCGGAATCAAGGATCTCTACGTGCATACCGGGCCGCTCGACAATGACGGCACGCTGTCTCCCCAGCTCTATCCACAGGCCCGCTGGTTCCTCGGGGCCGTGCATCGGTCGCTGCCCGGAATTCGCGTACAGGCGTGGCTCGGAGATGTGCTCACTCCCGAATTCGACGGTCTGAATACCGATGATCCGGGGACTCGCGATCATGTCGTCACGACATCGTCGCAGGTACTCGATCTCGGATTCGACGGTATTCACTTCGATTTCGAACCGGTGCGCTCGGGATCGAACGGCTATATCACCATCCTGGATCGGGTCCGCGCCGTCACTTCGGCCCGGCACGCGCTGCTGTCGGTCTCCGCTCCGGTTATCGATCCGCTACCCGGATTGCATTCGCTCGGCGTGGCCTTGTTCGATCACGGGAAATGGTGGTCGCAAGCCTATTTCGCGGAGGTGGCCCGGCGCGTGGATCAAATCGCCGTGATGTCCTATGACACCGCCATGCCGACCCGCGCACTGTACGGCGGATATGTCGCGCAGCAGACCGGTCTGGCCCTGCAGGTCACACCGCCGAGCACGGATCTGCTCATGGGACTGCCCGCTTTCCGGGCGGAGAACGCGGCCCATCACGGTGCGGCCGAAACCGTCGCCGCCGCGCTGCGCGGGGTGCGCCTGGGTCTGGGCCGCACCGCGCGCGACCGCCGGACATTCGGGGTCGCGCTCTACGTGGATTTCGCTGCCACTCAACAGGATTGGGCCGACTACCGGCAGGACTGGGCCCGTTCCGCCGCCCTCAGCGGCTAGATGACCTTTTCACCCGCGGCGACATAGGCGGATTCGGTCGCGGCTTTCTGTGGGCGCCACCAGGATTCGTTGTCGCGGTACCAGTCGATGGTGGCCGCCAGGCCCTGGCGGAAATCGTGGTATCGCGGCTCCCAGCCGAGTTCGGTGCGCAGCAGGGAGGCGTCGATGGCGTAGCGCAGATCGTGGCCGGGACGGTCGGTGACATGATCGAAATCGTCCGGGGCACGGCCGAATGCCTCCAGGATCAGCTCCACCACGGATTTGTTGTCCCGTTCGCCGTCCGCGCCGATCAGATAGGTCTGGCCGATGCGCCCGCGCTCCAGGATTTCCCAGACCGCGCTGTTGTGGTCGTCCACGTGGATCCAGTCGCGCACCTGGTGACCCGCGCCGTAGAGGCGGGGGCGGATACCGTCGATGAGATTGGTGATCTGGCGCGGGATGAACTTCTCCACGTGCTGGTAGGGCCCATAGTTGTTGGAGCAGTTGGAGATTGTGGCCCGCACCCCGAACGACCGCACCCAGGCGCGGACCAGCATGTCGCTGGAGGCCTTGCTGGCCGAGTACGGACTCGACGGGTTGTAGGGGGTGTTCTCGCCGAATGCCGAGGGGTCGTCGAGTTCCAGATCGCCGTACACCTCGTCGGTGGAGATGTGGTGGTAGCGCACCTGATGGCGGCGCACCGCCTGGAGCAGCGAATAGGTGCCGACGATATTGGTCTGGACAAACGGCCACGGGTCGGCCAGCGAATTGTCGTTGTGCGATTCGGCGGCGAAATGCACCACCGCGTCCACGCCGCCCACCAGGCGATCCACCAGCGCGGTGTCGGCGATGTCGCCGTGCACGAACTCGATTCGGTCCGCGACCGGGTCGAGTGAGGCGCGGTTGCCCGCATAGGTGAGTTTGTCCAGCACGGTGACTTGCACACCGGGACGCGCAGTCACGGTCTGATGAACGAAGTTCGCGCCGATGAACCCGGCGCCGCCGGTTACGAGCAGTCGCACAGGGAAACACTACGTCGGCCGGGGCGCAGGCCCGCGCTGGGTACAGGAAGTTGCCTTCTTTACACCAGCCGGGCGGTCGCTGTGCGCGGAATCGGACATCCGGTTGAAACAAACGCACGCAATTGAAAGGCGGCCGCTCGGTCCAAATGTCGCAATTCCACGGTGCTGCCGCGACATTCGTGCGACCAGCGTCACGACTTTCCATGCGACGCGTGTGACCTTCCTCACACGGACTGCCGCGGGTAACGATCAGGCGGATCGTATATCTGCGTTAAAACCTTTCCCTTGCAGCGCGTTTCCACTACCTTGCAGACCGCACGATCGTCTTGGTGAACAAAATTTGAACGGACGGACACGATGGGTTCACCGCTCGTTAGCTGTTCTCCATTTCGATTCGACGTGTCCCCCCGAGCTCTTCGATGAGGTTTCTACAAATGCTGATGAGGAAATTCGCCGCCACCGCGGCGCTGGCCGTAGCCGCCGTGGCCGTCACCGCCGGCACCGTGAATGCCGCGCCGGCCGCCGACGACAACGCGCCGATCAACTACACCGCCACCAACTCCGGCACCAACACCGTCATCCGCACGGATGCCGGTTCCTTGGTCGTCGAGAACGGCAACTTCGAGATCAAGGCCGCCAACGGCAACGTCGTCGCCGGCATGCCGCTGAAGGTGCAGGTGGACGACTTCACCTTCCCGATCGCCGCGGACATCTCGGACCACACCGCGACCCTGACCCCGCAGTACGACGTGGACCACGCGATCTACACGCCGGGCAACGTCAAGGACGTCGCGCTGCCGTTCGAGGACCAGGCTCCGTGGAAGTCGGACTACGACCGTGAGCAGGCTGCCTGGAACCGCCTGAAGGACACCATCGCCACCGGTGCCACGATCGGCACCCTGGTCGGCGGTCTCGGCGGCGCGACCGTCGGTTGCGTCCTCGGCTTCGGCCTCGCGGGCGTCGCCACCGCTCCGCTTGCGGCCCTGTTCGGTGCCGGCCCGATCGTCGGCTGCCTCGGTGGCGCTGCCGCCATCGGCTTCCTGGGCACCCTGGCGGGTCAGCTGTTCGTGACCGCGCCGGTCGCCATCGCCGCCGCGATCCAGTACTTCTCCACCATCAACGAGCCGCACATCCAGTCCAAGTAAGACTGCGACACGCTGCACGTCGAAACCCCCGCCCGGTTCGTCCGGGTGGGGGTTTCGCTTTGTGCAGGAACAGATGTGGGGCCCGAGATCGGCGCCCCGAGCCCCACATCATCAATCAGGCTGCACCCCACCCGAATCGATCGGGCGGCACGTCACCAAGTCATGCCGTGCGGGCGACCTGCCCGGCCTCGATGCGCTCGCGGACGAAGCGGGCCACGTGGGCCAGGGCGGCCCGGCTCTCCGGCATGGCGGGGAAGATGGCCATGAAGGCGTGCACCTGTCCGCGCCAGATCTCGAGGGTGGCGGGCACGCCGGACTGGGCCAGGCGCTGGGCCATGACCTCGCTGTCGCGACGCAGCACCTCGTCCTCGGCGACGATGAGCAGCGCGGGCGGCAGGCCGGCCAGCACATTGTTGACCGGCGACAGCCGCGGATCCAGGCGGCCGTTCACCTCGGCCCCCAGCTTGATCACGGACTCCAGCGCGGACAGCGGGATCAGCGCGTCGCGGCGGTAGTTGGGGTGGGCGCGCTTCTCGGTGCAGTCCAGGTCCAGTGCGGGGCACAGCCCGACCAGTCCGGCGGGGACGGGCAGTCCGGCGTCACGGGCGCGCAGGGCGGTGGCGAAGGTCATGTAGCCGCCCGCGGAGTCACCGGCGAACACCACCTTGGAGGCCGGGACGCCATGCGCCAGCAACCATTTGTAGGCGGTCAGGCAGTCGGTGACGGATCCGGCGATATCGGTCTCGGGCAGCTGCCGGTACTCCACACTCACCACCGGCAGCCCGGTACGCCGGGCGATAGCCGCGACCACGGGGCGGTGGGTATCGAGCCCGCACAGGAAGAAGCCACCGCCGTGCATGTACAGGACCGCGCCGTCGCGCAATGCCTTGCGGGCCCCGGCGGGCCGCACGATCTCCATGCGGAAGCCATTGAGCCGTACCTGTTCCCGCTCCACTCCCCGCGGAGCCGGGCGCAGCTTGGCCAGGCTGTTGATGACGGTGCTGGCCACCGGCATGGATGCGACGGTGACGGGTACCAGCTCGCCGGCCGGGCGGATCATGGTGCGAGCCACCACTGTCAGGGCACGGGCGGCGGCACTGGTCCGGTTCGGGTTCTGGACGGGGACGTCCTCGTGGGCCGTTTCGTGGACAGGCCGTTCGTGAGCCATCGCGCACCTACCTCGTTGTTGGCGCGCCGAGCCGTTCGTCCGGAGCGACCGATACGTTGGCTCGGCACCCGGCGCGCGAGAGTCGGCGCTGACATCTCACATAGCGTTGTTTCAGAACACCATGAGAACGTGACCTACGCAACAGATATCGCCGTATCCGCGCGTACGTAAACGGCCGTGATCGATTCGAAGTCCAGTCGGAACCTGACCGCCGCGGTCCACCATCGAGCTGGCAGACTGTCGTGACATGCGCGGAATCATCCTGGCCGGGGGCACCGGATCGCGGTTGCACCCGATCACGCGCGGGGTGAGCAAACAGCTGGTCCCGGTGTACGACAAACCGATGGTGTACTACCCCCTGTCCACCCTCATGCTGGCGGGGATCCGGGACATCCTGGTGATCACCACTCCCGAGGACGCCGACGCCTTCGCCCGGCTGCTCGGCGACGGCAGCCGGTTCGGCGTGTCCATCTCCTATGTGGTGCAGCCGAAACCGGACGGGCTGGCCCGCGCCTTCGTGCTGGGCGCCGACCACATCGGCACCGAGAAGGCCGCGCTGGTGCTGGGCGACAACATCTTCCACGGCCCGGGCCTGGGCACCCAGCTGCAGACCTTCCACGACCTGGACGGCGGCGCGATCTTCGCCTACCGGGTCTCCGACCCCACCGCCTACGGCGTGGTCGAATTCGCCGAGGGCCGAGCCATTTCCATCGAGGAGAAGCCCAAGGCGCCGCGCTCCAACTACGCGATTCCGGGGCTGTACTTCTACGACAACGACGTGCTCGCCATCGCGCGCGATCTGAAGCCGTCGGAGCGCGGCGAATACGAGATCACCGATATCAACCGCACCTATCTGGAGCAGGGCCGGCTGCACGTGCAGGTGCTGGCTCGCGGTACCGCCTGGCTCGACACCGGTACCTTCGACTCCCTGCTGGACGCCGCCAATTACGTCCGCACCATCGAGGAGCGGCAGGGCCTCAAGATCGGCGTGCCGGAGGAGGTGGCCTGGCGGCTCGGCTTCATCGGCGACGATGAACTCACCCGGCTGGCCGAACCCCTGGTGCGCTCGGGCTATGGAAAGTACCTGCTGGGCCTGCTGGACCACGGGCGAAGCTGGGAGTAGGCATGCGGATTCGGGAACTGTCGGTGCCGGGCGCGTGGGAGTTCACGCCCCGGCTGCACGGAGACGAGCGCGGCGTCTTCTACGAGTCGTTCAAGGCCTCGGAATTCGAGAAGGCGGTCGGACGGCCCTTCGACCTGCTGCAGGTCAATATCTCCACCTCCGCGGCAGGTGTGCTGCGCGGCATCCACTACACCGAGAATCCGCCCGGGCAGGCCAAATACGTGACCTGTGTGCGCGGGGCGTTCCTGGACGTGGTGGTGGACCTGCGCCGCGACTCCCCCACCTTCGGCCGCTGGGACGCGGTCGTCATCGACGATGTGGAGCGCAAGTCGGTGTTCCTGGCCGAGGGCCTGGGGCACGCCCTGCTGTCGCTGGAGGACGACTCCACCGTCAACTACCTGTGCTCGCTGGAGTACTCCCCCGAATTCGACCGGGACCTGGACGCTTTCGACCCGGACCTGGCCATCGCGTGGCCGGCCGTCGGCCGCAACGGCGAACCGCTCACCTTCGTCCGCTCGGACAAGGACGCCGCGGCCCCGCGCCTGGCGGAGCTCCCCCGCCTCCCCGCCACCTCAGCGGACGGCTGAGAGCCGTTACCTGTTCCGCACCCGTGCCGCCGGTCGGGTGCCTACCCGACTCCGGACGTCCCCGGCGAGTTACCCGGAGCCTTGCGAAATCAGTTGTGACGCCGCCGGGGCGCACCGCGTAATGCGATGCGCCCCGGCAATTTTCGAGGGCCGCGCCCGTGTGAGCGGCGAGCGGACCCGGTGTCATGTCAGCCGACCAGTTCGACCTCCAGGTCACGGGCCTCCTGGCGCCGGGCCCGCAGCCTCGGGAGGAAGACCGTGAGGGCGACCAGGGCGCCGACGATGGAGACGCCGGCGGCGAATTCCAGGCCGGGACGGTAGGTGGCGAGCATGGCCGCGGGGGTCGGGCTGCTCGGCACGCTCGAGGTGACGATGGCGGTGGTCACCGCGAGCACGATGGCGGCGCCGACCTGCATGGCGGTCTGCAGCACACCGGCCGCCAGGCCCTGCTCGTCATCGTCGATGCCGCTGGTGGCCTGGATATTGATGGCCGGGAACCCGACCCAGCCGATGCCGACCAGCAGCACCGCGGGCAGCAGCACGGTCAGGTAGGACGGTGCGGTGTCGATGCGCAGGTACAGCAGGTAGCCGACGGCCATGATCACCATGGTGATCGCGATGATCGGGCCGGTGCCGAAGCGGTCGACCAGCTTGTCGGAGACGAAGGCCGAGGCGACCACCAGCAGACCGACCGGCAGCAGTGCCATCGAGAGCTTCAGCGGCGACCAGCCCAGGGTGTCCTGCAGGTACAGCGTGGTGATGAACTGCCAGCTGAAGTACGAACCGGCGACCGCGATGATGGCCAGGCTGGCCCGGACCAGGGTGGGTTTGCGCAGGATGCCGAGGCGCACCAGCGGGTAACGCACCTTGCTCTCGGCGTAGACGAACGCCGCACCCAGCACGGCCACCGCGACGAACGATCCGATGGTGCGGGCCGAGCCCCACCCCGCCTGCGGCGCCGAGACCACGGTGTAGACGAGCAGCAGCATGGTGGCGGTGGACAGCAGCGCGCCGATCAGGTCGTGTCCGCCCTCCTCGGCGGGCTTGTCCTTGGGGACGAGGAAATACGCGGAGGCCAGTGCGGCGAGGGCCACCGGAACCGGGAGCAGGAAGGTCCAGCGCCAGCCGAGACCGGTCATCAGGCCGCCGAACAGCAGGCCCATGGAGTAGCCGCCGGCGCCGAAGACGGTGTAGATGGACAGCGCCTTGTTACGGGCCGGTCCCTCGTGGAAATTCGTGGTGATGATGGACAGACCGGTCGGCGCGGTGAACGCGGCGGCCAGGCCCTTCACGAAGCGGGTCAGGATGAGCAGCGCCGGCGAGCTCACCAGCGCGCCCGCGAGCGAGGCCAGCGCGAAGACGGCCAGGGCGATCAGGAAGACCTTGCGGCGGCCCAGCAGGTCGGCGGTGCGGCCGCCCAGCAGCAGCAGGCCGCCGTAGCCCAGCACGTAACCGCTGACCAGCCACTGCAGGGTGGAGGTCTGAATGTCGAGTTCGGTGCCGATCGACGGCAGCGCGACGCCGATCATCGATACGTCGAGGCCGTCCAGGAACAGCACGATGCACAGGGTGATGAGCATGCCCCAGAGCCGGGCGGTCCACTGCGTGGTATCGGCCGCGGTGCTCACTGCGGGGCGGGTCTCGGTGGAAGTCACGAGAAGCGACAGTACATGCGCATGCATCAAATGCACAAGCATTTAATGCAGTTGCATACTTTCGGTGGACAGACTAGGATGACCGCATGCCGAAGCCGACAGCGCCCGTCGACCGGCCCGTCATCACGCCGGTGGAGGCGTCAGGGCTGGTGGGCGAGTGGCGCGATCTGCTGGCCCGGCACGCGACGACCTCGTGCGCTCTGGAAAAGGAACTGCAAGGCCGCCACCACATCGGGCTCAGCGAATTCGAAACCCTGGACCGCCTCGTCGAATCCGGCAGCGACAGCTGCAAGATGAGCGACCTGGCCAATGACATCTATCTCAGTCAGAGCGCGCTCTCCCGCACGGTGGCGAGACTCGAGCGCGACGGACTGGTCGACCGCACGCTGTGTACCGAGGATCGCCGCGCGATCTTCGTCTGCGTCACGGAAAAAGGGCGCGAACTGCATCGGCAGGCCGCGCCCACGCACCGTGAGGTGCTGGCCCAGAATCTGGGCTAGACCGCCGCGCGCAGCGTCTCGATGACCGGAAGCGCGTCCACCGCAATGGAACTCACCGCCGCGAAGGCCTCGCGGTAGCGCTCGACCTCGTGCTCCTTGTCCAGATACGAGGAGCCGGTGAGGGCTTCCACGTACACCACCGGCGGCTCGGTGGGTTCGCCTGCGGCGGTGGGGAATTCGAGCAGCACGAAGCGGCCCGCGTCCATGCCGTTGTGATAGCCGCACTCGGCGGGCAGCAGCCGCAGCCGGACATTGGGCAGTTCGGCGAGTTTACGCAGCCGGTCCAGCTGGCCGCGGGTCACGTCGTCGTCGCCGATGCGATGCCAGAGCACCGCCTCGGCGATCACCACATCCAGTTGCAGCGGCGATTCCGCGCGGGTGAGCAGCGACTGGCGCGCGGTCCGCACCCGGACCCGGCGGTCCAGCTGTTCGGCGGAGATGTCCGGGTAGGCTCCGGCCAGCACCGCCCGGTAGTACTGCTCGGTCTGCAAAAGCCCTGGCACCAGCTCGTTCTCATAGCTGGTGAGCCGGCTCGCCGCCTCCTCGAGCCCGATGTAGACTTCGTAGCCCTCGTCGATCACGTCACTGAACTCGGTCCACCAGCCGCGGGCCTTGGTCTCCCGGGCCAGCGTGGTGAGCGGTTCGATGGCGTCCTCCGGAGCGCCGTAGATGCGGCACATGGCCTCGACATCCAGACTGCGCAAAGACGTCTGTCCAGTTTCGATTCGCCAGATCTTGGCCTCGGACCATTCCAAGCGCTGCGCGGCCACCCGGGTCGTCATGCGCGCGCGATTGCGCAGGTCGCGCAGGTGCCGGCCGAGCTGGCGGCGCGGCACGGTCGATCCGGTAATCCCCTGCGGTAGAGCCATTCGTCCCCCTAAACCAGTGTTGCGATCGCATTGTTGCACAGGAAAACTCAGCGATCCATGGACGCGGGACGCGGCCTGGGGCGCAGATTTCGCACCGCCCCGTGGCCAGGATAGCGGCCGCCGACCGGCCTACTTCCGGGACGAGCGCCGGCGGAAGCGCCAGAACTGAACTGCCTGAACATCTTTGGACAGCTGATTGACCGGTTCGGCCACATCCGAGAGGGCCTGGAACAGATCGTCGGCCATATCGGAGATGTGCGCGACCCGGGCCGCCAGCCGGGAGGCATTGAGCACGAACTCCAGCAGCAGGCGCACCACCGCGGCGATCACCAGGCCCAGCGGGACCGCGAACACCACCGCGAACACGATGCCCAGCCAGGCCGAGATTCGCCACAGCCCTATGGTTCCCACGATCGGGATGGCGACGGCGCTCGCCAGCCCCAGCAGATACGCCAGGGGCAGCAGCGTGCGGGTGGCGGCGCGCTGGAACTGCAGGTCCAGCAGGGCGCGGGCGGCGTCCACGCTCCAGGAGCCGAAAGCGCCTGGGCTGGCGAAGGGTTCGACCGGCTCCTCGGCCTCCTCGTCCGCGGCCAGCCGCCGGGACATGCGGCGGGTGGCGGACTCCTTGAAGGCGGCCCAGCGCCCCTCGGTGATGATCTCGTCGAACTCGTCGTATTCCTCGAGTTCGGCCGTGTTCCCGCCCGATTGATCGGTCATGCCGACGATCTCCTCTCCCGCAGACCTTTTCGGCCGACTCAGTGTCTCCGGTAACGCCGGGGTGCCGCAGGACGAGCCAGTGTGGTGTAGAACACGTCACGCTCGCGGGCGGGCGCTGGGCTCCGGATCCGACGGCAGACCCCTTGACGGTGTTGTCGCAGGCAGGGCCGCCACCTCGAGGTCGTGTCGCAGCTGGGCCATGGTCACCATCGGGTCGGAACAAACCGGACGAATGCCCCTCCGGGACACAACCGGAAGCGAGTTGAAAAAGAAGGTGTAACACCACGAACCCCCCGCTCCGATACGAGGCACAGAGCAGGAATCAGAACTACCGGGGAATGGAGAAACCAGTGCGTACGACGTTTTCGTCAGCCGTTGCGGAATCCGCGCAGGACTACATCCAGCGCGGCTGGACGGTCGCCGAAACCGCCAATGGCGTGTGCCTGGTCACCGACGAGAACATCGCGGGCATCGAGGTCACCGGCGACACCGCCGCCTTCGTGCGCCGCTACCTACGGGCCAATGACCTGACCGGCCCGGTCATCGAGATCCCGGGCGCCGAGCGCCGCGAGATCCACCTCGTCACCGGCCTGCGCAAGGCCGAACGCGCCATCGAGGCCCTGCGCGAGTCCGGCGTGGTCGTCTACGCCGACGGCGCGGGCATCCCGTTGCCGCCGACCAAGCTGTCCGCCGGCGCGGCCTGCTGGGGCGTCGCCCCGCACGAGGCCCGCTGGATCCCGCCGGTGGTCGCCATCGCCGCCGGTGTCCGTGCCGCCGCCAAGGGAGCGCCGCAGGCGGCTCGTATCGCTTCCTGACGCCGCCGGCTCTCACAACTACACGAAACCCGCGAGTGCACCCCGGCGCTCGCGGGTTTTGCCGTGCCCATATTCGAACGTTGCAAATTAAGCGATAACGGACATAATCCGAGGCTCCGGCAGTGGCGGCCGCCGGGATCCCGCGTCCGGCATTCCCGGCGGCGAGAGGTGTTCCGCCCGGTACGTTTCCGGGCGATCATGAGGTATGACCCACGTCACGGACAGCCCCCGGACATTGCTACGCACCTGCCCGCTCTGTGAGGCGGTGTGCGGCCTCGAGCTCACCCTGGACAGCACCGATCACATCGTCTCGGTGCGCGGTGACCACGCCGATCCCTTCAGCCGGGGTTTCATCTGCCCCAAGGGCGCCACCCTCGGACATCTCGACGCCGATCCGGATCGGCTGACCGCGCCCATGATTCGCGACCGCGCCACCGACACCTGGCGGGAGGCGAGCTGGGACGAGGCCTTCGGGGTGATCCGGGAGCGCCTGCCGCGGGTGACGGCCGCGCACGGCAATCAGGCGGTGGGGCTGTACCTGGGCAATCCCAATGCCCACACCGTGGCCGGGGCGCTGTACGTGCCGCTGCTGATCCGGGCGCTGGGCACCCGTAACCTGTTCTCCGCCAGCACCGCCGACCAGATGCCCAAGCAGGTGTCGAGCGGGCTCATGTTCGGTGATCCGCTCACCGTGGCGGTGCCGGACCTGGACCGCACCGGCTACCTGCTGATGCTGGGCGCGAATCCGCTGGAGTCCAACGGATCGCTGTGCACCGCACCGGATTTCCCGGGCCGGTTGAAGGCGCTGCGGCAGCGCGGCGGGCGGCTGGTGGTGGTGGATCCACGGCGCACGCGCACCGCCAAGCTGGCCGACGAGCACGTGTTCGTGCGGCCGGGCAGTGACGCCTACCTGCTGTTCGGGATCGTTCACACGTTGTTCGCGGAGGGTCTGACCGACGTCCGGGTCGAGGTGAACGGGCTGGACGAGGTGCGGGCCGCGGCAGCCGAATTCACGCCGGAGCTGGTGTCCGGGCGCACCGGCGTGCCCGCCGAGACCATCGTGCGGATCGCGCGCGAGCTGGCCGCCGCGCCGACGGCCGTCGTCTACGCCCGGATCGGCACCTGCACGGCCGAATTCGGCACGCTCACGCAGTGGCTGGTGGATGTCGTCAATGTGCTCACCGGCAATTTCGACTCGCCCGGCGGGGCCATGTTCGCGACGGGGGCGGCGCTGGGCATCGTGCGATCGCGGCCGTTCCGCCTCGCGCGCTGGGCCAGCCGGGTGCGCGAATTGCCCGAGGCCATGGGCGAACTGCCGGTGGCCACGCTGGCGGACGAGATCCGCACGCCCGGCGACGGGCAGATCCGGGCCATGGTGACGGTGGCGGGCAATCCGGTGCTGTCCGCACCCAGCGGCGCGCGCCTCGACACCGCCTTCGCCGGACTGGAATTCATGGTGAGTGTGGACCGCTACCTCAACGAGACCACCCGCCACGCGGATGTCATCCTGCCGCCCCCGCGCATCCTGCAGTCGCCGCACTACGATTTCGCGCTGCTCAATTTCGCGGTCCACAACTACGCCCGCTACTCGCGGCCGCTGGTGCCGCTGGGCGCGAACGAGCTGTCCGAGGCCGAGGTGCTGGCGCGGCTGGCCCTGGCCGTCTCGGGCCAGGAAGCCCAGCCCGGGCTGGATCCGCTCGGCGCGGTCGACGAGATCGTCATCGCCGGGACCCTGCACAAGGCCGGCCTGGCCGACCGCCGCGGCGAACTGCTCGGCGCCGACACCACCGAGCAGCGGCTGGACCTGATGCTGCGCCTGGGCCCCTTCGGCGCATGGTCCACCATGCCGGACGACGAGAACGAATGGCACGGCAAGCTGAATCTGCAAGTGCTGCTGGACAATCCGCACGGCATCGATCTGGGTCCGCTGGAGCCCCGGCTGCCGGGTGTGCTGCGGACGGCCTCTCGCCGGGTCGAGCTGGCGCCCGCCGAACTGCTGGCCGACCTGGACCGGCTGCGGGCCCGGCTGAGGGTCGAGCGGCCGGAGATGGTGCTGGTGGGGCGGCGGCAGCTGCGATCCAACAACAGCTGGCTGCACAATGTGCCGCCGCTGGTGGGCGGGTCGAATCGGTGCACGCTGCACATTCATCCCGAGGACGCGGCGCGGCTGGGGTTGAACGGGCAGGCCGTGGTGAAATCTGCGGCGGGCACGCTGACCGTGGACGTCGAACCGACCGAGGACATCATGCCCGGTGTGGTCAGCCTGCCACACGGCTGGGGACACGGGGACAGCACGCAGACCGTCGCGCGTGAGCACGCCGGGGTGAATGCCAATGTGCTGACCGATGATTCGCTGGTGGACGCCCCGTCCGGGAATGCCGTGTTCAATGGTGTGCCGGTGACGCTCACCCGGGTGTGAGGCGGAACCGGACCACACCGCGCGTTGCGACCGGAGCCGGTGCGCCCTGAAGGACCTCCCGGTATTTATGTTTCGAGCACCGAAGATCGGCGCCACCTAGGGGGATGACGGCCGCACGACACCCCGGCAGCTCTGCGAAATGGACAAATCAGGAATGCGAAATCCCCTTATCCCCTGGGGATCTCGCATTCCTGCGGTCCGGAGCGACGAGCAGCATCCCCGCAGCTAAGGGCCGAAGGTCCCTTGTGGGCCCTTCCATCCGGGAGGATCCTCCCCCGGGAAGGTTTGTCCGGCAACAGCCGAGGAAGCCCCACCGGGGCAGATACGCCGGTTCACGCATTTGCCACACGAAAATAGTTAAACCGTATAGGATTTCGGATGGCCGAAGTTCGTGGCCGAGCCTCTTCCATCCGGTATTCAGCTACCAAAGGGGGCGCACGATGCCCGGTATCAGAAACGGCAGCGACGGCGAACGGGAACTGCAGGAGCGATACGGTACCGAGGAACGGGCACAACGCTTCTACTCCGATCAGGTGCGAGATCGGCTCAATACCCACATGATCGATTTCATCCGGCGCATGGACATGGCCTTCATCGCCACCTCCGACAAGCACGGTGAATGCGATGCCAGCTTCCGCGCCGGCAAAGCCGGCTTCCTGCACGTGATCGACGATCGCACCGTCGCCTATCCCGAATACCGCGGCAACGGCGTCATGGCCAGCCTCGGCAATATTCTCGAGAACCCCCACGTCGGCATTCTCATGATCGATTTCGTGCACGACCTGATCGGCCTGCACCTCAATGGCACCGCGCGCATCGTGGACGACGCGCTCATGCGCCGCTGCGTCCCCGACCTGCCGGCCGATACCCGGGGCCGCATTCCGGAGCGCTGGGTGGTGGTGGATGTGGAGGAGGCCTACATCCACTGCCGCAAGCACATTCCACACCTGGTCCCGGCCCGGCGCGAGCAGCGCCAGTGGGGTACCGACAATGTGCGCGCCAAGGGCGGCGACTACTTCCGGGCGAAGGAAGAGACCAACGCCCTGGTCGAGTCGTGACTTCAGCGCCGCCTAGTCGATCTTGAAGATCACCGCGCGCTGGACAATGAAGTTGATCACGGTGGCGGTGCCCTGCGCGACACAGAAGGCGAGCCAGATCCGCCACCACGCATCGGGCAGCGCGTAATAGCAGAGCTGGTTGATGCCGACCTGCAGCGCGAAGGTCACCGCGTACAGCAGCACCACCGCGATGAAGCGCTTGCGGCTCGGCTCGGCCTGGAAGGTCCAGCGCCGGTTGATCAGGTAGGCCGTGGTCGTGCCCGCGATGAAGCTGATGGACTTGGCCACCGGCAGCGGCAGTCCGACCAGCTTGAACAGCAGCGTGTACAGACCGAAGTCGACGATGGCGGACAGGCCACCGGTGACCGCGAATCGGATGATCTGCGTCTTGAGATCAACCTCCGTACCACCCGGTTCATCGACGAGGGGCAGCTCGGGCGGCAGGGGCAGATGGGGTTCCGCGGTCACAACGCAGAAGAGTAATGCCCGGGACAAAGGACACAAGCCTCGAGACGGTTATGCCTGTAGCCTCTATGCCGATGTCCACGAAAGCTCAGACCACCACCGCGGCCGCCACCGAGCCCAGCTCGGCAGGCGAGGGCCCCGTCGTAGGCAAAGACACAGCGGGCACGGCGTCATCGGGTTCGTTCGACCTGCCGACGCAGACCCGGCGCCTGACCGGGTGGGGTCGCACCGCAGCCACCACCTCGGAAGTGCTCTCCACCGATGACCCGGAGCTGATCGCCAAGGCGGTCGCCATGGTCGCGGAGGACAACGACTCCAAGCCCGCGCACCTGCGTCGCGGCGTCATCGCCCGCGGCCTCGGCCGTTCGTACGGCGATCACGCCCAGAACGCGGGTGGCCTGGTCGTCGACATGACCGCACTCAACCGCATCCACCGCATCGACCGGGACTCCCGGCTGGTGGACGTGGACGCGGGCGTCAGCCTCGACCAGCTGATGAAGGCGGCGCTGCCGTTCGGCCTGTGGGTTCCGGTGCTGCCGGGCACCCGGCAGGTGACCGTGGGCGGGGCCATCGGCTCGGACATCCACGGCAAGAACCACCACAGCGCGGGCAGCTTCGGCAATCACGTGCGGTCCATCGATCTGCTCACCGCCGACGGCAAGGTGCAGACCATCGGGCCGAAGAAGAACGCCAAGCTGTTCTGGGCCACCGTCGGCGGCAATGGCCTGACCGGCATCATCCTGCGTGCCACCATCGAGATGACGCCCACCGAGACGGCGTACTTCATCTCCGACGGCATCAAGACCACCGGCCTGGACGAGACCATCGCGGTCCACAAGGACGGGTCCGAGGAGAACTACACCTACTCCTCCACCTGGTTCGATGCGATCTCCGGGCCGCCGAAACTGGGACGCGCCAATGTGTCTCGCGGACGGCTGGCGAAGCTCGACGAGCTGCCGAAGAAGCTGCGCAAGAATCCGCTGAAGTTCGATGCGCCGAATCTGCTGACGGTGCCGGATATCTTCCCGAGTTTCGCGGCCAACAAGTTCACGCTGGGGATGGTCGGCGAGGCGTATTACGCGCTCGGCGGCAACTACACCGGCAAGCTGATGAACTTGACGCAGTTCTATCACATGTTGGACGTGGTCTCGGAGTGGAATCGGGCCTACGGGTCCAAGGGATTCATCCAGTACCAGTTCGTGCTGCCGCCGGAGGCGCTCGATGAATTCACCAAGATCATCGTGGATATCCAGCGTTCGGGTCACCATTCGGCGCTCAATGTGCTGAAGTTCTTCGGCCCGGGCAACCCGGCGCCGCTGAGCTTCCCCATGGAGGGCTGGAACATCTGCGTCGACTTCCCGGTCCGCCCCGGTCTCAATGACTTCGTGCGCGAACTGGACCGGCGCGTCCTGGAATTCGGCGGACGTCTCTACACTGCCAAGGATTCGCGCACCGACGCGGAGACCTTCCACAAGATGTACCCGCGGATCGACGAGTGGATCAAGATCCGCCGAAGCGTGGATCCCACAGGCGTTTTCATGTCCGATATGGCGAGAAGGCTGGAGCTTCAGTGATCAACGCGGTAGGGAACCCGCAATCCATTCTGCTGCTGGGCGGCACCTCGGAGATCGGCTTGGCGATCTGCGCCGAGTACCTGAAGAAGGGTCCCGCGCGCATCATCCTGGCCGCCCTGCCCGGTGACCCGCTGCGCGAGGACGCCGTGTCGCAGATGAAGGCCGCCGGCGCCTCCGAGGTGCAGGTCATCGACTTCGACGCGCTCGACACCGACAGCCACCCGGCCGTGATCGACGCGGCGTGGGCGGACGGTGACGTCGACGTGGCCATCGTCGCGTTCGGCATCGACGGTGACGGCGAGATCTTCTGGCAGGACCAGCGCAAGGCCGTCATGATGGCCGAGATCAACTACACCGCGGCGGTTTCCGTCGGCGTGCTGCTCGGCGAGAAGATGAAGGCGCAGGGCTTCGGCCGCATCCTGGCCATGTCCTCGGTCGCCGGTGAGCGCGTGCGCCGGTTCAACTTCGTCTACGGCTCCACCAAGGCCGGCCTGGACGGCTTCTACCTGGGTCTCGGCGAGGCGGTCGCGAAGTTCGGTCCGCGCGTCACGGTCATCCGCCCCGGCATGGTGCGCACCCGGCTCTCCGCGCACGCCAAGGAGAACGGGCTCACCGTGAACAAGGAGGACGTCGCCCTCCTCGCGGTCGCCGCCTCCGAGAAGGGCAAGGAAATCGTCTGGGCCCCCGGCGTTTTCCGCTACGTCATGATGATCCTGCGCCACGTGCCGCGCCCGATCTTCCGCCGCCTCCCCATCTAGGCGACACGTTCTCGCACCGATACGCATGCCGCGTCCGGCACCCGGGCGCGGCATGCGCCGTTCCGGCCCGAAGACCCCGGACATCGGTGGTTGGGCCCGGCGGTCGGGTTCGCGTGCACCGCACTGGCTAGGCTGGCGCGCGGTCCATGGACACGAATGCGGAGGCAGGGTGCGGATGAGCGAGCGGGCGAGCGGACGGCTGGGGGTGCTGGCGCGCCAGGCCGGTGGGGCTGTCGGAGAGGCAGTGCTCGCCGCGGTGGTGGCGGGCGTGGTGGCGGCGGTCGGGCTCGAGGCGTTCGCGACCGTGCACTGGCCGGCCTTCAACTCCTCCAATGTGACTCGCGCGCTCACCACCGTGGGGCAGGTGGCCGCCCTGGCCGTGCTGGTGGTCGCAGTGGTGCTGCTGCGGTTGCACAGGTGGCTCCGGCTGGCGAAAGTGCTGTCCTGGGCCGGACTTTCGGCCTTCGTGACCGTGACGCTGGGCATGCCGCTGGCCGCGACGAAGCTGTACCTGTTCGGGATGTCCGTGGATCAGGAGTTCCGGACGCAGTATCTGACGCGGCTGACCGACAGCGCGGCGCTGCACGACATGAACTACATCGACCTGCCGCCGTTCTATCCCGCGGGCTGGTTCTGGATCGGGGGCCGGTTCGCCAGTCTGACCGGGATGGCCGGGTGGGAGGCGTTCAAGCCCTTCGCGATCATCGGCCTGGCAGTGGCGGCGGTTGTCGCTCTTGTGCTGTGGTCCAACCTGATCCGGGCGGACTGGGCGGTGGCTGTCGCCGCCGCGACCACGGCGGTGACCCTCGCCTACGGCTCTCCCGAGGCGTACAGCGCGGTGCTCACCCTGCTGCTCGGACCCGCGCTCGTGCTGGCCTGGGGTGCGCTGCACCGGCCAGCCGAGGTCGGCGGCGATGCGACGCAACCGACCGCGGGCGGATGGGGAGCGGTGCTGGGTACCGGCCTGTTCCTCGGGCTCGCCGCCACCTTCTACAGCCTGTACTTCGGTGTCGCGGTATTCGCGGTGTGCCTCATGGCGGTGATCGCCGCGGGACTCTCGATCCGGGCACGGCACACCTGGCGGGCGATCCTGCCGATCCTGGTGCGGCTCATCGGAATCGGTGCGGTTGCGGGCCTGCTGGCGCTCACCGTGTGGACGCCGTTCCTACTGAAGTTCCTGTCCGGCAAAGCATCTCTCGGCTCGGGCTCCGCCTTCCACTACCTGCCCGAGACGGGCTCACGGCTGCCGCTGCCGATGACCGAATTCAATCTGCTCGGCGTCTTCTGCCTGGCCGGGACCATCTGGCTGGTGCTGCGCGCGGCGAGTTCGCGTCGTGCGCAGGCGCTCGGCATCGGCGTCGTCGCCATCTATCTGTGGTGTCTGCTGTCCATGGCCGCCACGGCGGCCGGGACCACGCTGCTGTCGTTCCGGCTCGAATCCCCGCTCCTGGCACTGCTGTCGGCCGCCGGCGTGTTCGCCTTCGCCGAGGGCGCGCGGGCGATCTACCAGGCGCTGAACGAGCCCGGGCGGTTCCGGATCGCCGCGGCGGCGGTCGCGGTGGCCGGTGCGATCGGGTTCAGTCAGGGTATTCCGACGGTGCTGGCGGCGGAGATCACCACCGCCTACACCGATACCGACGGCAATGGTTTCCGTGCCGATACGCGGCCGCCGTCGGCGGTGTCGAACTACCGCGAGGTCGACGCGACACTGCTGGAGCAGACCGGCCGGCCGCGTGACGCCAGCGTGGTACTCACCGCGGACACCAGCTTCCTGGCCATCTACCCGTACTACGGATTCCAGGCTCTCACTTCGCATTACGCGAACCCGCTGGCCGACTTCGCGGCGCGCACCGCCGAAATCCAGCGCTGGAGCACGCTGAAGACGCCACAGGAGCTGACCGACGCGCTGAACCACTGCCGCTGGCGTGCGCCGGATGCCTTCCTGTTCCGGCGTTCGGGCGACGACTACACGCTGCGGCTCTCGCAGGACGTGTACCCGAACGACCCGAATGTGAAGCGTTTCACAGTGTCCTTCCCCAAGTCGCTGTTCGACGACGCGCACTATCGGATCACCAATATCGGACCGTTCACTCTGGTTGTGCGTGTCTGAACACCTGTGCGAGACCAGGATCACTTATCCCCAGAAATCCTCCGGTTTCTGTGGATAAACACCGGTTTCTGTGGATAACTGCATGGCTTGCCAGTGCAATCCCAGTCGAACGCGGTAGCGTGGGCCGCTGATTGCAAGGCACCCAAGAGTTTGCGTTGCAAGGCACCGAGGAGTTGGCGCGTGACACAGGGGTGGGCATCCAGCCCGGGGGACGACGGCGGTTCGGCGGTAGCGGTTCTCGACCACGCCACCCCGGAAACGGTTCTCCCCAAGCTTTCTCGGCCACAGCGCGTCGCCCGCCGCATCCGGCTGGCCCGCGCCGATCTGATCGTCGCCGCGGCCTATCTGTCGCTGGCGGTGCTGGTGCTGTCGGGTCAGTGGCTGCACACCGATCGCGGCTACCTGATCAAGAGCGGCCAGGATCAGACCATGTGGGAGTGGTTCTTCGCGGTCACCGCCCACAATGTCGCGCATCTGGAGAACCCGCTGGGCTCGCTGCTGCAGAACTATCCCGACGGCGTGAACATGATGGCCAATACCGCCATGTTCGGCGTCGGCGTGCCGCTCACCCCGGTCACCCTGATGTTCGGGCCGACCGTCACCTTCGTGCTGGTGCTCACCGTGGGCTTGTTCGGGACCGCGTTCGCCTGGTACTGGCTGTTCGCACGGGAACTGGTGGCGTCGAAATTCGCGGCGGCCGTGGGCGGTCTGTTCTGTGGCTTCGCCCCGGCCATGATCTCGCACGCCAACGCACACCCGAATTTCGTGGTGCTGGCGCTGCTTCCGCTGATCGTGCTGCAGCTGATCCGGATGGCCCGGCGCCTGGATGGTTCGCGGCGCAAGCGCGGGGAGGCGGAGCGCTCGTTCTGGACTGACGGAGCGGGGGAGCGAAGCGGAGGAGCGGAGGAGGGAAGAACGAGACCTTCAGCGCCGCGAACCCGCCCGGAGCGAAGCGGAGGGCAAATTAAACACAGCTTTCTGCTGGGCCTGCTGGTGGCCCTGCAGATCGCGCTGGGCGAGGAGCCGCTGCTCATCTTCGCGCTGTCCTTCGGCGTCTTCGCGCTCGTCTACCACCTGCACACCCCGCGCACCGGGTGGCGCGCGCTGCGCGCCATCACCCCGACGGTGCTGCTGGCCGCGCTGATCACCGTGGCGCTCACCGAGATTCCGCTGTGGTGGCAATTCTTCGGCCCGCAGTCCTACCGGTCCATCGAGCACGGGCCGATGAACAACGACCTGAAGGCGCTGTTCCAGTTCCCGTCCGAGTCGCTGGGCGGGATGTTCTCGCACGGGCAGAACGTGGCCATCAATCCGACCGAGGAGAATTCGTACTTCGGCTGGCCGCTGTGGATCGTGGTCACGGTGGCCGTGGCGTTCATGTGGCGGGAGCGGGCGGTGCGCGCGGCCGCCGCGGTGATCGTCGCGTTCACCGTGCTGTCACTGGGTGCGACCCTGATGATCGGCCATCACAACACCGGCATCACCCTGCCGTGGCAGCGGCTCGAGGATGTGCCGCTGCTGAATTCGGTGCTGGAGTCGCGCTTCACCATGGCCGCGATTCCGGCCATCGCCCTGATCCTGGCGCTGGCCACCCAGCGTGCCCTGGACTACTGGAAGGTCTCGGCGACCGACTGGCGGCCGCTGGCCCTGTTCGGCGCGCTGGCCTTCGCCCTGCTGCCGCTCACCCCGACCATCCTGCCCGCGGTGCAGCGCCCGCCCACCCCGGACTTCTTCGCGGACGGCACGGTGCGCCAATACGTTTCGCACGGTTCGGTGGTGGTCGCACCGCCGCCGACCCCGCCGGACGCCCGCGCGCTGCACTGGCAGGCCGACTCCGGCTTCGAATTCCCGCTCGCGGGAGGCTATTTCGTCGGCCCGACCGGCACCTCCAAGAAGGGCCGCTACGGCCCGGACGACCGGCCCACCGCGAGCCTGCTGATGAAGGCGCAGCGGTCCAACACCATTCCGGTGGTGGACGACGGCACCCGGGCGCAGGCGCTGGCCGATCTGCGCTACTGGCACGCCGACGTGGTGGTGCTGCCGCCCACCGACAACAGCGACACCCTGCGCCTGACCGTCGACCAGCTGATCGGATTCCCCGCCCGATACGTCGACGGCGTCTGGCTCTGGGACGTGCGCGACCTGGTGGGCGCGAACGCTCCGGCGTAGTCAGCCGACGCGGGTGTAGGTGACGTAGCCGCTGGTCGAGAGCGCGCGCGTGATCCTGCCATTGCTCAGCAGCAATTCGTGGGTGCTCTGCGGGTTGCAGCCGGAGCCGCCGGAGACGAGGGTGCCGGCGCCGACCGTGATGTCGCCGGCGCCGGGAACGCCCAGCAGGCGATAGCCGAAGACACAGATCGGCCGGTTGTCGCGCAGCACCGTGGAGGTCACCACATCGTCGTTCAGGTTGCCCTGGCGGATGACCAGGCGGTAGTCGTCGGCATTGGCGTCGCTGGTGCCCGCCCACTGACCGATGAAGTCGCCTGGCACCCGGCCCGCGAGAGTCGAGGGCGGCACGGCGGCGACCGGGGTCTGCCCGCCGGTGGACGCTGCGGTCGCCACGGTCGGCACCGACGCGGATACCGGTGCGCCACTTGTTCTTCCGTGGCTCTCCAGATCGACCGTCACCAGGATGGCGCCGCCCGCGATCACGGTCGCGGCCAGCACCGCCAGCAGTCCGGTGAGCACGCCGCGGCCCACCCCGGACCCGGTCCGCGCCGGTTCCGGGACCCGATGCCGGTGCGGCGCAGCGTCTTCGAACGATCCGGTGCTCGCACCGTAGGCCACGCCGTACGCGGGTGCGCCGGGCTCGGTGTAGTAGCGCCCCGGACCGAGCACGGTCGGATCGGTGCGGGGCGAACGCAGCAGGGCCGGATCGGTGTGCGGTGAACGCAGCACCGTCGGATCGGTGCGGGGCGAACGCAGCGCGGCCGGATCGGTGACGAAGCCGATCGGCGGCGTGGTCAGCACGGTAGGTGTGGTCGCCACTCGCCACGCCGCCCAGGCGGCCTCGGCGAAATCCGTACAGCTGGAGAATCTTTCGTCCGGATGCTTGGCCAGCGCACGGTCGAAGACGGCGTCGAAGCCCGCGGACAGATCGGGGCGCACCTGCGTGACGTGCAGGGGCGGCGTGCTGGTGTGCGCGTAGATCAGCCCCGCCAGATCGGTGGCCAGGAACGGCCGGGATCCGGTGAGCAGCACGAAAAGCGTGCAGGCCAGCGAGTATTGATCGGTGCGCGGATCCAGGAAGCGGCCCGACACCTGCTCCGGCGAGGCGAAGGCGAAGGTCGCGGAGATGTCCCCGGTCCTGGTGACGTGGGTGGTCTCGTCACGCAGCCGGGCAATGCCGAAATCGGTCAGCAGGGCCCGTTCCGGGCGGCCGTCCTCGGCCGGGGAGAGCATGATGTTCGACGGCTTCACATCCCGGTGCAGCACGCCCTTGCCGTGCGCGTAGTCCAGCGCGGCGGCGATGCCGCCGCCGACGCGCAGCGCCCGCTCGGGGGCCAGGCCCGAAAGACTGTCCGCGTCAGGGCCTGCCACGAACTGCATGGCGATCCACAGGCGTCCGTCGTCGACGCCGCGGTCGTACACCGACACGATGTTCGGATGGTCGAAGCGGGCGGTGATGTCGGCCTCCCGCTCGAAGCGCCGCCAGCCCTCGGCGTCGGCGGTCACCTCGTCCCGGTTGAAGACCTTGAGGGCGGCCAGGCGCGGTAGCCGGGGATGCCGCGCGGCATAGACGGTGCCCGAACCCCCGGCCCCGATCCAGCGTTCGATGAGGTATCCGGCGATCTCCTCGCCCGGCTTCAGATCGGCCATGGTCGCGCACCTACCTACTTCAGGGGAGCCCTTTCGAGCCAGTCGGTCAGGAGGCTGTTCACCGTGTGCCCGGGCCAGTGCAGCACCATGACGAAGCGCGATCTCGGATCACCGTCGGGAAAGGAGACGGCGGCGAGCGCGCGATGGGCGTCGGTGTCCTGGGTGGCGGCCGGATCCACGCCGGCAGCTGTGGTGACGGTCAAGGCACCGGCCACGTCCTCGTGGGTGCGGGTGGTGACGTGGGCGTTGTTGCCGAAGAAGATCGCGGCGACGGAACTGCCCGGCCGGGTGTCGAAGTCGAAGACGTCGAAGTGCACCTGGCCGGTGCCGTCGTCGCCATTGCACAGCACGCGATGCGCGCCCTGCGCCGCCTCGCCCGGACCCGGATCCCGCGGCCGGCAGGACCCGCCCTGCCAGCCCACCGCGGTGCCGGTGGAGGCGAGCTGCCCGACCAGGCTGGGGAAGGCGCGGGCGATGGCGGCGTCGTCGCGCCCCCAGGACGAGACCAGCGTATTCGCACTGCTGTACGTGATCAGCCCGCTCACATCGGTTTTGCGGCTGATCCGCCCGTCGGGCAGCAGGGTGAGGGTGGTGGGACCGTTGGCGCGGCAGGCATTGGCCGGCTCCCGGACCACGATCTCGGAGGTGCCGATGATGAGGCGGTCGCCCTCGTGGGGCACCCGGTCCAGCGGCGCGGAGAATTCGCAGTGGAACGGAGAACCGTCGGGCAGCACGCCGTCCACGCGATTGGACAGCACCGGATCGCCGATCTTGGCCTGCTGCACGGTCAGCCGGTAGTTGGTCTGCCCCTCGGTGGCCAGCCAGGTGCCCACGAACGTGTCCGGCACCAGGCCCGGACCGGATCGGGCCGGTGACGAATCGCCCTGGTGCAGTGCGAAACCCACGCCCGCGGCCGTCACCGCGGCCACCGCCACCGGGACCAGGACGCGCCGGTGTAAGACGCGCTGCCACAACGGTTTCCGGCCCCAGCTCCGGAGGTGCCGGGGCGGCGGATGCGGCAGCAGACCGGCCGCGGCGGTCACCGCCAGGGCCGGATCGGAGTAGTACGCCTGGGTGGCGGCACAGGCGAAATCCGCGCAGCTGTCGAAGCGGTCCTCCGGATCCTTGGCCAGGGCCCGGTCGAAGACCTCGTCCAGGGCTGCCGGCAGCTCGGGATTCACCTCGCTCGGGCGCAGCGGCCGCTCCCGGGTGTGGGCGTGCACCCAGCCCAGCGGATTGTCGGCGCGGAACGGCCGGCGGTCGGTGAGCAGCACGAAAAGTGTGCAGGCCAGCGAGTATTGGTCCGAGCGCGGGCCCACCGGCAGACCGCTCACCTGCTCCGGTGATGCGAAAGCGAAAGTGGCGGAGATATTTCCGGTATGGGTGTGTTTGGTGGTCTCGTCGCGCAGCCGGGCGATACCGAAGTCGGTGAGCAGGGCGCGCTCGGGGCGGCCGCTGTCGGGATCGGCGATGAGGATGTTGGAGGGCTTCACATCCCGATGCAGGACGCCCTTGCCGTGCGCGTAATCCAGTGCGGCAGCGATCTCGGCGCCGATGCGCAGGCCCCGATCCGGCGAAACATGGTGCAGTTCAGCGGCATCCACACCGTCGATGTACTGCATGGAGATCCAGAACTGGTTCTCGGCGACGCCGCGGTCGTAGACCTGCACGATATTGGGGTGGTCGAAGTGGGCCGCGATATCGGCCTCGCGCTCGAAGCGCCGCCAGACCTCGTCATCCTCGGCGACATCGTCGCGTTTCAAGATCTTGAGGGCCGTCAGCCGGGGTAACCGCGGATGCCGCGCCGCGTAGACGACGCCCGAACCACCGGCCCCGATTCGCCGCGCGATCACATACCCGGCGATGATTTCGCCAGGTCGCAGCTCGGTCATGCTTCCTCTTCGTCTTCCGGCCCGGCCCCACGCCCAGTTCGGATAACAACCATCCTGACGGACATCCGCCGATTCGGCTACAGGTCAGCCGGTTCGAGGCGGCTGGAACGCCGGGAGATGTACAGACGCCGCGGGCGCGATGGTTAGAGTCGGTGCTCGTGCGCGCAGACTCCCGAGCGTTCCACCGCCTCCGCATCCTCGCCCTGGTGTCCGGGTTACTCGGATTCCTGCTGGCGGTGATCACGCCGATCCTGCCGGTGAACCAGGACCGGCCGACACTGCGTTGGCCGCAAGGGGATACGGCCGACCTCGCGGCGCCACTGGTGTCGTACGTGCCGTTGAGCCTGGACGTGAGCCTGCCGTGCCAGGTGCTGCGGGAACTGCCGACCGGCACGCTGTTCTCGACCGTGCCCGCGGCCTCGGGGCAGGCCGAGTCGAAGGGCCTGGTCGTCAAGGTCACCGACGAGCCCGGCCAGGGACGCACGGTATCGGTGCTGGTGCGGCTGATTCCGCTGCTCAGTGCGCCGGCGGCGGAGATCCAGGACTGCACGGCGATCACCGTGCATTCGGACGCCGCCGAGACCCGGGTCGAATTCGCCGGGGTGCACCGCCAGGACGGCACGCCCTTCGCGGGCCGGGTCGGCGGGGACACCCGGCCGCAGGTGGTGGGCCTGTTCACCGATCTGAAGCGGGATCAGCTCGGGAACGCCTCCGCCACCGTGGATATCGACGCGCGCTTCACCTCCAGCCCGACCTGGGTCAAGCGCCTCGCGACGCTCGGGGCGGTGCTGTTCACCCTGCTCGCCCTCTACGCGCTGCACCTGCTGGACACCTCCGACGGCCGCAAGCCGCGCCGATTCCTGCCCGCGCACTGGTGGCGGGTGCGGCTCGCCGACGTCGCGGTGCTGGGCACGCTGGTGGTGTGGCACCTCATCGGCGCCAACACCTCCGATGACGGCTACATCCTGAATATGGCTCGGGCCTCGAAGGTTTCGGGCTACATGGCCAACTACTACCGCTGGTTCGGGGTGGCCGAGGCGCCCTTCGGCTGGCCGTACGAGGTGCTGGCCTGGATGACCCGGATCAGCGATTCCAGCCCGTGGATGCGCCTGCCCGCACTGCTGGCCGGCATCGTGTGCTGGCTGGTCATCAGCCGGGAAGTGCTGCCGCGCCTGGGTTCGCGGGTGCGACGCGACACCATCGCCATCTGGACCGCGGGACTGGTGTTCCTGGCCGCCTGGATGCCCTACGACAACGGCCTGCGCCCGGAGCCGCTCATCGCCGCGGGCGCGCTGCTGACCTGGTGTTCCATCGAAAGGGCCGTAGCCACCGGGCGTTTGCTGCCCGCCGCCGTGGGCGTGCTGATCGCGGCCTTCTCGCTGGCCGCCGGGCCGACCGGGCTCATCTGCATCGCGGCGCTCATCGCGGGCGCGCGGCCGGTGCTCATGGTCGTCATCAAGCGCGCCAAGGGCCCGGGATCGTGGCTGCTGCGTTACGGCGCGCTGCTGGCGCCCGGCGTGGCCGCCGGAACCCTGGTACTGGTGGTGGTTTTCGGCGATCAGACCCTCGCCTCGGTCATGGAGGCGACCCGGGTGCGCAAGCTCATCGGCCCCAATGTGGCCTGGTTCGACGAGCGCACGCGCTGGGACGCGCTGCTCATGCTCTCCCCCGACGGCTCGCTGGCCCGCCGCTTCGGCATCCTGGCCATGCTGCTGTGCCTGGGCGTGTGCGTGATGGTGATGCTGCGCAAGAACGGCCGCATCCCCGGGACCTCGCGCGGGCCGTCGGCGCGGATCCTGGGCATCATCTTCATGTCGCTGTTCCTGATGATGTTCACGCCCACCAAGTGGACCCACCACTTCGGCGTGTATGCCGGACTGGCCGGATCGGTGGCGGCGCTGGCCGCGGTCGCGGTGGGGCTCAACGGGATTCGCTCGCCGCGCAACCGGACGCTGTTCACCGCCGCGGTGTTCTTCCTGCTGGCCATGACCTTCACCGGGCCCAACGGCTGGTGGTACGTGTCCAGCTACGGCGTGCCGTGGTTCGACAAGGCGCCGCTCATCGCCGGCAAGGGCTTCTCCACGCTGTTCCTGGGCCTGGCGGTGCTGTGCCTGCTCATCGCCGCCTACCAGCACTTCCGCGAGCCGTACACGCAGCCGAAACCGGCGCGCGGCTTCGACAAGTTCGCCAGCATGCCGCTCACCATCGCGGCGGCCGTGCTGGTGCTGTTCGAGGTGCTGTCGCTGGCCAAGGCGGCCGTCGGCCAGTACCCGGCCTACTCCATCGCGGAGTCGAATCTGCGTGCGCTGCAGGGTGATTCGTGCGCGCTGGCCAACGAGGTGCTGGTGGAGACCGATACCGCCGATTCGCTGCTGCACCCGTGGACCGGATCCGACGCCGACGGTCTGTCCGCCGCGAGCACCGGATTCACGCCCAATGGCGTCGCCTCCGACCTCACCGCGGACGCGGAGGAGACCGTCACCGGCGGGGCCAACTCGGTGATCGAGAAGTCCGGCAACAAGACGTCCAAGACCACGGGCGCGGGCACCGGCGGCGGCAAGAGCGAAGAGGCCGGCATCAACGGCAGCTCCGTCGCCCTGCCCTTCGGCCTGGACCCGGCCAAGACTCCGGTCGAGGGCAGTTACTCCGATGGCGAGCAGCAGGTTTCGAAGCTCACCACCCAGTGGTACAACGCGGAGAAGCTGACCACTCTCCGCAATGATCCCGCCTACAAGGTGCTGGTCGTGACGGCCGCGGGGCGCATCCGGTCCTTCAACAAGGACGGTGTGGAGACCTACGGGCAGGACCTGTTCGTCGAGTACGGCACCCGCGACGCCCAGGGCACGGTCACGAACACCGGGCGGATCCGGCCGATCGATATCGGCCCGAGCCCGTCCTGGCGCAACCTGCGCGTGCCGCTGGATCAGATTCCCGCGGGCGCCAATGCGATTCGCCTGGTGCTCAATGACGCCGACATCACCCCGCGCCAGTGGCTGGCCGTCACCCCGCCCCGGCTGCCCCGGCTGCAGACCCTGAATTCCCTTGTCGGCGACAGCGCTCCGGTGCTGGAGGACTGGCACGTCGGCCTCGCCTTCCCGTGCCAGCGCCCCTTCGATCACCACGACGGCGTGGCCGAGGTGCCCGAATGGCGCATTCTGCCGGACCGCGTCGGCCAGGACGCCTCCAATGCCTGGCAGGACGACATCGGCGGCGGCCCACTGGGCTGGACCGGATTGCTGCTCAAGTCCGAGACCCGGCCGTCGTACCTGAATCACGACTGGAGCCGGGACTGGGGCTCGCTCGAGAAGTTCACCCCCTATGTCCCGAATGCGAACTTCGCGCCGACCCTGGACGTCACCGTCCAGTCCCGCTCCGGCCTGGCCAAGGATTCGCCCATCAAGACGAAATGAGAGGTGACCACTGATTTCGTGAGGTGAGGGTAACTCGTCGGGTACGGCCGAAATCGGGTTGGCACCCAACCGCCGGCACACGTGCGAAACTGGCAACGGCTCCCACGCCGTGCGCCCAGTCTCGGGGAGGCCGGGGGACTACCATCAGCAACCGTGCCAGACGCCTCCGCTGTACTGACAAAGCCGAATCCCCCGGCGACCGCCCCCGCGACACCGCGCGACTATCGTTTCGCGAAGCTCATAGCGATCGTCGCGGGCGTGCTCGGGGCGCTGTTCGCGCTGGCGACACCGTTCCTGCCGGTACAGCAGACCCAGGCGGAGGTGAGCTGGCCGCAGGGCGGCTCGCTCGATCCGGTGCAGGCGGCACTGATGTCGCAGGTGCCCATCGACGCGAACGCCACCATCCCGTGTTCCGCGGTCCAGCAACTGGATCCGCGCGGCGGCATCCTGCTGGCAACGGCGCCGCCGCAGGGCAAGGGCGCGGACCTGGAGGCCCTGTTCGTCCGCGTCTCGGGCGAGAGCGTGGACGTGCTGGACCGGAATGCCGTGGTGGCCAGCGCCACCCGCACCGAGATGAGCCAGTGCTCGCAGCTGGTCATCACCTCCGACAGCGCCCAGACCTACGCCAGTTTCGAGGGCGTCACCCGCACCGTCGAGAAGCCCACCGCCGACGGCGGACGGGAAATGGTCACCGTGCCCGTGGACGGCCGGCTGCTCGGCGATCTGCGCCCCCAGGTGGTGGGCGTGTTCACCGATATGAAAGGCGGCGTGCCGGCGGGCCTTTCGTTCCACATGACCGTGGACTCCCGGTTCTCCTCCTCGCCGACGGTCATCAAGCTGGTGGCCATCATCGCCGCGGTCCTGCTCACTCTGCTGGCCATGGGCGCGCTCGCGGTCCTGGACACCAGTGACGGCCGCGGGCACCGGCGCATCCTGCCGGCGCACTGGCTGAAGCCGACCTGGACGGACGGCGGCATCATCGGCACCCTGCTGCTGTGGCACTTCGTGGGAGCCAACACCTCCGACGACGGCTACATCCTGACCATGGTGCGGGCGGCCCCGCACGCGGGCTACCTGGCCAACTACTTCCGCTGGTTCGGCGTGCCCGAGGCGCCGTTCGGCTGGTACTACTACGTCATCCAGGCCTTCGCCGAGGTCTCCACCGCCAGCCCCTGGGTGCGAATTCCCGCGCTGCTCTGCGGAATCCTGTGCTGGCTGGTGATCAGCCGCGAGGTGGTGCCGCGACTGGGCAACGCGGTGGCGAAGTCCCAGGTCGCGCTGTGGACCGGCGGTCTGGTGTTCCTGGCCTTCTGGCTGCCCTACGACAACGGCCTGCGCTCGGAGCCGATCGTGGCCCTCGGCGCGCTGCTGACCTGGGTGTCCATCGAGCGGGCCATCGCCACCTCGCGCCTGCTGCCCGCCGCGGTCGCGGTGCTGGTGGCGGCGTTCACGCTGGCGGCGGCGCCGACCGGTCTGATGTGTGTGGCGGCGCTGCTCGCGGGCATCCGGCCGCTGGTGCGGATCGTGGTGCGGCGGCGCAAGCAGTTCGGCGATCTGGCCCTGCTCGCCCCCATCGCGGCGGCCGGATTCCTGGTGCTGGTGGCGGTTTTCGCCGATCAGACCTTCGCCGGAATCATGGAGGCGAACCGGGTGCGGCAGGTGACCGGGCCGAATCTGGCCTGGTACGAGGACTACCTGCGCTACTACTACCTGTTCGTCGAGACCGTGGACGGCTCGCTGGCGCGGCGCTTCGCGTTCCTGCTCATGATCCTGTGCCTGATCACCACCATGCTGGTGCTGCTGCGCCGGCGGCAGGTGCCGGGCATCGCGAGCGCGCCGACCTGGCGGCTCATGGGCGTGGTCTTCGGAACCATCTTCTTCATGATGTTCAACCCGACCAAGTGGACCCACCACTTCGGTTCGTACGCGGGCATCGCGGGTTCGCTGGCGGCGGTGACGGCGGTCGCCGTGTCCGCCACCGCACTTCGCTCCCGGAAGAACCGGTCGGTGTTCCTGGCCGGGCTGCTCTTCACCCTCGCCGTCGCCTTCTCCGGCATCAACGGCTACTGGTACGTCTCCAGCTACGGCGTGCCGTGGTTCGACAAGACCGTCTCCCTGCACGGCTTCCAGTCCAACACCCTGATGCTGGTGCTGTTCGGGCTGGCGCTGGCCGTGGTGGCCTGGCAGTCGCTGCGCGAGGGCTACGCCAAGCCGATGGCGAACGGGAAGACCAAGCGGGGCCGGCGGATCCGCAAGTTCGCCGCCATCCCGCTCACCGTGGTCGCCGCGCTCATGGTGCTCTTCGAGGTGGCGTCGCTGCTCAAGGGCGCGGTGCAGCAGTACCCGGCGTACTCGCTGGCGCGCTCGAACATCGACGCGGTCACCGGCAACACCTGCGGGCTCGCCAATGACGTGCTGGTCGAGGGAAATGTCAACAGCGGCAACCTGACCCCCCTCATCGATCCGGCCCACCCGCCGCAGAACGGCGATCCGCTGGCCGGTGAGAGCCCGGTCGGCTTCTCCCCCAACGGCGTCGCCGACAAGCTGGACGCCGACGGCGTCGAGGTGAAGCCGGGCACCGGCAACACCTCCACCCAGACCGTCGGCCCGGCCTTCGAGAAGGGCCAGAACGCGGGCACCGGCGGCGGCAAGGGCGCGCAGGGCGTGAACGGGTCCACCGTGGCCCTGCCTTTCGGCCTGGACCCGGCCACCACCCCGGTCATGGGCAGCTACCAGGACGGCGTGCAGCAGCCTGCCGAGCTCACCTCCAGCTGGTACCAGCTGCCGCCGCGCTCGGACGACTCACCGCTGATCGTGATTTCGGCGGCCGGGCGGGTGATGTCGTTCGACGACACCGGCAATATGACCTACGGCCAGGACATCTTCCTGGAGTACGGCCACCACAACCCGGACGGCACCGTCACCTTCCTCGACAAGTACCGCCCGCTCGACGTCGGCCCGGCCCCGTCCTGGCGCAACCTGCGCATCCCGCGCTCGGCGCTGCCCGACAATGCCGACGCGGTCCGCATCTACGCCCGCGACCCGATCCTGATCGGCGATCAGTGGCTGGCCTTCACCCCGCCGCGGGTGCCGAAGCTGGTGTCGCTCAACAGCTATCTGGGCTCCACCCAGCCCATCCTGCTGGACTGGGCCGTGGGCCTGCAGTTCCCGTGCCAGCACCAGTTCGATCACCGCAACGGCGTGGTGGACGCGGCGCCCAAGTACCGCATCCTGCCCGACCGGCCGCTGGCCATCAGCTCCACCAATACCTGGCAGGCCGAGGAATTCGGCGGTCCGCTGGGCTGGGCGGAGATGCTGTCGGCCTCCAAGACGGTGCCGACCTATCTGAAGGACAACTACGCCCGCGACTGGGGCTCCCTGGAGCAGTACGAGCCGTTCTATCCGGATCCGTCCGACCCGGCCAAGGCCAAGTTCCCCAAGCCCGCGCAGGTCGACACCCACGTGGTGACCCGCTCCGGGTTCTGGTCACCGGGGAAGATGCGCGTCTTCCCTTCCGGGTGCGGATGCCGGCTCTGGGACCGGTGCTCTTCACCGGCACTCCCGAGGGCGCGCGCGAGTTCTTCCGGGCCCCGGTGGACCTGCT
>NZ_JBSGCB010000049.1:0-66736 GCF_053601595.1 Nocardia sp. NPDC004711 | reverse complement strand
TGCGGATCCGCCCTCGGGTGTATTCCGGGATGAGAACCTTCTCGACGAATGTGTCCAACCGATGCAGGTAAATGTTGGAGAGCACGGGCGAAACCTTACGCCTCCAACGCAGTTGGCAGCTTCTGTTTCGGTGCCACGCTGAGCTATCGGCGGTTGGAGCGGCCTCGCCGCGCTGGGAAGGCGCGGTGACATGTCGGGTAGTAGTTTTGTGGCATGGTTGGGAGGCGTTGCGGCGCTGCCGAATTCGGTTGCCGTGTCAATGCGGCAGTGGAGCTTCTGGACGCTGGCGCGTCGGCTGCCGAGGCGGCGAGCATGCTGGCGGATCGGTTCGATTGTTCGCAGCGGCAGGCCCGACGGTATGTGGATCGCGCTGCTGGCCGCGGCCCGGTGGTGGCGGCTGCCGAGGAGACGGTGGTGTTCACTGTCAAATTGCCTGCGCCGCTTGCGATCCGGGTGCGTGAACGCGCTCGGGACTCCGGGGGCACGCTCTCCGCCCTGGTGACGCGGGCGTTGACAGAGTTTCTGGTGCGGGGCCAGGCGCGGCCCCGGCTCTGGTGAGCAAGCGGCGGGTCGAGACGCAGTTCGTGTTCGACCGCCACGTGGCCGCGGATGTGTCGGTGGCCTACGAGATTTTGGTACCACAGCGACGGGCCCGCATTCCGCGGGCCGGTCAGGAAGGACGACCACCCCGTGACGAGCACGGTGATCTATGCCCGGGTGTCCTCGGCCCGGCAGAAGAAGAACGAGACGATCGGCTCGCAGATCGCGGCCCTGCGCGCGCACGCCGAACATCTCGGGCTCGAGGTGCCTGAGGAGTGGGTGTTTTGCGACGACGGGCACTCCGGTGCCACGCTGGTGCGCCCAGCGCTGGAGCGGCTGCGCGACCTGGTCGCCGGCATCGGGGTCGATGTGGTGCTGTGCTATTCGCCGGACCGGTTGGCCCGCAAGTTCGCCTACCAGGCGTTGCTGATCGAGGAGTTCACTCGCGCGGGCGCTCGTGTCGAGTTCATCAAGGGTCCGCGCGGCGATTCGCCGGAGGATCAGCTGCTGGTGCAGTTCCAGGGCATGTTCGCCGAATACGAGAAAGCCCAGATCATGGAACGATACCGGCGCGGCAAGACCCACCGCGCCAAGACCGGGTCGGTCAACGTGCTCTCCGGCGCCCCCTACGGCTACCGCTACATCCGCCGCAACGACCACAGCGGCGCCGTCTAGGAGATCGTCGAGCACGAGGCGAGGATGGTCGCAGAACTGTTCCGTCGTTACGCCGACGACGGCGCCTCACTCGCCGAGCTGACACGCTGGCTCACCGACGACCCGGCAACACCGACCCGGACCGGCAAACAGCGGTGGGACCGCTCGACGGTGTGGGGGATGCTGCGCAACCCCGCCTACGCGGGTCGGCCAGTGTTCGGCAAGACCATGGTCGTGCACGAATCGCCAGGCCTGAACAGGGCGGCACGGCTGGCCGGGCGCGAGACCCCGAAAGCCTCGAGGACCGTCGATCGGCCACGCGAGGACTGGACCGAGATCCCGGTCCCGGCGATCGTCACCGACGAAACCTTCGAACGGGTCGCGCAGCGACTGGCCGACAACAAACGGTTCGCCGCCCGCAACAGCAAGGATCCGTCGCTGCTGCAGGGCCTGGCCGCCTGCGCGGGCTGCGGATACGGCTACTACCGCACCTCGACTCGCACCACGAACAAGAAGATCTACTACTACCGATGCCTGGGCTCGGACGACTACCGCTACGAAGGCGGCCGGGTCTGCGCCAACAAGCCGGTCCGCGCGGACTATCTCGACACCGTCGTCTGGGACCACATCACCGCGCTGATGGCCGACCCGCAGCTGATCCGCACCGAGATCGACAAACGATTGCAGACCGCGAAGACCTCCGATCCCGTTGTCGCGCAACGCAAACGGCTCGACACAGCGCTGGCCAAGGCACGCTCTGGCATCGCCGCGATGATCGAAGCGTTCGGAGAACAACTGATCACCATCGACGAGCTGCGCGCCCGAATGCCCGACCTGCGGGCACGAGAAGCCAACCTACGCAACCAGATCGATGCGCTCGACGGACAGCTCGCCGACCGCCACGCCTACCTCGCCCCCGCCGCGGACCTGCATGGATTTCTCGCGCAACTGCACACCAACGCAGAAACCGCGACCGTCGACGAACGCAGGCGCGTACTGAAGCTGCTGGTCAAAGATGTCCTCATCGGACCGGAAAAGATCACTATCCGCCACCGCATCCCCATCCGCGAACGCACCAACGGCGATACCCCGGCCACTGGCACCGACCAGGAGGGCGAACATTGCCAACTGCGTTGGAGGCGTACTCTCGCCGTTGTTGTCGAATCTGTTCATGCACTACGCTTTCGATGCTTGGCTGGATCGAGAGTTTCCGACGATCAGGTTCGAGCGATACTGCGACGACGCCGTAATCCATTGCGCCAGTGAGAAGCAAGCGGAGTTCGTCCGTGCTTCGATCGGGCGCAGGTTGGGGCAGTTCGGTCTGAGTCTGCACCCGGACAAGACCCGGATCGTGTATTGCAAACAGGAGGGTCGCGACCTGGATTTCCCGGTCACAATGTTCACCTTCCTCGGGTTCACGTTCCGGCGCCGGGCGGCTCGGCTGCGGGACGGGAGGCTGAAGTCCGGTTTCCTGCCCTCGGTCAGCAAGCAGGCGAAGAAGTCCATGGCCAGGACCATTCGGAACTGGCAATTGGGTCGCTGGACCGCGCTGAGCTTCAAGGAGATCGCCGCGATGATCAACCCCGTTGTCGCGGGCTGGATCAACTACTACGGGCGCTTCTACAAGTCCGAGCTGATCCGATTCCTGGAGCGGCAGATCAACCCGTTTCTCGTGAAATGGGCGATGAGGAAGTATAAACGGTTTCGCCGTGCGAGCCGGAAAGCTCGGAAACAACTCGCCGAGATCGCTTCGGTTTATCCGGGCATGTTCGCGCACTGGAAGCACGGCGCATTGCCAACCGGCTCAACAGCGGGAGCCGTGTGAAGGGAGACTTTCAAGCACGGTTCTGAGAGCGGCGGCGGATGAGATTCCCGCCGCCGACTCACCTGACCCGCATAGGCTCGTGCGACCGAGTACTCGAACTCCCGCTCGACAAAGGTCAGGGCGGTATGGCGATCCGGTATGCGCTGACCTGAAGTACTGCAGCCCAAGGCAATTGCTCACGTGTACGGAGCCTTTTTCATCCTCGGGAGGCGTGAAGTTCGCGGTTTTGGAGCGTGTGGATGGCCTTGGCCAGTAACCCGGCCTTGTAGGGCAGCGGCGTGGCTTGTCCAGCACCTTCCAGGGCTTCAGCTGTGCGATGGTGCGTTCGCCGCGGCAGCCCAGTTTCGCGTGGGCTCGATTGGCCTGCTTCTGCGATTCCGGCGTATTGCGCCCCTTGCAGAGGCTGTTGCCGAATTGGCGGCGGGTGGGGTTGTGCTGCTGGTGGTGGTGGTGATGTCGTGCTTGGCCGGGGCCGGTCGGCCCCGCTGTCAGGCGGTGGTGGTGTGGGTGATGTATCGCATGAGGTTGGTGGCGGTGGCGGCGAGTTTCAGTTCGGCGGCGCAGGCGGCCAGGCCGCGACGGGAGAATCGTGAGAGTCCGCGGCGGTCTTTGAGGTGGCCGTTGACGGGTTCGGTGAGTGCGCCTCTGCGGCGGTATATCTGTTGTCCTGCAGTGGTTTTCAGTATGTCGGCGATGGCGGTGAAGACAGGGTCGGTGTAGGTGCAGGGACCGTCGCCGGGGTGGTCGCCGCGTTGGTGGCGGTCGGTGACCACAGCGATGAGCCGGTCGGGCCCGGGGGTGGTTTCGGGGTCGATATTGGCTGCTGAGCAGTAGCCGTTGTCGGCGGTCACGACACCGATCACCCGGGGATACCCGGCAGCACCTACGGTGGCCAACTCGGCTGCGGCAGCGTCGAGCATCGGCGCGAACTGGTGGTGGTCGACGGGCGCGTCGGTGAGATCGCAGGCGACAATCACATGATCCTCGGAAACGAGCAGTTGCGCGTTGTAGCCCTGGATGAATCCCTTGCGGGTCTTCATGATCCGCGATTGCACATCGGTGAGATTGCGTTTCTTGGCCGGTTCCTTGGCGCGCTTGACCTCCAGTGCCGCCCGCGCGCGCGTCACGCGGGCGGCCGCGCGCGCCAGGTGCTTGTTGTGCTCGGGCGCGACCCGCTTACTACCGGGGCGGGGTTTCCCGCCGGCGGCCAGGCGGGCCTGCTCGGCCCGCCAGGCGGTGGTGATCTGCTCGTGCAACCGGTCGTAACCGCGTTGCACGGTGTCGAGGCGCCGTTGCGAAAACCGCATGGCCTTCGACGGTTTCTCCCGGTGTTCGGCCTCGATCGAAGCCAGAGCCGCGGCGATGGTAGCGCGCCGCCGCGTCGCACGCATCGACGCCGGTGTGGCGTCGTCACCGGTGTCGGCGTGGTCCTCGGCCGCATCACAGGCCGCGGCCTCGGCGACGATCCCGGCCGCAGTCGTCTCGGCCATCTTCGCCAACGTGTCCTCGGTGCGGTTGGCGAAGATGCTCGCGTTCGCCGCGATCTTGGTGCCGTCCAGGGCGACCGTCCCCACCCTCACCATGCCAGCCCGCGCGCACACCAACAGCACCTGTGAGAACAGCCCGGTGAACGCGCCCTCATGCTCGGCGCGGAACCGCGCGATCACCGTGTGATCGGGAATATCACCGGCGCACACGATCCGATACGCCACATCGGTGTGGCAGGCCCGCTCGATCCCCCGCGACGAGCGTTGCCCGACACAGTAGGCATACAACAACAGCGCCACCAGCATGTCCGGGTCGTAACCCCGCTGTCCGGCAACCGAATTCGACGTCGCACGCCGCGCCCGGCGGTGATGGAACCCCGAGGTGTCCAGCACCGCCACCACGTCCAGCAACTGCCACACCAGATGATCGGCATCCAGCCACTCCCGCATATCCGGCGGCAGCAGAAACTGCTGATCCCGATCCACCGGCCGATACGACTTCGCCACCTCCCAAGCCTCCTCGAGACCAGAAAACGACACGCCGAATTCGGCAACAGCCTCTGTAGGGGGTGAGAAGGCCGTCGACACCGTGATAGCCCTTGTCCACCAACACGATCAGCCCACAGCGTTGCAGATTGCGCGCGATCTGTCAGATCCAGGCAGCCTTCGTATCGTGCATGCTGCCGGGCAACGCGCCGGACACTCACACGACGTCTCCGCCGGGCATCGCGATGACCTGCACGTTCATGCCGTGGTGGCGGTGCTTGTCCGAGTAGTAGGGCCGGTTGGCGGCCACCCGATCGATCGGAATCAGCGTGCCATCGAGGATCAGATACGCACCCGGTCCTTACTCGCCTGCCGCAGCGCGGCCTGCGGCTTCGATGCGCGTGCCGCCAGCAACTCCACGTTCTCGATGAGCGCCACGCGGTCGTCGTCGAAACCTCGAATCCCGCCCCGAGATCGGCGTAGGTTTCGGCTATGCGCAGATGGGCCAGGGTGAGCAAGGCTTGGTGGCCTGGGTCGAGCTTGCGCCAGGCCGAGCGATCGCGCGGAGATGCCGGCGGATCAGCTCAGCGACGAAGTGCAGGGTCTGGCGTGACAACGGCAGCGCGGAGCGGTAGAACAGCAATGGAAGCCCTTGGGGTGCAGCTTGTTTTGGTCGACAGTGTTCCTGCCAAAGGCTTCCTCGTATCAAACGGAGGGGCTTCGTATCCAGTTCTGTTGCCTACCAACATCATCCAGCCGGGATGAAAATCGATCACGGCTCGTGAGGTAGTCATATCGACAGCTCTCCAACGGCTTTCCATTGCGATAGGGGAGCGCTGGCAGCATTGCGTGCTCTCCGCGGCAGTGGACGACGTGCAGTAAGGCGGCTCATCAGCGTCGCGTTCAGGTGGAGTCGAACCGACCTATTCGCGGTCGGCAACAGTGAGCCATTTTCATCCCTGGTGGATGGCGTTGTGGCAGTTGATGTTTGGTGCGGCGTGTCGGGTGATCGATAGGTGAAGCCCCTGGTAGATCGGGATTGCTGAGATCACCGTCCGACCAGGGGCTTCTGTGTTGTTCTACCGTTGCGCGCTGTCGTTGTCACGCCGGACCCTCCACTTCGTCGCGCGGCTGATCCGCCGGCACCGCCGCTCGATCGGTTCGGCCTGGCGCAAGCTCGACCCGTCCCGCCAGGCCCTGCTCGTGCTGGCTCACCTGCGTAAAGGTGAGACTTTCGGCGACCTCGGGGCAGGATTCGAGGTGTCGACGACCACCGCGTGGCGCTATGTCGCCGAGACCGTGGAGTTGCTCGCGGCACAAGCGCCGACGCTGCGAGCAGCCCTGCGGCAGGCCAGGATCGACGGACGCGCCTACCTGATTCTCGACGGCACGCTGATCCCGATCGACCGGGTGGCCGCGGACCGGCCCTACTACTCGGGCAAGCACCGCAGGCACGGGATGAACATCCAGGTCATCGCCACACCCGACGGAGATATCGTGTGGGTGTCGGGCGCGTTGCCCGGCAGTGTGCACGACAGCAAGGCCGCGTGGATCTGGCAGATCCTGCGCGAACTCGAGTGCTGTGGGCTGATCATGTTGGCGGACAAGGGATATCACGGCGTCGATGGGTTGCTCACGCCGTACAAGGGGCGCGGCAAACCGGCATCACAGAAGAACGCCAACCGTGCGCACGCGCGGCTGCGAGGCCGCGGCGAACGCGCCAACGCGCAGCTGAAGACCTGGAAGGTACTGCACAAACTACGCTGCTGCCCGCACAAGGCCGGTCCCCTGGCCAAGGCATCCACGTCTTGCAGGACCTCGAGATTCAGTCCGCACAAGGATGAAAAAGGCTCAGTGCTTTGAATGGCTACGGGTTCTGGTGTATCGGAGTGCGATTGCATTTGCTGATGGGTGACGAGTCGAAACGCCTATCGGTTTCGTTGATCACGCTGATTCTTATTCTCCGCAATCTTCATCGGTTATCCAATGCTTGCTGCTGTCCGCGTGTTCGACAGTAGAAAGCAGGACGCAACACATGCGCATCAAGAAAGTCGCCGGCACCGCAGTACTGGTCAGTGCGGTACTGGCTGCGGCGACCGGGACAGCCGGCGCCGCCCCTGGTCATGCCGACGAAGGCGCCGTCGCCTACAACGCGACGGCGACCGATACCACGACGACCATCACGACCGATTCGGGTTCGCTGGTGGTGGAGAACAATGTCTTCAAGGTGAAAGCCGCCAACGGCGCCACACTGGCCGGAACCGAATTGTCGTTCCGGGTGGATGATTTCGTCTTCCCGATCGCCGCCGAGATCAAGGACCGCACCGCGACCCTCACTCCGCAATTCGATGTGTCCCACGCGGTGTACCAACCGGTGGCCCTGCCGTACGAGGATCAGGCACCGTTCAAGACGCCGTACGACCGTGAACAGGCGGCGTGGAATCGTATGGTCACCACGATCAGCACCGGTGCGACGATCGGCACCGCGGTCGGCGGCCTGGCGGGGGCCGCGATCGGCTGCGTGATCGGCGGCGCGGTGGGCGGCACCCTGACCGGTGCTCTCACCGCCCTTTTCGGTGCGCTGCCCGCGGCCATCGGCGGCTGCATCGGCGGCGTCGCCGTGGTCGGATTCATCGGAACCGTGATCGGTCAGCTGTTCATCACCGCGCCGGTGGCGATCATCGCTGCGGCACAGTACTTCACGACCATCAACGCGCCGTTCACGCCGGCCAAGTAGGTCTTCGTTCTCGCCCGCCGGCGAGCGCTCGCGGTCCGTCGGTCTCCGGCCCGAGGGACCGGGGGCGAAAGCCCGCGGACCGGCGCGAACCCGGTTCAGGCCACGCCGCGCAGCCCGCCGCGGGAGATCGAGCGGTAGTGGGCGGTGATGGCCTCGACCGCGATGCTCTCGATATGAGCCTCGAGCCCGCGCCGGGTGACCAGCCGGACATCGATCGCACCCACCTCCGGCAGTTCGCCGACCGAGGTGAGATCACCCGGCGCCGCGGACAGGAACGGCAGCAGCGCGACACCCAGGCCCGCCTTCGCCGCGGCCAGCAGTCCGTCGAGGTTGCCGGATTCCGCGGTCACCGAGACTTCATAACCGAGTTCGCCGAGGGCGTGGACGGCCCGGCGGCGCAGTCCGCACGGTTCGGCGAAGGCGACCAGCGAGATCGGCCCCGGCGCGGGCGGCAGCTGCCAGCTCTGCGCGGCGAACCACTGCAGATCGAGCAGGCCGACCTCGGTCCCGACCGGTTCGGCGGTGTTGCCGCCCAGCACGACCACCAGGTCCAGGACGCCTTTGATCACGGCATCGGTCAGTGCGGTGGATCGGTCGATCCGGAAGTGCAGGCTCGCCTCCGGGTAGATGGTGCGCAGCACGCCGAGTAGATCGGTGAGCAGACCGTCGGCCGCGTGCTCGGTGGAGCCGATGCTGATCTGCGGCCGCGGCGATTCGGCGAACCGGGCCAGGACCCGGTCCTGGGCCGCGAGCAGCCGCCGAGCCTCGACCACCAGTCGCTCACCCTCCGGCGTGAAACGTGAAGTGCGACCGTACTTTTCGACGAGCGTGCACTTCAGGCGCCGTTCCAGCATCCGGATGTGCTGGCTGACGGTGGGCTGGCTCAGGTGTAACGCGTCGGCCGCGCGCCGGAAGCCGCCGGTATCGGCGATGGTCACGAGTGTGCGCAAGTGCAGCAAATCCAGCGGATCAGGCATGCCGTACAGTCACCTTCGGGTTGGTCGACGCTGGAGGACCATCTAACCCGGGTTCGAATCAGCATGCCGCCCTTTGAATCTCCGAGATTGCAATGAATTTCTGCTCGGTGTCTGATATTCAGCCGCACGCGACCTCGGCCAATCGATCGGACTTCCGGATGACTCCATATCGGCGATGACCATCGAGTTCTGAAACACCCTGTAGCACAGCATGATTCGAGCGCATGCAGGTGATGTGACCTCCGCCACCTCCGGTTGTTGGTTCGTCAATTCGAATCGCACAATGGCTTCACATGGAGCGTTCCGGGTGGGGTGATGCTCGAATTTTCTCCGGATCAAAAGGAGAGCTGATCTGCTGTGAATGATTTTCGATATGCGGGGTTTTCCCGGGCTGTCGCGATCGTCGGTGTGTCGTGCCGGTTGCCGGGAGCGAACAATCCCGGTGAATTCTGGAATCTCCTGAAATCGGCCGGAAGTTCGCTCGGAGTGCCCGCCCGGACGCGCTCGGCGGCGGGTGGTGACGTGGCGGGCCTGATCGGCGGCTTCCTCGAGCAGGTCGACCAGTTCGATGCCCCGTTCTTCGGCATCTCGCCGGCCGAGGCGCGGCTGATGGACCCGCGGCAACGCCTGCTGCTCGAATTGGCCTGGGAGGCAGCCGAAGACGCGAACATCCCGATCACCGACCTCAGGGATTCCGCGACCGGGGTCTTCGCGGCGGCGATGGCCGCGGATTACGCCGAGCTGGTGCGGGACGGCGGGGAGGCCGCGCTCACCAGGCACACCCTCACCGGCCTGAGCCGCGGTGCGCTCGCCAATCGTCTCTCCTACACCTTCGGCCTGCGCGGTGCGAGCTTCACGGTCGACTCCGGTCAGTCGTCGGGATTGACCGCCGTTCATCTTGCGTGTACGAGTCTGGCTGCGGGCGAATCGGACTCGGCCTTCGTGGCTGCGGTGAACCTGAATCTCACCCGTGCGGGCACGCTGACCGCCGAGCGCTTCGGCGGCGTCTCCCCGACGGGCCGGGCGTCGGTGTTCGACGCGGGCCGCGACGGGTATGTGCGAGGTGAAGGGGCGGTGGTGTTTCTGCTGAAGCCGCTGGATCGCGCTGTCGCGGAACAGGATCGGATCCATGCGGTGATCCGGTCCACCGCGGTGACGAATGACGGCGGCGGCCGGTCGTTCACGGTGCCCACCGCCGCCGGGCAGTCTGCGGCCATCCTGCGGTCTCTGGAGCGGGCCGGGATCGGCCCCGGTGATCTGCAGTATGTGGAACTGCACGGCACCGGGACCCGCGCCGGAGATCCGATCGAGGCGGCGGCGCTGGCCGAGACCCTCGGCCGCGCGCGCCCGGCGGACGACCCGCTGTTGGTCGGGTCGGTCAAGCCCACCGTCGGCCACCTCGAGGGCGCGGCAGGGCTGGCCGGTCTGCTGAAGGCGGTGCTCAGCCTCCGGCATCGCGAGCTGCCCGCAACCCTCGGGCACGAGAACCCGGATCCCGCATTGGATCTGGCGGCGTCGAACCTGCGAGTGGTGACCGCGTCGCGCCCGTGGCCGCACCCCGACCGCACCCTGGTGGCCGGTGTCAGTTCGTTCGGCATGGGCGGGACGAACGCGCACGTGATCGTCGAGCAGGCGCCGGCCGGCGCGGGGGAGTGGCGGGAGCCGGGCGCCGATGAGCGATCGGTGCGGCCGGGCACGCTCGTGGAAGGCGTACTGCCGTTCGTGGTGTCGGCCGATTCGAGCCGCGCACTGCGTGCTCAGGGTGCGCGACTGGCCGGGTTCGCGGCGGACGTCGAGCCCGAGCCGGTGGCGCTGGCTTCCGGCTTGATTCGCGATCGGGTCGAATTCGTCACCCGCGCAGTGATGTTGGCCGATGATCGTTCTGCTCTGGTGGCCGGACTGACCGCATTGTCGGAGGGACGCACGGTGGCCGGGCTCGTGACCGGGTCGGGCACGCGCGGCGCCGTGGGTGTCGTGTTCGGGGGGCAGGGAAGTCAGCGGGCCGGCGCGGGGCGGCAGTTGTACGAGCGGTTCCCGGTCTTCCGTGCGTCCTTCGACGCGTCGGTGGCACTGCTGGACGGGTATCTCGGTGCGGAGGTCGACTTCTCGGTGCGCGCCGTCGCCTTCGGCGAGCCGGGCGCCGAAGGGTTGATCGATCGGACGATCTACACCCAGCCGGTGATCTTCGCGGTGGAGGTGGCGCTGTATCGGCTGCTCGAGTCGTGGGGGATCGAAGTCTCTGGGGTGGCCGGGCATTCGATCGGCGGAGTGGTCGCCGCTCACGTGGCCGGTGTGCTCTCCCACCCGGACGCCGCGCGCCTGGTGGCGGCGCGGAGCCGGTTGATGGGCTCGCTGCCCGTCGGTGGCGCGATGGTGGCGGTCGAGGCCGCCGAGGTGGAGGTGCGCGCCGCGATCGAGGCCGCCGGACAGTCCGGCGTCGTGGCGGTGGCCGCGGTGAACGGCCCTCGGGCGGTGGTGATCTCGGGCCCGGACATCGAGGTCTCGACGCTCGCCCGGACCCTGGAGGAATCGGGGCGGCGGGTGAAGCGCCTGACGGTGTCGCATGCCTTCCACTCCGCGGCGATGGACCCGATTCTCGCGGATTTCGAGGCTGCGCTCGCCGGATTGTCCTTCACCGCACCGGAGTTGACGTTGGTGTCCGATGCGACCGGCACCCGGCTCACCGCGGCGGAGGCGTTGGGCCCGCAGTATTGGTCCGGCCATCTGCGCGGCACCGTGCGCTTCGCCGACGTCGTAGGTACCTTGCGTGCCGACGGCATCGGCGTGTTCCTGGAACTGAGCGCGGATGCCGTCCTGGCTCCGATGGTGACGGCCATGCTGCCGGATCTCACGCAGGCCGTCGCGACGGCCGCCCTCCGCAGGGACCGTGATGAGGTTGCCGGACTCTTGACCGCGGCCGCCGTGGTCTACACGAATGGGCACCGGGTGGACTGGACCGCACTGATACCACCCGCGGTGCGTATCGATCTGCCCACCTATCCCTTCCAACGCGAGCGGTACTGGGTGGATACGCCTGCCCACTCCGCTGTGCGCGCCAATGCCGTTCAGTCCGAGGCGGATTCCGCGCGGGCTCCCGTGCCGGTCGATCAGGCTGCGCCGCGGGCGGTATCGGTCGCCGAGACTGTACTCGGGGCGACCGCCGCGGTGCTGGGCTACACCGACGCACAACAGGTCGACATCGGCAGCACCTACCGGGATCTCGGCCTGGATTCCCTGGGCGCGGGTGAGTTGTCCACGCTGCTGACCAGGGAGCTCGGTATCGCGGTGGTCCCGACCGTCGTCTACGACTACCCGACCCCCTCGGCCCTCGCTGCCCACCTCGACGACCGGTTGTGGGCGAGCGCAGGATCTCGGGCCGAGGATCCGGCCGGTATCACACCGGCACCGGGCCGACCCGTCGACGCCGCTGAGCCCATCGCCATCGTGGCGGTGAGCGGACGGTTTCCCGGTGGACACGGTTCCCCCGAAGAACTCTGGGACCTGCTCGCAGCCGGCGGCGAGGCGATCGGCGACCTCCCGGCCGACCGGGGCTGGGACCTGGACGCCCTCGCCACCGTCATCGGGCAACCCGGCCGGCGCGGCGGATTCCTCGGTGAGGCAGCTGATTTCGATGCCGAGTTCTTCGGTATCTCACCGCGCGAGGCGGTCGCGATGGACCCCCAGCAGCGGCTGGTCCTCGAGTCGGTGTGGGAGCTGTTCGAGCGTGCGGGCATCGTCGTGGACTCGCTCCATGGCAGTCGTACCGCGGTGTATCTGGGCGCGAGTCCTTCGGAGTACGGTCCACGCCTGCACGAAATAAGCGGCGCGGCAGCCGGATTCGGCCTGACCGGAACCGCGCCGTCCGTGCTGTCGGGCCGGGTGGCCTACACCTTCGGGCTGGCCGGGCCCGCGCTCACCGTGGACACGGCCTGCTCGTCCTCGCTGGTGGCCCTGCACCTGGCGGTTCGCGCACTGCGTGCGGGGGAGGCGGATCTCGCGATCGCCGGCGGGGTGACGGTCATGGCCGGTCCCGGCATGTTCACCGAATTCGCCCGGCAGGGTGGACTGGCCGCGGACGGCCGGTGCAAGGCCTTCGGCGCCGCCGCCGACGGTACCGGCTGGTCCGAGGCGGTGAGTCTGGTGCTGGTGGAACGGCTCTCGCAGGCGCGCCGGCTCGGGCACGAGGTGCTGGCCGTGGTGCGCGGCAGCGCGATCAACCAGGACGGCGCGTCCAACGGCCTGACCGCACCCAACGGGCCCGCCCAGCAGCGGGTGATCCGTGCGGCGCTCGCCGACGCGGGACTGACGGCCGCCGACGTGGATCTGATCGAAGCGCACGGCACCGGAACAGCGCTCGGCGACCCGATCGAGGCCCAGGCCCTCCAGGAGGTGTACGGACAGGACCGCACCGCGCCGGTGTGGTTGGGTTCGCTCAAGTCGAACATCGGCCACACCCAGGCCGCCGCCGGCATCGCCGGCGTCGCGAAAACGGTTCTGGCGCTGCGGAATCAGCTGATTCCTGCCACTCTGCACGCCGAACCGGCCTCCCCGCTCGTGGATTGGCAGGCCGGGGCGCTGCGTCCGGTCGTCGAGCCCCGGCCGTGGGCGCGTGGTCCCCGGCTCCGGCGCGCGGCGGTGTCATCGTTCGGGATCAGCGGCACCAATGCGCACGTGATCATCGAGGAAGCGCCCGACGTACCGGTCGCCGACTCGGCCCCGGGCACGGTGGAGCCCTTGCCGTTCGTGCTGTCGGGCCGGACTCCGGCCGCTCTGCGCGCGCAGGCGGACCGTCTCGCCGCGCACGCCGGCGGGACGGGTGCGCTCGCTACGACGGCCGTGGCGTCGTCCCTGATTCGGCATCGGGCCACGTTTGCCGCCCGCGCCGTGGTGATCGCAGACGGTGACGCGTCCTTGCGCACCGGACTGGGCGCTCTCGCCGGACATGGCACGGCACCGAACGTCATCCGCGGGCCGGACTCCGCACACGGTGCGCTGGGCGTGGTGTTCGGTGGACAGGGGAGCCAGCGTGCCGGAGCCGGAAGGCAGTTGTCCCAGCGGTTTCCGGTGTTCCGCGAGTCCTTCGATGCCGCTGTGGCGCTGTTGGACCGGTATCTCGGTGCGGCGGTCGATTTCCCGGTCCGTGCGGTGGCCTTCGGCGAACCCGGTACCGAGGGGCTGATCGACCGGACGATCTACACCCAGTCCGTGGTGTTCGCGGTGGAAGTCGCGCTCTACCGGCTCTGGGAGTCCTGGGGCGTCGAAGTGGCGGCCGTGGCAGGGCATTCGATCGGCGGGGTGGTGGCCGCGCACGTCGCGGGCGTGCTCTCGCTCGAGGACGCCGCGCGGCTGGTGGCGGCCCGCGCCCGCCTGATGGACGGGCTGCCCGCCGGCGGCGCCATGGTGGCGGTGGAGGCCGCCGAGGATGAGGTGCGGGCGGCGATCGCCACCGCCGAAGCGGCGGCCACGGTCTCGGTCGCCGCTGTGAACGGTCCCCGCGCGGTGGTGATCTCGGGCCCCGAGGGCATCGTGTCGGAGGTGTCGGGCGGCCTGTCGGCGGTGGGCCGGCGGGTGAAACGGCTGGCGGTGTCGCACGCCTTCCATTCCGCGGCAATGGATCCCGTGCTCGACGAGTTCCGCGAGGTGGTCGCGAGCCTGACGTTCGCGGCCGCCACCGGTCCGCGCATCGTGTCCGACCACACGGGCTGCGAGGCGACCGGCGCGGAACTCGCCGACCCCGAATATTGGGTCCGCCATCTGCGCGGCACCGTGCGCTTCGCCGACGCGGCGCGCACGCTGGCGGCGACCGGGATCGGGCTGGTCGTCGAACTGGGCGCGGACGCCGTGCTGGCCCCGGCCCTGGCGAGCACGCTCGACGGCGTCACCGTGCTCTCCGCGCTGCGCCGCGACCGTGACGAGACCACGAGCCTGCTGACGGCCGCTGCCACCGTGTTCACCCACGGACATCGCGTGGACTGGTCCGCGATCGTGCCGGAAGCCGGTCGGGTCGCCTTGCCCACCTACGCCTTTCAGCGTGAGCGGTACTGGACCGACGCACCGCGCGCGGAAGCCGGTCGCACTCCCGGCGAGTGGGTGTACCGCGTCCGATGGGAGCCTTTCACACCCGCCACTGCGATATCGGGCGACGATTCCACCTGGGTGCTGGTAACCCCCGGCAACGGCGCGGCCGACGGCTGGGCCGCTGCCCTGCGCGAAGCGCTCGACGGCGTTCGGCTCGCCGAGCTGCGGATCAGTCCTTCGACCACCACGAGATCCGCGCTGACCGCGGCCCTGGCCGATGTGCCCGGCGAGACCCTGACGGTGGTGTCCCTGCTGCCATTCGCGGCACGTGCCACCGGCCCGGTGTTCGACCTCGATATCGCCGCCGCCACGACGGCGCTCACCCAAGCCTCGGCCGCCACCCCACGAGTCACCGCCTTCGCGGTGCTGACCAGCGAAGCGTTCGCCCTCGACACCGAGGACCTCGCGCCGAACACCGACGCGGTCGCCGCGGACGTCCATCCCGCAGGAGCGTGGCATGCCGCTTTCACCGCCGCCGCGGCCACCGAGGGCGGCCTGGGCGCGGGCGCGGTCTTCGATGTGCCCGCCGAATCCGGCACCCGCGCCGCGGATCAGGTCGTCGGCGCACTCCGGAACACCGGCGGCGAGCGCGAATTCGCGATACGCGCCGGCCGGATCTGGGTGAAGCGGTTGCGGCCGGGCAGTCTTCGCGCCGGCGGCCGCTGGCGCCCGACCGGGACGGTGCTGATCACCGGCGGGACCGGCGCGCTGGGCGGCCAGATCGCGCGCCGCCTGGCCCGCAACGGGGTCACCGATCTGCTGCTGGTCAGCAGGAGCGGGCCCCAGGCCCCCGGCGCGGCGGAGCTGATCGCCGAATTGTCCGCTGCCGGAGCACATCCGGTGGTGGCGGCCTGCGACGTCGGAGATCGGAGCGCGCTGGCGGCCCTGCTGGCGAGCATCTCGGACGATCGGCCGCTCACGGACGTGGTGCACGCCGCCGCGCTGCTCGACGACGGTCTGGTGGACAGCCTCGACCGCGAGCGCATCGAACGGGTGCACCGGGTGAAGGTGGGCGCGGCGCTGTACCTGCACGAGCTGACCCGCGACTGCGAGCTGTCCTCGTTCGTGCTCTTCTCCTCGGTCACCGGCGTGATTCCGGCACCGGGGCAGGCGAATTACGCGCCCGGCAACGCGGTCCTCGGCGCACTGGCTGCACACCGTCGCCACCTGGGCCTGCCCGCCACCGCGATCGCGTGGGGACACTGGGCGGGCGCGGGAATCGGGGGCGCGGCCGCCGGGCAACTGCGGCGCGGAGGGCTGCGGCCGATGAATCTCGCGCCGGCGCTCACCGCCCTCGAGCACGCCGTGACGGGCGGCGAGACCGAGATCGTTGTCGCCGACATCGATTGGGCGGCAGCCGATCCGATCCACGCCCGGCTGCTGACCGATCTGCTGCCTGCCGCCGAGCCCGCGGCCGCCCCGGCCGGGCTCGCAGAACAGCTCGGCGACGTGGACGATGCCGAGCGCCGCCGCCGGGTGCACGTCCTGGTGCGGGAGGAGACCGCGGCGGCGCTGGGCCACACCGATCCGCACGCCGTCGACGACGATCGCGGACTGCGCGATCAGGGGTTCACCTCGCTGTCGTCGGTCGAGTTGCGTAACAGCCTGCGCCGGCGCACCGGGTTGGATCTGCCCGCCACACTGGTTTTCGACCATCCCACGGTCACTGCCCTGACGGCGTTCATCGCCGATCGGATCGTCCCGGCGCGACCCCCTTTGCTCGACGTCCTGCTCGGTGACCTCGAGCGCGTGGCCGCGGGGCTGGCCGCGACCGGACTCTCGGCCGCCGATCGCGCGATCGCGCTCGACCGCCTGCACGGCCTGGCCAGCGAATCCGGCGGCGCGGCAACCGATCCCGACGCCACTCCCGCCCTGTCCGAGTCCGCCTCCGACGCCGATCTCATCGACTTCATCGGCTCCGAGCTCGGCATCTCCTGAACCGCCCGCGAATCGTGAAAGGCTCCGCTGTGAACGCTGTCGACGACGCCACTGGCGACGACAAGATCCGGCACCTGCTGCGCCGGGTGAGCGAGGAACTGTACAAGACCCGGCAACAGCTGCAGGAGGTCACCGCCGCGCAGCAGGAACCGATCGCCATCGTGGCGATCGGCTGCCGATTCCCCGGCGGGGCCGACACCCCCGAACAGTTCTGGGAGCTGCTCGCCGAGGGTCGTGACGTGCTCACCGAATTCCCCGCCGACCGCGGCTGGGAACTGGCCGGCCTGTACCACCCGGACCCCGACCATCCAGGGACCGCCTATACCCGACACGGCGGATTTCTCGACGGCGCGGCCGATTTCGATCCGGCCTTCTTCGGCATCTCCCGGCGGGAGGCGCTGGCCATGGACCCGCAGCAGCGGCTGCTGCTGCACACCACTTGGGAGGCATTCGAACGCGCGGGCATCGATCCACGCACCCTGCGCGGCACCCGCACCGGCGTGTATGTCGGCACCAACGGGCAGGACTACGTCAGCGGTCCGGGACGGGTGCCCGCCGGCGTCGAGGGGTACCTGGTCACCGGGACCGCGGCGAGCGTGCTGTCCGGCCGGATCGCCTACACCCTCGGCTTCGAGGGACCCGCGCTCACCGTCGACACCGCGTGCTCGTCGTCCCTGGTGGCGCTGCACCTGGCGGTGCGGGCGCTGCGGGCGGGCGAGGTGGATTTCGCCGTCGCGGGCGGCGCGACCGTCATGTCGACTCCGGCGATCTTCGTCGAGTTCTCCCGGCAGCGCGGGTTGTCGGTGGACGGCCGCTGCAAGGCCTTCGCCGACGGCGCGGATGGCACGGGCTGGGGCGAAGGCGCGGGAGTGCTGCTGGTGGAACGGCTTTCGGATGCCCGGCGGCACGGCCACGAAGTCCTGGCGGTCATCCGGGGCAGCGCGGTGAACCAGGACGGCGCGTCCAACGGCCTGACCGCGCCCAATGGACCCGCCCAGCAGCAGGTGATCCGGGAGGCGTTAGCCGACGCCGGGGTGAGCGCCGCCGAGGTGGACGCGGTCGAGGCCCACGGCACCGGCACCGAACTGGGCGATCCGATCGAGGCTCAGGCGCTGCTGGCGACCTACGGCCGCCACCGGGCCGAACCGCTGCTGCTCGGCGCCGTGAAATCCAATATCGGGCACACTCAGGCCGCGGCGGGCGTGGCCGGGGTCATCAAGATGGTGCTGGCGCTGCGCCACGAGGTGCTGCCGGCCACGCTGCACGTGGAAAAGCCCTCCGCGCTGGTGGATTGGAGCGCCGGACAGGTCGAGCTGGTGACGCGGTCACGGCCGTGGCAGTCCGGGGGCAGGCCACTGCGGGCGGGGGTATCCGCCTTCGGAGTGTCCGGGACCAATGCCCATCTGATTCTCGAACAGGCACCGGCAGGCGATCCGGCGGCGGAGCCCGAGACGCCTGCGACGACAGCCCCCGCGGCGACTCCGACGACGGAGTCCGCAGTGGCACAACAGGAATCGATCGAGCGAATCCTGCCCTTCGTGATCTCGGGGACCTCGGCCGGCGCACTGCAGGCCCAGGCGGCCGCACTGGCGCACCACCTTTCCGGCGTGGCCGATGAGGACCTCGCCCCGATCGCGTCCGCGCTGATTCGCGACCGCGTCAGCTTCGGGACGCGCGCGGTGGTCGCGGCCGGTGATCGCGCGAGCCTGATCGCCGCCTTGACGAGCCTGGCCGACGGCGCACCGGGCGCCGAGGTCACGGTCGCTGGGGAGGTCACCGGCGCGGTCGGGGTGGTGTTCGGCGGCCAGGGCAGCCAGCGTGCGGGTGCGGGACAGCTTCTCTACCAACGGTTCCCGGCGTTCCGGGCATCCTTCGACGCGTCGGTGGCCCTGCTGGACGAGAATCTCGGCACGGCGGTGCGGTTCTCGATCAAGGAGGTCGCCTTCGGCGCGCCGGGCACCGAGGGGCTGATCGATGACACCACCTACACCCAGCCGGTGATCTTCGCGGTCGAGGTCGCACTGTTCCGGCTGCTGGAATCGTGGGGCATCGAGATCGACGCGGTCGCCGGGCATTCCATCGGCGGTGTGGTGGCCGCGCACGTGGCGGGCGCGTTGTCGCTGGCCGACGCCACCCGCCTGGTGGCTGCCCGCGGCCGGTTGATGGGCGCGCTGCCACGCGGCGGCGCGATGGTCGCGGTCGAAGCCGCCGAGGACGAGGTCCGGGCGGTGATCGAACAGGCCGGCGTGCGGGAGGCGGTGTCGGTCGCCGCGATCAACGGCCCTCGGGCGGTGGTGATCTCGGGCGCGGAGCAGCCGGTGCTCGCACTGTCCGCACAGCTCGCCGGATCGGGCCGGCGGGTGAAGCGGCTCGTGGTCTCGCACGCCTTCCATTCGGCGGCAATGGATCCCGTGCTCGAAGACTTCGCCCGGGTGGTGGCGGAACTGACCGTCACCGAGCCCCTGGCGCGCACGCTCGTTTCCGATTCGACCGGCACGCCGGTGTCGGCCGCCGAATTGTCCGACCCCGCCTACTGGGTGCGTCACCTGCGCGGCACCGTGCGATTCGCGGACGCCGTCGGTGCGCTGCGGGCCGAGGGAGTCGGCGTCTTCCTCGAGCTCAGCGCGGATGCGGTTCTCACGCCGATGGTCTCCGCGGCCCTGGCCGAGGACGCGAACCCCTGGGTCGCGGTGGCTGCCCTGCGCACCGGACGGGACGAGATCACCACCGTGCTGTCCGCAGCGGCAGCCGCGCATGTCAACGGGCGCTCCGTGCGGTGGGCGGCGGTCGTTCCACCGGAACGGCGGATCACATTGCCCACCTATGCTTTCGGATACGAGCGCTTCTGGGCCACCGCCACCGCCGTCACCGAGGCCGGTCGGGGTGGGCATCCGCTGCTCGGCACCACGGTCCGGCTCGCCTCCGGCGACGGCGTCGTCGCGACCGGGCGGCTGTCGATCGAGAGTCAGCCCTGGCTGGCCGACCATGTGGTGTCCGGCCGGATCTACGTACCCGGGACCGCGCTCGCGGAACTGGCGCTGCACGTCGCCGACGCGGTGGGGGCCGACACGGTCGAGGAACTCGTGATCGAGACTCCGCTGGTCCTGGTCTCCGAGTCGGCTACCGAGGTGCAAGTCGGCGCGCACCGGGTCGGCGAGCACCACACTGTGGAGATCCACTCCCGCCCGGGCACCGACCCGCACGGCCCCTGGACGCGGCATGCCGTCGGGCGGCTGGAGGCGGCCGGGGTGCCGTCGATCGGGCCGATGCCGGCGTCGTGGCGCCCGGCCGACGCCGAGCGCGTCGATCTGACCGACGCCTACGAGCGGCTGCGGGCGGCGGGACTCGACTACGGCCCGAGCTTCCGGGCAGTCCGCGCGATCTGGCGGCGCGGACCTGTGCGCTACGCCGAGATCACGTTGCCGGAATCCGGAGCCGTGGATGCGGCGGGCTACGTGGTGCACCCGGCACTGTTCGACGCCGCGCTGCACCCGGTGGCCGTCACTGGCCAGGACAGCGTCGCCCCGCGCATCCCGTTCCTCTGGACCGGGTTCCGGGCACACGCCGTGGGGGCCACCACGCTGCGGGTGAGTTTCACCGTCACCGCCGAGGGTCTGCGCGATCTGGTCGCCACCGATGCCGCCGGTGAACCTGTGCTGTCCGTGGACACCTTGATCCTGCGCGCGTCACCGGGCGAGCCCACGCCGGTCCGGGACGGACTGTACGAACCCGTATGGGTGGAATACCCGCTGCCCGAGTCGAAACCGAGCGGGAACCACGTTGTCTGGGATTCGACGGGGCTCGAGGCGCCGGCGCACGGCGCGCTGGAGGTGCTGCGCGGCGCGGACACCGCCACGCGAATTCTGCTCACCCACAACGCGGTCGCGGTGCTCGACGGTGACCGGCCCGATCCGGTGGCCGCCCCCGTCTGGGGTCTGGCCCGGGTGGCGGCCACCGAACGCGCCGGCGCGGTCGCGGTGGTCGACACCGACGACACCCCGGCCTCGCGAGCAGTCCTCGACCGCGTGTTCGCGGCGGCTCCGGGCGAACCGCAGCTGGCGGTGCGAGCCGGCCGCGCGTTCGTCCCGCGGCTGGCGCACGCGGGCGCCGCCTCGGTCGCGCCACGGCCGTGGGATCCCCAGGGCACGGTCCTGGTGACCGGCGGCACCGGAGGACTCGGGGCGGTGCTGGCGCGACACCTGGTGCGCCGACACGGTGTCCGGCATCTGATCCTGGCCAGTCGCCGCGGGGCCGGTGCGCCCGGAGCCTCGGAACTGGCCGCGGAACTGCGCGGGCTCGGCGCGCAGGTGCTGGTGGTGTCGGCGGATCTGACCGATCGCGACACCGTCGCCCGGGTGCTGGCCGCCGTCACCCCGGAGCATCCCCTCACCGCGCTCGTGCACACCGCCGGAATCGTGGACGACGGTGTCCTCGACACGGTGACCGATGCGCGATTCGACGCGGTGCTGGCACCGAAACTCGGTGCGGCGCAGCTGCTCGACGAACTGACACGGGAACGCGGCCTCGCCGCCTTCGTGCTGTACTCCTCGGTCGCGGGGTTGCTCGGCACGGCCGGACAGGCGGCGTACGCCGCCGCCAACACCGGCCTGGACGCCCTGGCCGCCCGGCGGCGCGCCGACGGTCTGCCCGCGGTCTCGCTGGCCTGGGGCCTGTGGGCCGAAACCAGCGGTGTGACAGCCCATCTCACCGACGCCGATCGGGCCCGGCTGGCGCGGCAGGGCGTCCGGGCGCTGTCGGTCGACCATGGACTGGATCTGTTCGACGCCGCCGTCTTCCAGCGTGACAGCGCGCTGCTCGCACCGGCGTCCCTGGACCTGTCCGCCTTCACCCGGCCCGCCGCCTCGGTGCCGCCGCTGCTGCGCGGTCTGGTCCGGCCGCCGCGCCGGAGGGTGGAATCGGCTGTCCGCGAACAGGAATCGGGACTGTCCGGCGCGCTGAGCGGGCGTTCGGCCGCGGAACAGGAAGCCCTGCTGCTGGACGTGGTGCGCCGCGAAGCCGCCGTGGCCCTCGATCATCGCGACCCCACCGGCATTCGCGGCGACCGTGCCCTGACCGAACTCGGCCTGGATTCGCTGACCGCGGTGGAACTGCGCAACCGGCTCGCGGCCGCGACCGGTCTGCGCCTGCCCGCCACGCTGACCTTCGATCACCCGACCCCGCAGGCCATCGCGGAATTGCTGCGCAGCCGGTTGACCGGCGTGCCGGACGCCGGTCCGGACGCGGCCCGCACGCCGGACTCCGCCGACGACGATCCCATCGCCATCGTGGGCATGGCGCTACGCCTGCCCGGCGGCATCGAGACGCCCGACGCCCTGTGGCGACTGCTCGACACCGGCGGCGACGCCGTCACCGAATTCCCGGCCGATCGCGGCTGGGATCTCGAATCCCTCTACGACGCCGACCCGGACAACCCCGGCACGTCCTACACCCGGCACGGTGGATTCCTGGTGGACGCCGCCGACTTCGACGCGGGACTGTTCGGCATCTCGCCCCGGGAAGCCCTCGCCACCGACCCCCAGCAGCGCCTGCTGCTGGAGACCAGCTGGGAGGCGCTGGAGCGCGCCGGCATCGACCCGACCTCGTTGCGCGGCAGCCGAGCCGGGGTGTTCGCGGGCACCATGTACCACGACTACGCCCCGCACATCCAGGACGCCCCGGCCGATCTGGAGGGCTATCTGGTCAACGGCAGCGCCGGCAGCGTCGCGAGCGGCCGGATCGCCTACACCTTCGGCTTCGAGGGACCAGCGCTGAGTGTGGACACCGCCTGCTCGTCGTCGCTGGTGGCCCTGCACCTGGCGGCGCAGTCGCTGCGCTCGGGGGAGAGCGATCTGGCCTTGGCGGGCGGGGTGGCGATCATGGCCAGCCCGGCCACGTTCGTGGAGTTCTCGCGCCAGCGCGCATTGGCCGCCGACGGCCGGTGCAAGGCGTTCGCTGCCGCTGCGGACGGCACCGGCTGGGCCGAGGGCGTCAGCATGCTGGTGCTGGAAAGGCTTTCCGACGCACGACGATCCGGGCATCCGGTGCTGGCCGTGGTGCGCGGGTCGGCGGTCAACCAGGACGGCGCGTCCAGCGGGCTCACCGCGCCTAATGGTCCCGCCCAGCAGCGGGTGATCCGGCAGGCGCTGGCCAATGCGGGCCTGCGCGCCGCCGCGGTCGATGTGGTGGAGGCGCACGGGACCGGCACCCGGCTGGGCGACCCGATCGAGGCCGAGGCGATCATCGCCACCTATGGCGCGGAGCACGCACCGGAGCGGCCGCTGTGGCTGGGTTCGCTGAAGTCGAACGTGGGCCACACCCAGGCCGCGGCCGGCGGGGCGGGGATCATCAAAATGATTCTTGCACTGCGGAATCGGGTGCTGCCGCAGACCCTGCACATCGACGAGCCGTCGCCGCATGTGGACTGGTCGGCGGGCACCGTGCGCCTGCTCGCCGAGGCACGGTCCTGGGAGCCGGGGGATGCTCCCCGGCGGGCCGGCATCTCCTCGTTCGGGGTCAGCGGCACCAATGCCCACGTCATCATCGAGGAACCGCCGGCCCTCGAAGCGCCGGTCGCGCCTCCGGATCCGGACACCCCGCTGCTGTGGGCCCTGTCGGGGCACGATGCCGCCGCGCTGCGCGGGCAGGCGGTGGCGCTGGCGACCTACCTGCGCGCCCGGCCCGAGCTCGCCGCGGCGGATATCGCACGCACGCTGTGGGATTCGCGCGCCGCGCTGGCCGAGCGCGCGCTCATCGTCGGCACGGACGAGGCGGAGCTGTACGCGGGTCTCGAGGCGCTGGCCTCGGGTGCCGCGCTGCCCGCTCAGGTCGTCACCGGCAGCGCCGACCTGACCGGCCGGACCGTATTCGTGTTTCCCGGCCAGGGCGGTCAGTGGCCGGGCATGGCCGCCGAGTTGTACCGCACTACACCGGTTTTCGCGCGCCGGCTCGAAGCGTGCGCCGAGGCGCTGACGCCCTTCGTCGACTGGCCGGTGCTGGACGTCCTGCTCGGGCGCTCCGACATCGACGGCGACCGGGTGGATGTGGTGCAGCCCGCGCTGTGGGCGATCATGATCGCGCTCGCCGAGGTGTGGAGCGTTCACGGCGTGCGCCCGGACGCGGTCGTGGGTCATTCACAGGGTGAGATCGCCGCAGCCGTGGTCGCCGGGGCGCTCTCGCTCGACGATGGCGCACGCGTGGTGGCGTTGCGCAGCAAGGCGATCGCCGCCCACACCGGGCACGGAGCGATGGCGGCGGTGTCGTTGAGTGCGGCGGCCGCGGCCGAACTGGTTGCCGGCTACGGCGACCGGATCTCGGTGGCGGTGGTGAACTCGCCCACCTCGGTGGTGCTCTCCGGTGCGGTGGACGCGATGGAGGAGGTGCTGGCACGGCTCGACGCCGAGGGTGTGCGCAACCGGCGGGTCGCGGTCGATTACGCTTCGCATTCCGCGCAGATGCGCGAGCTGCGCGAGGCACTGCACGCCGAGCTCGCACCGGTGCGGCCCACGGCCGCGACCGTCCCCATGCTGTCGACCGTGTCGGCGGACTGGGTCGCCGGTCCGGAACTGACGGGCGAGTACTGGTACGAGAATCTCCGCAGCACAGTGCGATTCGAGGAGGCGACGCGCCGGCTGCTGGAGGGTGGGTATCGCGCCTTCGTCGAGATCGGGCCGCACCCGGTGCTGTCGTCGGTCCTCGAGGAGACCATCGGCGACGCGGGCACGACGGCCACGGCCGTGGTCGGGACGCTGCGCCGCGACGAGGGCGGCCCGCAGCGTTTCGCACTGTCGGTGGCCACCGCCGTGAGCCGTGGCCTCGCCGTCGACGGCGAGGCGGTGCTGGGCGGCCGGGGACAGCGGATCGAGCTGCCCACCTACGCCTTCCAGCGCAGCCGCTACTGGATCGACGCGGATCGCTCGGCTTCGCGCCGCGACGACCGTGCCGGGCGATCGGTGAGCGTCGTCGCGCAGGCCCCGGTTCCCGTTGTCCTCGACCGCTTCTCGGGCCTCGGTGAGACGGAGCGGCGAGGCGCGGTCCTCGAACTGGTGCGTGCCGAGACCGCGGCGGTGCTCAAACACGGGAGTGCCGCGGATGTTCCACCCACGCGGGCCTTCCGGGAACTGGGATTGGATTCGCTCACCGCGGTCGACCTGCGCAACCGCCTGCGCACCGCGACCGGGCTGGCCCTGCCGGCCACGCTCATTTTCGACCACCCGGCTCCCGAGGCGGTCGCCGACTACATCGCCACGGCTCTGCCCCGCGACGGCAGGGGTGACGAGCGTGGCGGTCCGATCGACGCCGACGAGGCCCTGCGGGCGCTGGAAGGACTGCTCACCGGCGACGACGCCGCGACCGACGAGTTCGCCCAGCGACTGCGTGCGCTCGCCGACCGGCTCGTGGCGCCCGCAGCGGAGCTCGACCTCGACTCCGCCTCCGACGACGAACTATTCGACCTGGTAGACGGGAACTGACCGAGATGGCCACCGAAGCGAAACTCCGCGAATACCTCAAGCGCTCCATCGCCAAGGAACAGCGGCTGCAGCAGCGCCTCGACGAGATCGAGGCCCGCTCCCGCGAGCCGATCGCCATCGTCAGCACGGCCTGCCTGCTGCCGGGCGGGGTGTCCTCGCCCGAACAGCTGTGGGACCTGGTGGCACAGGGCCGCGACGCGGTCGGCGACTTCCCCGCCGATCGTGGCTGGGATCTGGAAGCGCTCTACGATCCTGATCCGGACGTGCCCGGCACCTCTTATGCCCGGCAAGGTGGATTTCTCACCGGCGCCGCCGAATTCGATCCCGACTTCTTCGGCATCTCCCATCGCGAAGCGTTGTCGATGGACCCGCAGCAGCGACTGCTGCTGCGCGTCACCTGGGAGGCGTTCGAACGCGCAGGCCTGGACCCGCACGCGTTCAAGGGCACGCGCACCGGTGTGTACGCCGGACTCGCCGGGCACGATTACGGTTCCCGGCTCGATCCCGTGCCCGAGGAGCTCGAGGGCTATCTGGCGATCAACAACCTCGGCAGTGTGGTGTCGGGCCGGATCGCCTATACCTTCGGGTTCGCGGGCCCCGCGGTCACCGTCGACACGGCCTGCTCCTCCTCATTGGTCGCGGTGCATCTCGCGGTGCGCGCGCTGCGATCCGGTGAAGTCGATTTCGCGGTCGCCGGTGGCGCGTCGGTGATGTCGACGCCGATCGGGTTCACCGAATTCTCCCGGCAGCGCGGACTGGCCGGTGACGGCCGCTGCAAGGCGTTCTCCGACGCGGCCGACGGTACCGGCTGGTCGGAAGGCGTGGGAATCGTGCTGCTGGAACGCCTCTCGGAGGCGCGTCGGCTCGGGCACGAGGTGCTGGCCGTGGTGCGCGGCAGCGCGATCAACCAGGACGGCGCGTCCAATGGCCTGACCGCTCCCAATGGGCCCGCCCAGCAGCGGGTGATCCGTGCGGCGCTCGCCGACGCCGGGCTGGGTGTCGGGGACGTCGACGCCGTCGAGGCGCACGGCACCGGCACGGTGCTGGGCGATCCCATCGAGGCGCAGGCCATTCTGGCGACCTATGGATCGCGCACCGAGGGCGAACCGCTGTGGCTGGGTTCGCTCAAGTCCAATATCGGACATGCGCAAGCCGCGGCCGGGGTGGCGGGTGTGATCAAACTCGTCGAATCGATCAGGCGCGGGAGGCTACCCGAAACCTTGCATCTGGGTACGCCTTCCACGCTGGTGGATTGGGAGTCCGGGCGGGTGGAGCTGCTGGCGCGGGCGCGGGACTGGCCGGAGACGGGCCGAGCGCGGCGAGCCGGAGTCTCGGCATTCGGAGTGTCGGGCACGAACGCGCACGTGATCATCGAACAGTCCGTGGACGAGTCCGCGCCGGATTCGGGCACAACCGTTTCAGAGCCGGCGCGGGAGGGGCTTCTCCCCTTCGTGGTGTCGGGCAGCGGGGGGGACGGCCTGCGCGCGCAAGCCGCGCGGCTCGCCGAATTCAGCACGGGCACCACGGCGGAACCGGCGCTGATCGCCTCGGCGCTGATTCGTGAGCGGGTGCCGCACGACACCCGCGCCATTGTGCTGGCGACCGACCGTACCGAGCTGGCCGCGGCTCTGGACGCGGTGGCACAGGGGCGTGCCACGCCCGCGTCGGTGCTCGCCGCGACCGCCGTCACCGGGGGAGTCGGCGTCGTGTTCGCCGGACAGGGCAGTCAGCGGGTCGGCGCGGGAGCCGAACTGTACGGGCGCTTTCCGGTGTTCGCGGCGGCATTCGACGCGGCGAGCGCCGCGCTGGACCGCTATCTCGGTGCCGCCGTTGAGCATTCGGTGCGCGACGTCGCCTTCGGCGCGCTCGGCACCGCGGGCCTGATCGACGCCACCGTCTACACCCAGCCGGTGATCTTCGCTCTCGAGACCGCGCTGTACCAGCTGCTCGCGTCCTGGGGAGTCGAGATCGCCACCGTCGCCGGGCATTCCATCGGCGGCATCGTGGCGGCGCACGTGGCCGGGGTGCTGTCACTCGAGGATGCCGCGCGGCTGGTCGCCGCGCGCGGGCGGTTGATGGGATCGTTGCCCGCGGGCGGCACCATGGTCGCGATCGAGGCCACCGAGGCCGAAGTGCGTGAGGTCATCGATCGGGTCGGTGCCCGTGCGGGCAGCGTGGCCCACACCGGTGAAGGGGCCGGGGTGGCGCTGGAGGACTCGCCGTCGGTGTCGGTCGCCGCGGTCAACGCACCGCACGCGGTGGTGGTGTCGGGGGCCGAGGACGCGGTGGTGGCGGTGTCGGCGGAGCTCACCGGAGCGGGGCGGCGGGTCAAACGATTGACCGTGTCGCATGCCTTCCACTCCCCGCTGATGGAGCCCATCCTGGACGAATTCGCCAGTGTGGTCGCAGAACTCACCTTCGCGGAGCCGAACGGCGTCATCGTGGTGTCGGACAGCACGGGCGCGGTGGTGAGCCCGGCGGAGCTGGCCGATCCGGACTATTGGGTCCGGCATCTGCGCGGGACGGTCCGCTTCGCCGACGCGGTGCGCACGGTCCGCGAGCAGGGCGTGGGCGTGTTCCTCGAGGTCGGGGCCGACGCCGTGCTCGCGCCGATGATCTCGGCGACCTTGGCCGACGAAGAGGTGACGGTCACCCCGCTGCTGCGTGGCGGCCGCTCCGAGGTCGCTTCCGTGCTGTGCGCCGCCGGTGCCGTTTTCACCTACGGGCACCGGGTCGATTGGGCCGAGATCGTGCCGCGGGCTCCGCGTATCGCCTTGCCCACCTACGCCTTCCGACGACAGCGCTTCTGGGCCGAACCTGTCGCACGCGGCCGGACCGCCGCCGCGGCGGGCGTGACCCCCATCGACCACCCTCTCCTGTCCGCGGTGATCGCGGCCGCAGAGGGCGGCCAGTTGCTGCTCACCGGGCAGTTGTCGTTGCGCACCCATCCGTGGTTGGCCGACCACGCGGTGCTCGGCACCGTCATCGTGCCCGGCACGGCGCTGCTCGAACTGGCGGCCCGGGCCGGGGAGGAAGCCGGACTGCCGGTGATCGGGGAACTGATCGCTGAATCCCCGCTGGTGCTCGGTGACGGCGTCGTCGATCTCCAGGTCGCGGTGAGCGCGAACGGGGACGGTACCTCTTCGGTCGCGATCCACTCACGGCCGGCGAGCGGTGCAGGAGAAGCATGGACCAGGCATGCCACCGGCGTGCTGGTCTCCGAAATAGGCACCACCGCAGCGGATCTTGGCACCTGGCCGCCGCCGGGCGCGGAGCCGGTCGAGGTGAGCGGCATCTACCCCACGCTGCTGGAGACCGGACTCGCCTACGGTCCTGCCTTCCAAGGATTGCGCCGGGCATGGGAGCGTGCGGGCGAGCTGTTCGTCGAGGTCGAACTGCCCGAATCGGAGCGGCCGCACGCCGATGCCTTCGCCGTGCATCCGGCGCTGCTCGACGCCGCGGTCCATCTCCCGGCCCTGCGGGCGCTGGCCGACGTGCCCTCCGGTCAGAACCGCCTCCCCTTCGCCTGGAGTGGAGTCCGGGTGTCCGCCGGGGGCGCGGCGGCGCTGCGGGTCCGCATCGCGCCGAGCGGGCCGGACACGGTCACCATCGACGCCGCCGATCCGACCGGAGCGCTGGTGCTGAGCATCGACAGCCTCGTCGCCCGCAGGGTGTCGACCGCCCAATTGCGCTCGGCCCGTGCCGAATTGCGTGACACGCTGTTCGAGGTCGCCTGGACCGGGCTCGAGACCTCCGCCGGACCGGCGGAGTGGACCGTCCTGGGCGACCAGGGCGCATCCGAGGCGATTCTCGACGCCCTGCGGCTGGGCGGCCACCGCGCCGTGCTCGCCGGCGAGACGGGCGCGGCCGCAGCGGGTTTCACTCCCGCGGCGGCGATCGTGGCGGCGTCCGAGGTCGACTCGCTCCTACCGGTCCTGCAGCGGTGGCTCGCTGATCCCGCGACCGAGACGGTGCCGCTGGTCGTGCTCACCCGCGGCGCGGTCGCCGCGCACGAGACGGAGACGCCCGACCCCGCCGCCGCGGGGGTGTGGGGGATGGTACGGTCCGTGCAGGCCGAGCATCCGGATCGGTTGCTGCTCAGCGATATCGACGATGCGCCCGAGTCCTGGCCGGCGCTCGCCGGAATTCTCGTCACCGCGGCGGATGGGGACACACAGACGGCCGTGCGCTCCGGGCGGATCTCGGTGCCCAGGGTGCGGCGCTGGGATCCGCCGACTGGCGAGGCGACTTCGGGATGGGATGTCGCGGGCACGACACTGATCACCGGTGGCCTCGGCGGGCTCGGCGCAGAGGTGGCGCGGCACCTGGTCACCGTGCACGGAGTCCGGTCGCTGGTGTTGGCGGGCCGCCGCGGTGCCGCCACGGCGGGCGCGGCGGACCTGGTCGAAGAGCTCGAATCCGCCGGTGCGACAGTCACTCTCGCCGCCGTCGATGTCGCCGATCGGGTGGCGCTGGGGCGGGTGCTGGCCGCTGTCCCGGCGGATCGGCCGCTGACCACCGTCATCCATGCCGCCGGACTGGTCGACGACGGTCTGTTCGAGACGATCACCGCGGATCGGATCGCGGCGGTCGCCGCACCCAAGAGCGGCGGGGCCCGTGTACTGGACGGGCTGACCCGCGCGGTGGACACGGTCACCAGGTTCGTGCTGTTCTCCTCGGTGTCGGCGCACTTGGGCGGCCCGGGACAGACCGCCTACACCGCCGCCAACGCCGAACTGGATGCACTGGCGGCGCAACGGCGTTCGCGGGGTCTACCAGCCGTGTCCATCTCCTGGGGACTGTGGGAACGCGACAGCGGTACGACCGCAGCGCTGTCGGCCGCCGATCGCGCGCGCATCGCCCGCAACGGGTTGCGCGCCTTGCCGACGGCCACGGCGCTGGCACTGCTCGACGCCGCGTCCGGCGGCGGCCCGGTGGTCATCGCGGCCGGATTCGACGGCCGTGCCCTGGCCCGGCGCACCGACGCGCTGCCACCGGTGCTGCGGTCGCTGGTGCCCGCGCGCCGGCGCACCGCCGCCCACGACGGGAACACCGGATCGGTGCTGCGCGACATCGCGGGACTGGACGGCGTCGCCCGGCAGCGCGCCCTGCTCGACCTGGTGCGGGCCGAAGTCGGTGTGGCGCTGGCACATCCGTCACCGGAGGCCATCGCCGCCGACCGGGCGCTGATCGAACTCGGACTGGATTCGCTCAGCGCCGTGGAACTGCGCAACGGCCTGGGCCGGGCGACCGGCCTGCGCCTGCCCGCCACCCTCACCTTCGACCACCCCACTCCACAGGCCATCGCCGAATTCCTCGATGGCCAGGCCGGGACCACGGCGAATGCGGCCGCGACCGCACCCGCTCCGAGTGCGGGACTGTCGGCGATCCATCGCCGAATGCACGACACGGGAAAGCATTTCGAGGCGGCGCAGCTGCTCATCGCCGCCTCGCACGCCCGCTCCACCTTCGGCGTGGACGAGCGCGACCGCCACGCCCTGGCGCCGATTCGCCTGGCCGAGGGGCCGGGGGAGACCGTGGTGGTCGCGTTCCCCGCGGTGAGCGCGATCTCCGGGCCGCACGAATACTCGCGCATGGCCCAGGAACTGCGCGGTGAGCGGGACGTGTTCGTGGTCCCCGCACCAGGATTCACCGCGGGCAGCGACGACCTGCCCGACTCGGTCGACACCCTGGTGCGGCTGGGTGTGGAGGCGCTGACCGAGGTGGTCGCAGACCGTCCCTTCGTGGTGCTCGGCCGGTCCATGGGCGGCTGTGTTGCCCACGCCGTCACCGCCGCGCTGGAATCCGCGGGGCGGCGCCCGCGCGGGCTGCTGCTCATCGACAGCTACCCGGTCGAGGCGGCCCTGGAACCCGGGATGGAATGGTGGACGGGGGCCATGATCGGCGGCATGCTCGCCCGCGTCGACCGATTCGACATGGCGGTGCAGGACGAGCGGCTCACCGCCATGGGCACCTACAACCGGCTGTTCCTGGACTGGCGCGCCACCCCGGTGCGCACGCCGATCCAGTTGCTGCGCTCGCAGACTCCGCTGCCGGGCACCCGGACCGACGGTCCCCGGGACTGGCGCGCCTTCTGGCCCGTCCCGCACGGCACCGCGGACATTCCGGGCGACCACTTCACGGTGCTCGAGGAGGACGCGACCACCACCGCCGCGGCACTGCGGGAGTGGATCGGCGCCCTGGAGAACTCCGCGGCCTGAGCTGCGGTGGTCGGATACGGCGAAGCCCGGCACGGATATCCGTGCCGGGCTTCGCCGTCCTGCCGCTCAGGCGGTGAGCTGCGCGACGATGCCGTACCGATCCGGCAGCACCCCGTACTCGACGATGCGGCCGTCCTGGAAGCGGATGGTGCTGATGCTGATCCCGGTGAACCGGCGGCCCGCGCCGCTGTCGGGCACCCCGAAGATCTCGCCGCGCTGCACGCCGTCGATGGTCCAGTAGACGACCACGCGATCGTCCTCGGCGATGAGATCGTCCACCGTGGCGGTGACGCCCTCGACATTGTCGCGCAGCCAGGTGATGTGCTCCACGAAACCGGCGCGGCCCTTGATGTTTCCGGCCGGCACCGCGGTGTCGCGGCCGTCCTCGGCGATGATCTCGTCGAGCACCTCGAGCTTGCCCTGCGAGACCACCTCCTCGTAGAACCGCCGCGCCGCGGCCTTGTTGGCTTCGATGACGGAGGTCGTCGTCATGATGTGCTCCTTCGTGAGTGGTTGGGGGAACTATCGAAAATCGGGAAACGAGGTTCAGAAGCCCTGGCCGGGTAGCGGCAGGATGCCCAGATTGGCGTCGAGCCCGCCGTCGACGACCAGGGTGGTCCCGGTGATGTAGCCGGCGGCGGGGGAGGCCAGGAACCAGATGGCCTCGGCCTGCTCGACGGGTTCGGCGAAGCGGCCCAGCGGAATTCGCCGCTCGATGGCTGCGAGCAGGCCCGGATCCTGATGCACGTTGGCAGTGATGCCGGTGCGGGTCAATCCCGGCGCCAGGGCATTGACCCGGACACCCTGTGCCGCATAGTCGATCGCGAACGCGCGCACCAGGTTGATCAGCGCGCCCTTGGACGCGTTGTAGGCCCAGTTGCCCGGATCGCCGCGCAGTCCCGCCACCGACGCGGTGAAGATCGCCGACCCGCGGGTCTCGCGCAGCGCCGGGATCGCCGCCCGCAGACCGTGGATCGGGCCGCGCAGGTTGACCCCGAAGATGCGATCGGCGGCATCCACAGCGCCGGGCGTCTCGAGCGGGGGCGTGCCGCCGGTCCCGGCATTGAGGACGACGGTGTCGATGCGGCCGAACAGATCCAGCGCGGTCCGCACCGCCGCTCGATTGGCGGGTTCGGCCGAGACGTCCCCGGTGAGCCTCACCGGATCGCCGGACAGCTCGGCGAGACCGGGCTCGTCGAGGTCCACGGCGACCACCCGGTACCCGCGCTCGGCGAACAGTTCGGCGGTGGCGCGGCCGATGCCGGATGCCGCGCCGGTGACGATCGCGACCCGGCGGTCATCGGTCGATGTCATGAGAGTCCTTTCGAGAGTGAACGTTCGGGCAGTGAGTGGGGTAGCTCCGGCCGGGCGGCCGGGCCGGGCGAGCGCGGCACGGCCGCGAGCAACCGCCGGGTGTACTCGCGCCGGGGATCGGCGAAAACAGCTGCGGTGTCGCCGATCTCGACGATGCGGCCGTGCTGGATGACGGCGATCCGCGGGCACAGCCTGCGCACCACCGCCAGATCGTGGGAGATGAACAGCAGTGCCGCGCCGCGCTCGCGCCGGACCCGATCGAAGAGGTCGAGGATCTGCGCCTGAATGGTGATGTCGAGCGCGGAGACCGGTTCGTCGGCGACGAGCAGATCGGGTGCGGCGGCCAGGGCTCGCGCGATGGCCACCCGTTGCCGCTGCCCGCCGGACAGCCGTGCGGGCCGGGCGTCGCGCAGGGCGCGCGGCAGCCCGACCTCGGCGAGCAGTTCGTCGACGCGCTCGGAGCGCGCCGCCCGCGAACCGATCCGGTGCAGGGCCTCACCGATGATCGCCGCCACCGAGTAGCGGGGGTCGAAGGCGCTGAGCGGATCCTGATCGATGAGCTGTACCCGATGCCGTCGCGGCCGCCGCTCCCGTTCGCGTAGCCGTGACCAGGGCTCGCCATCGAGCAGGATTTCGCCGCTGTCGGGAGTCAGGTGCGCGAGCGCCAGCCGGGCGAGTGTGCTCTTGCCGGAACCGGATTCACCGACGACGCCCAGGGCCTCCCCGGGGCGCAGCGTGAACGAGACCGACTCGAGGGCGACATTGCGGCCACCGTCGGGCAGCCGGTAGTGCCTGCCGGCATTCCGGAACTCCAGCAGCGGAGTCCGATCCGGGTCGGCGGCCGGCTCGGGCACGGTGGGCACCGGCGTGACCAGGGCTGTGGCCCGGCCCGGATGCAGGCAGCGCACCGTGCGCCCGCCGGGCAGGGCGACCGGGTCCGGGAGTCGTTCCCGGCAGTCCGCGTCGGCGAGCGGGCACCGCGGCGCGAAGGGGCATCCGGTGTCGGCCGGTGGGGCCCAGCGCGGCGCCGCGGAGGCCAGGATCGGACCCTCCAGTCGTGGTGCGGCCGCGAGCAACTCGGTCGTGTACGGATGCGCGGGTTCGTCGAGTACCGCCGCGGCGGGTCCCTGCTCGACGACGACGCCCGCGTACATGACCGCGACCGTGTCGGCCGACTCGGCGACCACCGCCAGGTCGTGACTGATCAACAGCACGGCGGTGCCCGCCGCCCGCAACTCCGACAGCAAGGCCAGAATCTGCTGCTGCACAACGACATCCAGTGCGGTGGTGGGTTCGTCCGCGATCAGCAGCTCCGGCCCGGCCGCGAGCGCCGACGCGATGAGCGCGCGCTGGCGCAACCCGCCGGACAGCTCGTGCGGGTACTGCCGCCAGCGTCGCTCCGGATCCGCGATGCCCGCCCGCCGCAGCAGGCCCAACACCGCGTCGTCGAGGTCGTCGGCGGTGGCGAGCCGGTGGATCTCGAGTGGTTCGGCGACCTCGTAGCCGATGCGGCGCAGGGGATCCAGTGAGGTCAGCGCATCCTGGTGGACGAAACCCACACGGCGGCCGCGGATTCGACGCCATTGCGCGGGCGTCGACCGGCGCAGGTCGGCGTCACCGAGGGTCAGCTCGCTCGCCCGCACCCGCGCACCCGCTCCGGCCAGCCCGATGAGCGCACGCGCGGTCACGCTCTTGCCGGAACCGGATTCGCCGACGATCGCCACGCAGCGACCCCGGTCCACATCCAGGTCGACCTGCCGTACCGCGGCTGCGCCGCCGAAATCCACCGACAGCCCGCGCACCCGCAACAGCGGCGTGCTCATTCCGCGACTCCGTCCACACGTTCGCGCAGGGCGCGGCCGGCCACGCTGATCGCCATCACCGTGATCGTGACCGCCAAACCGGGGAACAGCGCCAGCGTCCACGCGGCGCTCAGATAGTTCCGTGACTGCGATAACATCCCGCCCCACTCCGGCACCTCGGTATCGGGCCCCAGGCCCAGGAAACTCAGTGAGGAGCCGATGATGATGGCGGTGCCGATATTGATCACCACCAGCACTCCCAGCGGCAGTAGCACATTCGGCACGATGTGGCGGAGCGTCACCCGCCATGGCGCGGTGCCGAGATCCAATGCCGAACGGACATAGGCGAATCGGCGTACCAGGTGGGTGCGGATGCGCACCAGGCGGGCGAAACCCGGTGTCATCGCGATGGTGATGGCCAGCACCACATTGCCGGTGCCCGGCCCCAGCACCGCCACCACCAGCAGCGCCATGAGAATCGTGGGAAAGGCCAGCAGTACGTCGGCGAGCCGCATGCCGATCTGATCGGCGACCCGGCCCCCGAGCGCCGCGGCCAGCCCCCAGATCGTGCCCGCCAGGCTCGCGAGCAGTGTCGAGCCGAGGCCGACCAGCAGGGAGGCGCGGGCGCCGTGGACGACGCGCGCGTATTCGTCGCGGCCGAGCCAGTCGGTGCCGAGCGGATGGGTGCCACTGGGCGGGTGCAGGGCGATACCGGGATCGATGACTTCGGGCGAACCGGCGAGCAGGCCGGGCGCGATGACCGCCGTAGCCACCGCTAGTAGCACCAGCGCGGCGGCCACCCGGCCGGATCGCGGCGCGGACAGCCGGTCCCGCAATCCGATTCGCGCCATCCGTGGCCTGATCGGCGACGCGGTCATCGCGCCACCTCCCGGATCCTGGGATCCACCAGCCGGTAGAGCTGGTCGAGCACGATCGAGATCACCGCGAATGCCGCCGCGGTGAGCACCACCGTGCCGGTCACCACCGGATAGTCCCGCCCGCGGACCGCGGTCACCAGCAGCTGCCCCAAACCCCGGCGCGCGAACACGGTTTCGACGACGACCACGCCGCCGAGCAGGTTGCCCAGCATCCACCCCGACAGCGTCAGCACCGGAGCCGCCGCATGCCGCAGCGCGTGACGCACCCGCACCCGCAGTTCGGTCGCGCCCCGGGCCCGCACGGTGAGCGCGAACGGTTGTTCGAGCGCCTGTTCGAGCCCATCCCTGGTGACCTGCGACAGCACACCGGCCACTGCAACCGCGAGCGTCAGCCACGGCAGCACCAGCCCGCGCAGACCGGTCTCGCCGACCACCGGGAACAGCTGCCAGCGGAACGAGAACAGCGCCAGCAGCACGAAACCCACCCAGTAGGTGGGCATGGACAACGCGGTGAACTCGGCCGCGCGCGCGACCGCCCGCACCCCGGGCCGCTGCGCGGTGAACACCGCCACCGCGACCGACAGCGCCAGCCCGAGCACGAGCCCGCCGACCGCGAGCGAGACGGTGGGCCACAGCTGTTCGGCGATGAGCGAGCGCACCGGACGATGCTGTTGATACGACGTACCGAGATCCCCGCGCGCCAGCCGGCCCAGGAAACGGCCGTACTGCACGCGGATCGGCGAATCCAGGCCGTATTCGGCGCGGATCCGGTCCAGCACTTGCGGCGAGCTGGTCGCGGCGACACCGCCGGCGATGGCGCGCGCCGGGTCACCCGGAATCGCCTGCAGGCCCGCGAAGGTGAGGGTGGCCGCGGCCCAGATCACCAGCACCGCCAGCGCGATCCGGCCCGCCAGCCACCGCAAGGGTTCGGGCAGCCGGGTCACGACGACAGCCAGGCGTCGTAGAAGCGGGGATAGGTCTGTGCGTCGAAGGCCAAGTCGCGCACCGATTTCGAGTAGCCGGTCAGGCTGACTGGGGTGTAGATCGGGATGATGTACGCCTGCTTCAGGACCTCGTGCTGAACCGACGAGTAGTCGCCGGCGGCCTGCTTCGCGTCGGCGGTGGCGGCCGCCCCCGTCACCCAGGAGTCGAGCTGGGGCGAATTCACCAGTGCCACATTGCCGCCTGCCTTGGCATAGGTGTTGGCGGAGAAGAACGCGAACCGCAGCACATCGGGTGTGGGCCGGGCGAAACTGACGTCGACGAGGTCGTAGCCGCCGCCGATCAGATACTTGTCCACATAGGTGCCGGTGTCGGCGGTGGGCCGCTGGATGTCGATGCCCACCGCGCGCGCCTGGGCCCGGATGCCGTCGGCGACCACATCGCGCTGTTCCCGTGTGCCCTCTGGCCAGTACGGCCACACCAGCGACAGCCGCGCGCCGTCCTTCACCCGAATGCCGTCGGAGTCGGTGCGATTCCAGCCCGCCTGATCGAGCAGCCGTTTGGCGTTGTCCGGGTCGTAGGCGGTCAGGTCGTTGCGCGCCGAGGCGTCGTAGCCGGCGGTGACATTGCTGATCGCGTTGTCCGCCACCGGATAGTGGCCGAAGTAGATGCTGTGCACCAGCTTGGCCACATCGACCGAACCGGTGAGCGCGCGGCGCACCAGCGGATCGGTGAGCGGACCGCGCGACTGGTTGAGATAGACGTTGTAGTTCAGGCCCGGCGTCTCGTCGGAGTGCAGCGTGAAACCGTCACGCTTGGCGAGATCGTCGGCCGACACCGGCGGCACGCCCCCGATGGCCTGAACCTGGCCGCTGGTGAGCGCGCCGTAGCGGGTCGCGTCCTCGTTGATGAACTGGAACACCAGTTTGCCCAGATGCGCCGCGCCGGAATGCGCGGCGCCCGGTGCGGGCCAGCGATAGCCGTCGAACCGGGTGAGCGTTTCGGCCTTGCCCGGTTCCCAGCTCTCGTAAGCGAAGGGGCCGGTCCCCACCGGACGGTAATTCGCGTCGGCGAGCGCTTTCGGGCTCTGAATCCCGAGACTCGGGGTCGACAGCGCCTGCAGGAACGGCGTGAATGGCTGCTTCAGCACGATGTCCACGGTGTGCGGATCGACGATCCGGGTTTCCTGATACGCGCTGATCAGCGAAGCCGCATACGCGGACTTGGTTTTCGGGTCGACGACGTGATCGAGGCTGGCGCGCACGGCGTCGGCGGTGAGCGGCGTGCCGTCGTGGAAGGTGACGTCGTCGCGCAGGATGAACCGGTAGGTCCGCCCGTCCTGGGAGATCGTCCACGAGCTCGCCAGCCACGGGCCGAAGGAGTCCGGACCGGTCTGCGCCACCAGGGAATCGAAGATATTGCGGTTGATCAGGCTGGTCACCGCGGTCGCCGCGACAGCGGGATCCAACGAGACCTGGGTGCCCGCGACCCCGTACACCAGTGTGCCGTTCTCGGTGACCGCGCCGCCGCCGTGCGAATCGGTCCCGGACACCCCGGCGACCACGCCGACCGCGACGGCCACCCCGGCCAGCACCCCGGCCGCGATCCAGGCGGTGCGCCGCCGGCGTGAACGCAGCCGGGGTCGCGCGGTGGGACGATCGGTCTCTTCGTCTGTAGACATGTCACCCGTTCTTCGAAAGTGAGAGTTGGGCCGGAACCGACACCCCGCCGACCGAGGAAAACTCAACACGCCGAATGTGTTGGGGTCAATGCTTTTATGATCACCTGAATTCAATTCGATCGATCGAATTCCGGCATCGAAAGGGATCGGAATTTCTAATCGGATCGCTGCGCGCCGGGCCCCTCGCAGTCGGCGGACAGCAGCGCGGCGAGGGTGTCCAGGCCCGGCAGATCCAGGCCGCCGCCGTGGCGGGTGGCGCGCCCGAGGAGTCGCTGCAGGGCGGAGTTCACCGGCGCTTCGAGACCGTGTTCTCGTGCGAGCAAGGCGATTTCGCCGTTGAGGTAGTCGACCTCGTTGGTGTCCGCGCCGCGGGCGAAGCTCTGCCACGTCGATTGCCGGGCGTCGGTCGCCCGGTAGGCGACATCCGGTGTGGCATCGGGTACCAGTGCTGTCAGGGGATGGACCGGAATTCCGGCAGCGGTGAAGACCGATCGCGCCTCGGCGATCAGGGCCGCACCCACCCGGGCCTTGTCAGCGGCGCTGCCGCCGAGCACTTCCAAGCCGTTGGTGACGCTGTAGACGAGTTTGGTGGCTTTGTAGGAGCGAATATCGGTGACCTGCTCGGCCCGGAAATGTGCGTGTCGCAGATCCTCGACGAATGTTTCGAGCGCTGCCTTGCCGATTCCCGCGGTGTCGTTCGCGAGTCCGGCGAACACAGCGCCCGTCCGGGGCTCGATGCTGCTCCGGATCTCGCCGAGATGCTCGTACCCGGCCGAGAGCACCAGGGTCGCGCCGAGGACGGTGCCGAACCAGCGCGCGGCGGCGCGTTCCGCGTCCAGCCCGTTCTGGATGGTCACCACCGGGATGTGCTCGGCGGCGACACCCAGCGGTGTGGCGTCGGCGTCGCGGACATCGTGCCAGGCCAGCGACTGCGCCGCGCGCGCCACGTGCTGGGACTTGACCGCCAGGATCAGGATGTCCCCGGGTTCGAAACCCAGATTGCTCGTGACCGAGGCCACGGGCAGCCGGATGGTTCGGACCGCCGCCGCGGTGCGATACACCAGCGGATGGGTGGCGAAGTGGTGCAACGGGTTTCCGTGCGCGACCACGAGTGTGTGGTGGCCGCGGTCGGCCAGTTCGACGGTCAGGCTCACCCCGACCGCCCCGGCGCCGACGATCACGTATCGGGTCATCGGGCCGAGGAACCGTTGCGGCGTACCCGGGTCTCACCGACGGGCACCGGGAAGTCGAGCCGGTTGCCGACCGGGGGTAGCGGACACAGATAGTGGTCGGTGAAGGTGCACGGCGGCAGGTGGGCACGGTTGAAATCGACGGTGACCCGGCCGTTCTCGTCCGCGGAGGGCACGGTCAGGAAGCGGAATCGCTCGGTCTCGGTCCCATTGGTGGTGTCGGCGAAGGTGATCTGGATGTCGCTGTTCGGTGCGAGGGTGCCCCACAGCGCCGGCTCGCGGCCTTGCATGCGCACATGGACCTGGGCCGCGCTGTTGGAGCTGACGAACCCGTCGATGTGGTCGAGCCGCAAGGGCTGCGTATCGATGTCGGCGCGGCCCTCGACGACCCATTCCGGGTCGGGATCGAAGGCGTCGATGCCCTCGATCGCGGCGCGGGTGGCGGCCTGCGGATCGAAGACCCGGACCGCGACGCGGCCCGCTCGCGCCAGCGGCTGGATCAGCAGTTCACCGATGGCGACCGCGGTGCCCGGATCGAGTTCGAGATGCAGGTCGCCCGGTCCGTCCGCCATGGCGCGGCCGGCTACCGCCGCCCAATGGCCGGGCAGGCCGTCGATGGCTTCTGGTTCGTCACCGAGCCAGTGGGTTCCGGTGACCGAGGCCAGGCCGTGCGGTGCGAGGGCGAGCGCATTGCGCTCGGCGCGCCAGCGCCGCCAGTCGCTGAGCCAGGCCGCGGTCGCCGGCGTTGTGGAAGTGGTCACTGTGGATGCCTTTCAATGGGATTCGACATGGCATAGGTCAGGAGCGGGTATTCGGGCGGCGGCCCGGTATCGCCGCGAGCAGTTGCCGGGTGTACTCGCTGGACGAGTCACGGAAAACCGCTGCGGTCGCGCCGGATTCGACGACCTGCCCGCGGTGGAAGACCGAGACGGTGTGCGCGAGCTGACCGACGACGGCGAGATCGTGCGAGACGAACAGGTAGGTCAGGCCGAGCCGCTGCTGCAGTTCGGCGAGCAGGGCGAGAATCTGTTGCTGCACAGACACATCCAGCGCCGAGACCGGTTCGTCGAGCAGCACCAGCTCGGGTTCGAGTGCCAGCGCCCGGGCGATCGCCACGCGTTGGCGCTGCCCGCCGGACAGTTCCGCTGGTCGCCGGTCGAGGGCGGTGCGGGGGAGCGCGACCTGGTCGAGCAGTTCGAGTGCCCGGGCCCGGCGGCTGCGCCGGTCGCCGAGCCGATAGGACACCAGGGGCTCGACGATGCTGTCGCCGACGCGGTATCGCGGATCGAGGGCGGCGAACGGGTTCTGGTGCACCAGCTGGAAGCGACGCCGTAGCGGTCGCAGGCTCCGCCAGCTTCGGCCGGTGAGATCGAGTCCGTCGAAACGCACTGTGCCGGAAGTCGGTTCGGTCAGGGCGGCGGCGATGCGTAACGCCGTGGTCTTGCCCGATCCGGACTCGCCGACCAGGGCGTGGGTGCGCCCGGCGGCCACGCGCACCGATACCTGATCCAATGCGAGGTGTTCCGCCGAGGGGCTTCGCCCGGATCGATAGCGCTTGGTGATTGCATCGAGTTCGAGCAGTGAATCACCGCTCTCGGCCTCCTCAGCGGTGAGCGTGAATCGCGGTTCGAGCACGCCGCCATGGGCCAGCGCGGGAGCGGCCGCGATGAGACGGCGGGTGTAGGGCTGCTCGGCATCGCCGAGAATCCTTGCGGGCGTGCCCTCTTCGACGATGCGTCCGCGCCGCATCACCACCATCCGGTCGGCTCGGTCGGCGGCGATGGCCAGATCGTGGGTGATGATCAACAGCGCGGTGCCGCGGTCGCGGACCAGCGTTTGCAGATGGTCCAGGATGCGGGCCTGCACGGTGACGTCCAGGGCGCTGGTGGGTTCGTCGGCGATGAGCAGATCGGGTTCGCCGGCCAGCGCGATCGCGATGAGTACCCGCTGGCGTTGCCCGCCCGACAGCTCGTGCGGGTAGCGGCGCAGGTGACGTTCGGGATCGTCGAGTCCGGCCGCGCGCAGGATGTCGAGCACCTCCGCGTCGCGTCGCCGGCCACTCGGACCACGCAGCGCGACCGCCTCGGCGACCTGGTGCCCGATCCGCTGGGTCGGGTTGAGCCCGACCATGGGGTCCTGGGGGATCAGCCCCACGGTTGCACCGCGCAGGGGGCGCACCACCTGCTCCGCGGCCGCGGTGATGTCGATCCCCGCCACTCGCACCGAGCCCCCGGTGATGCGCGCCCGATCCGGCAGCAGCCCGATGACGGCCTGCGCGACGGTGGTCTTGCCGGAGCCGGATTCGCCGACCAGTGCCACGATCTCGCCGCATCGCACGCGCAGCGTGACATCGCGTACCGCGGGAACCACCGCGCCGTCGCTGAGGTAACCGACACCGAGCCGGTCGATTTCCACGAGGTCGGGTATCGGCGTCGGCGGTGTGGCCGACGGTATCCGTGGATGGATGGTCCGGGTCATCGGGTGCGCTCCTGCAAGGTCATGGCAATGTGATTGAGCGAGAGCACCGTCACGGCGATCACAGCACCGGGCAGCAGGGACACCCACGGCGCGGTCACCAGGAAATTGCGGCCACCCGAGACCAGCGACCCCCATTCGGCCTGCGGTGGCGCCGCACCGAATCCGAGGAAACTCAGGGCGGCCACCGCGATGATCGCGGTGCCGACATCGAGCACCGACAACGCCAGCACCGGTCCCCACGAGTTCGGCAGCACATGCCGCACCACGACACGCAGCCAGGAGCCGCCGCCGGCCCGCGCGGCCTCGACATAGGGCAGCGATCTGACGCGCAGCACCTCCGAGCGGGTGGTGCGGGCGAAGCCGGGCACGATCGCGATGCCGACCGCTATCGCCACCGGGACGGTGCCGAAACCCAGGGCGGTGACGATCGCCAGCGCGGACAGCAGACCGGGAATGGCCAGTAGCACATCGACTCCGCGCATGAACACGGCGTCGGCAAGACCGCCGAGGAAACCCGACAGCAGCCCCACCGCCAGGCCGGTCACCAAGGCGATGCCGACCGCGATGAGTGCGGCCTGGACGGTGAGTGCGGAGCCGTACAAGGTGCGCGCCCACAGGTCGCGGCCGACACTGTCGGTCCCGAAAAGATGTGCCGCGCTGGGGGACCGAAGCCGCTCGGCCGGGTCGGTGGCAAAGGGGTCGGCAGCGGTGAATGTCGCGGGCCGGAACGCGGAGACGAGCACGAATCCGACGACGGCACTTGCGGCCAGAAACCCGGGACGCCGCAGCAGGCGCACGGCGCAGCGACGGAATCGATTGCCGCCGATGGCAATCGGCCGATCGTCGAGTAAGACTGCGCCCTCGGCCAGGACTGGGACCGGGTCGCCCGGTCCGTCCGTTGCCGGATCTGTCATGTCAGCTCCCGTGACCGTATGTGGGTGATTCGGGGATCCAGCAGCGGATACAGAAGGTCGACGAGCAGGTTCACCGCCACGAACCCGGCGGCCGCGATCACCACGATGGCCAGTACCACCGGAATGTCCTTCGCCAGCACCGCTTCCTGGGCCAGCCGGCCGATGCCGTTGCGGTTGAACACCGTCTCGACCACGATCGCGCTGGTCACGGTGGTGCCGACGAGCAGTCCGAGAATCGTGAGCGCGGGCAGCGCGGCATTGCGGAAGGCGTGCCGCAATTGCACCTGCCCGCGCGAGAGGCCCTTGGCCCGGGCGGTGACGATGTACTGCTCGCGCAGCGTGTCCTCGAAGCTGCGGATCAGCACCTGCGCAAGCTGGGCGGCGGGCGGGATCGCCATGGTGATCACCGGCAGTACCAGTGCACGCGGACCGCTGTTGCCCAGGGAGGGCAGCCAGCCCAGCTGGAAGGCGAACAGCTGAATGAGGATCAGTGCGACCAGGAACGAGGGCACCGCGACCCCGAGCGCGGGCAACCGGCTCAGCAGTGCGCGCACCGGACGGAAGCGGACCAGCGCCGCCAGATAGGCCACCGCGGTGCCCGCGACGACCGCCAGCAGTCCGGCCAGGGCGCTCAGGACCAGGGTCCCGCCGAGCCGATCGCCGATCAGGTCATCGACCGGGATCTGTTTGGCGATCGAGGTGCCGAAGTTGCCGTGCAGCGCCCCGGTCAGCGCGCAGAGATACTGATCGGCCACCGGCCGATCGAGCCCATACTTCGCCTCGGCGGCCGCGAGCTGCTGCGGGGTCAGCGAATCCGGCTGGATGCCGGCCGCCCCGAGCTGGATCTGGACGGGATCGCTGGGCAGCAGATACAGCACCATGAAGGTGGCGGTGAAGGCCGCCCATAGCACCACCGCCGCCTGCGCGACCCGTCCCGCGATATATCGGATCATGATGTCGTCCTCGCTCGACGTCCCGGACTAGGGCTGGATCCAGGTGTCATTGAGCGCGAGGAAGCTCTCGGAGGTGAATCGGAATCCGTTGACCTGGTTCCTGATTCCGGCGTACTGCTGCCGTTCGAACAACGGGAAGGTGACCCCGTTGTCGATGAGCACGTTCTGCAGATCGGCGTAGATACCGTGGCGGCGGGTCTCGTCGGTGGTCTGCAGTGCCTGGGCGAACAGATCCCGCACCCGTGCGGCGACGGCGGGCTGCTGCGCATTGCGGGCCAGCGCCTTGGAATTGGCCAGTTGTTCGACGAGCAGGAACTGGAGTGCGCCGGGGTCGGCGCGGGTGAAATAGCCTTCGATCAGGTCGTATTGGCCGGCAGCGACGAGTCCGGCCCGTTCGGCGTCGGTGATGACCTTCAGCTGCAGATCGATGCCCGCCTTGCGCAACTGGTCCTGGAACAACTCCGCGCCCGGACTGGATGCGGTGACCAGCTCGGTCAGCGCCAGGCGCTTGCCGTCCTTGGCCCGGTACTGGTCGCCGGGCGCGATGCGCCAACCGGCGGCGTCGAGAAGGCGTCCTGCCTCCGCCGGGTCGTAGGTCAGTTTGGCGGCTTGTGAGGAGAAATACGGGGTTGTGGCATCGAAGGGGCCGCCCACCACGGGGTAGTCCGCGCCGAAAATGGTGGCAGCGTAGGTCTTCGCATCGATCGCCCGGTAGAGCGCCTGGCGGACCGCGTCGTCGGCCAGGGGGTGTCCCTCGGACGCGTTCGGGTACAGCGTGTAGGAGACTCCGGGCAGCGGACGGGACCGCAGGTAGGAGCCGGAATGGGAGATCAGCTGCCGGTCCTCGGCGCTGAACGGGTTACGTGGCCAGGCGATATCGATCTGACCGCTCACCAGATTCCCGGTGCGCACGGAATCCTCGGCGATATAGCTCGCCTCGACCTTGTCGAGATAGGCCTCGCCTTTGTTGTTGCTCAGGGCCGACGGCCAGTGGTAGCCGGTGCGCCGGCTCAGCGAAACACTTTGTGCGGGTGTGTATTTGTCCAGCACGAACAAGCCGGACCCCGCGATCTGGCCCTGGCAGCGCTGCTGCGGCGTCTTGGCGAACGAGGCGGGGGACAGCAGCGCCAGGTTGGTCGTCGACGTCGCCTGCAAGAACGAGGAATTCGGCTGCGAGAAATGGAATGTGACGGTTTTGGGGTCCACGACCTGCGTGGACTCGAGCCCGACGATATAGCTCGCGCCGTAGGCGGTGCCATTACTGGACCGCGCGAGATCGGAGAAGGCGTCGAAGTTGGTCTTCACCGCCGCGGCGTCCAGGGGCGCGCCGTCGGAAAAGGTGACTCCGTCGCGCAGGGTGAAGGTGTAGTCGCGGCCATCGGGGCTGATCTGCCAACCGGTGGCCAGCCACGGCACGATCTCGCCGGTGTCGGGGTTCTGATCGGTAAGCGAGTCCGCGAAATTCCGGATCAGCGAACGGCTTTCGATCCAATACACCTGGAACGGGTCGATGCACGGGAAGGCGGCGTTGTCCGGCCAGAACGCGATGCGCAGGGTGCCGCCGCGCACCGGGTCCTTGCCGTCACCGGAGGGACCGCCGGCCGATCCGCCACCGCCGCACGCGCTCGCGACGAGCGCCGAGGTCAGTGCGACGACCGAAGCCGTGAGCCGCCATCGGCGCGCGCGGCGAGCAGGGGACAGCGAAACAGAATGCGACATGGGGTGATTCCTCGGAGGATGGCGGAGATGAAGCGGAGGGAGCGGTCAGTGGGCAGCGGACAGCACGGCGCGGCCGGTGGTCAGCAGCGCGGAGTCTTCCTGCGGCGGATGGACTCGGACGCACAGCACATCGCGCAGGTGCCGTTCGAGCGGATGGTGACGGGTCAGCGCCGCATTGCCGAGTGCCGCCACCGCGGCCTGCACGGCCGCGATCGCCGAGCGGGCGATGACCACCTTGACCGCCGGTAGCCGCTGCTCGAGTTCAGGTTCGGTGGGGAGCCGGAGCAAGGTACCGAACAGCAGCGATTCGGCGGCGACGAGCTGCGTCTCGACCTCACCGGCCACGAACTGGATGCGCTCGGTCTCGGCGATCGGCCGACCCAGCGCCGTCGGCACCCGGGTACGGGCGAACTCGGCGAACGCGTCCCGGGCGGCGCGCGCCACTCCGACATACAGTGCGGCGTGGCCGAGGACCGCCGGATTGGCGGTGGTCGCCGGATCGCGGTAGACGCCGTCCACCAGCGGAATCTCCTGGAAGTGCGATTCCGGGACCGCGACATCGACATAGCTCACGTCGTGCGTGTTCGACGCCCGCAATCCGAGATGATCCCAGGTGTCGTGCCAGGTGATACCGTCCGCGTCCGCCGGGACCAGAAAATGGCCCACCCGCGGCGGCGTCTCGTCGGTGACGGCCCACACGATGTGGTAGGCCAGGGCCGAGCCGCCGGTGGCGAAGGTCTTGCGCCCGTTGATGACCCAGCCCGCGGGAGTTCGACGCGCCACGGTGGCCGGCAGGCCACCGCGGGCCGGGGCACCGAGCTCGGGCTCGGCGCGGATCGCGTTGAGCAGGACCGGGCCGTCCAGCGACCGGCGCACCAGCTCCGCATACACGTCGTCGGGCCAAGCGCCGGTGGCGGTCTGGAGCTGATGCGCCTGCAGATTGTTGGCGGCGATGAGCGCCACCGACGCATCGCCCGCACCGAGCGCGGCCAGGATGCGCGCCACCTCGAGGGGGTCCGATTCGGGTCCGCCGTACCGGGCCGCGACGGTGGCGGTGAGATAGCCGCCCCGGTGCGCGGCCAGTAGTCCGGCCGTGGGAATCTCGCCGCTGCGATCGTATTCCGCGGCGGTGGCGGCGACTTTCGCGGTGAGCGCGGCCAGCGCGGCGGCCGACGTATCCGGGACCGTCAGCTGCGGATATTCCGTGAGCGCTGGGCGTCGGGTCCGAACCTCGGGCATGGCAATCCTTTCCCGCACGGTGAGGCGAGTGCTGTTGTGCGCGAAGCGATTCGATTGCGTGTGCGCGACGCCATGCTATGAGTCCGGTGCCGGTGGAAAAAGAGTTCGAATCAGGGGATCGAATTAGTTCTCCGATTGCGACCGATAGGCGAAAACAGTGCTCCGTATTCGGGTCTCGGAGATCGGAAAGGTTGTCAGAATACTTTTCCGGGATTGAACAGTCCGCCCGGATCGACGGCCCGACGGATCGCCCGCTGCACCCGCAGAGCGTCGGGCCCCAGTTCACGGGCCAGCCAGTCCCGTTTCAGCAGGCCGACACCGTGCTCTCCGGTGATCGTGCCGCCCAATTCCAGTGCGGTGGAGAAGATCTCGTCGGCGGCCGCCTGCGCGCGCTCGCCGGCTCCGGGGTCGTGGGCGGGGACGACGATGATCGGATGGAGGTTGCCGTCACCCGCGTGACCGAAGGTGTGGATGCGGCTGTCGTACTCCCGGGCGATCGCGGAGATACGCCGGGCGGCTTGCGCTATGCGTGAGCGCGGCACGGCGATGTCCTCGATGAGTACGCGACCGTGCCGCTCCAATGCCGGCAGCGCTGCCCGGCGGACCGCCAGGAGATGTTCGGCGGCACCGGGATCCGCTTCGGCCGAGACGCGGGAGGTGAAGCGGGCGAAGCAGGACTCCACGACAGCGGCCTCGGCGTCCGCGCCGAAACCGTCGGTCTGCGCCACCACGAAGGCGCCCGCGTCCTGCCCCTGGTGACCCAGCAGATCCTGGGCCTCCCGCAGCGAGTCGGCATCGAGCAGCTCCAGCATGGCGGGCCGGACCCGGGCGGCCAGGACCTCGGCCGTCGCCGCGGCGGCGGTCTCCACGTCGTCGAAGTATGCCGCGATTGTCACGGTCCGGACTGGGACCGGCTGCAGGCGCACGGTCGCCGACACGATCACGCCGAGAGTGCCCTCCGAACCGGTGAACAGGCTCGTCAGATCCAGTCCCGCAACACCTTTCGCGGTCCTGCGCCCGGTGTGGAGCAGCGTGCCATCGGCCAGCACCACGCTCAGGCCCAGTACCGAATCGCCGGTCACGCCGTACTTCACGCACCGCAGGCCACCGGCGTTGGTGGCGATATTGCCGCCGATGGTCGAGATCGCGGTACTCGCCGGATCCGGTGCGTAGCGCAGTCCGATGCGACCGGCCGCGGCATCGAGGGTCGCGGCCGGCACCCCGGCCTCGACGACCGCCAGCTCATCGGTGGCCGTGAGCTCCAGAATCCGGTCCAGCCCGGAGACGTCCAGGACCAGTGTCCCGGCACCCGCGGTGGCACCGCCTGCCAGGCCCGTCCCGGCTCCCCGCACGACCACCGACAGTCCTTCCCGGGTCGCAAAGGTGACTGCGCGCTGTACGTCGGCGACATCCGCGGCTCTGATCAATACGTCGGGGTCGCCCGCGACAGCATGACCGGACCTGTCTCGCTGTGCGGTCGCCGGTATGTCCGCTCCGGTGAACACCGTGCCCGCGAACGATTCTGCCTCCGGGCGAGCCACGGTCATCTCGGCCTTCCTCCTGTCCGATGGGAACGCGCCCGGCATGACGCGGGCAAGAATCCATCATGTCCGGATGGCCTTACTCGCGGCGGTCACGAACGATCGGAATACCCGATGGGGACCCATCACCGACTAGGGATGCGGGTGGATCGGGTCCACCCAGTGCACGGTCTCCGGCGCCTCGACCGGTTCGATATCGAGGTTGACGACGACCGCCTCGCTGTCACTGCGGACCAGGACGCACTCCAGCGGCTCGTCCGTGCTGGCGTTGATCTCCTGATGCGGGACATAGGGCGGGACGAAGATGAAATCGCCCGGCTCGGCCTCGGCGACGAATTCCAGCCGCTCGCCCCACCGCATTCGGGCGCGCCCGCGGATGACGTAGATGATGCTCTCCAGCTCGCCGTGATGGTGCGCGCCGGTCTTGGCGTCCGGGTGAATCGTGACGGTTCCGGCCCAGATCCGCTGGGCGCCCACCCGGGCCGCGTCGATCGCTGCGGCGCGGTTCATGCCCGGCGTTTGCGCTGTGTTGGGGTCGAGTTGGCCGGATTTGATCACCCGGACCCCGTGTTCGCGCCACTCGGTGGCTGATCTCGAATCCTCTTGCCGCCCATGAGTTGTCATACGCCAGCTCTCCTTCTCGGTTCGATTCCACAGTAAGACCGGTCGCGGTGGTGAAGGTCGCGACACGATCGTTCAGTCTTTGGCTGCGTTCGCCGAGGGTTCGGCTCGAGATGCGGGCAATTCCTGAGAAGGGCGTGACGGAGCGAGAAGTGTTGCCGGTGGAGGCAGTTTGACAGCGGACTTGCCTCAAAGTGTGCGGTACCAGGTATCCGCGTGGGCGTCCAGATTCAGGATCGGTCAGGCTGACTTCGCGGGCCCCTGCCACCGGTACCCCGGACTCGAACGAGTCGAAGCACTACATCAATTCTCGATGGCGGGCGCAGCGTCCGGCTGGGACCTCCGCGGTCCTGACATGCGGTGGCACACTGCTGACCCGCGCGGCACGGGGCGATGCGATTCCGATTCCGCTGAGCGCAAGGATTCATCGGTGTGGCCGTGTCTGTTTCGCTGGAACGCGAGAGGAGTCATGTCATGACCATTCGCACCGATGTGCTTCGCGCCGACATCCTGATCACCGCCGAACAGCTGGCGGAACGGGTCCAGGCCGGCGAGGCGATCACCATCCTCGACGTGCGCTGGCAGCTCGATCGTCCCGACGGTCGGGCCGATCATGGCCTCGGGCACATCCCCGGCGCGGTGTATGTGGACCTCGAGGGCGAACTGTCGGATCACTCGATCTGCGGGCACGGCCGCCATCCGCTGCCGAGCGGGGCGGCGGTGCAGGCGGCGGCGCGCCGCTGGGGTCTGCGATCCGGCGTTCCGGTTGTGGTGTACGACAACTGGAATCGGGCCGGCTCGGCGCGTGCCTGGTGGGTGCTGCGTGCCGCGGGCATCCACGACGTCCGCATTCTCGATGGCGGGCTGCCGGCCTGGCGTGCGGCCGGGCTGCCGATCGCAGACGGCATCGAGAATCCGGTCCCCGGCGATGTCCGAGTCCTCCACGACGATCTCCACGATGGTGACTTGCCGACACTCACGGTCATCGAGGCCGCGGCCGTCCCCGATCGTGGGGTGCTGCTCGACGCGCGTGCCCCCGAGCGCTTCAGCGGTGCCGCCGAACCGGTCGATCCCGTCGCCGGACACATCCCCGGCGCACGCAACCTGCCCAGCGGGTCGTTGCTCGATGACGCCGGATTCTTCCGTCCCGCAGCGGAACTCGAGCAACGCTTCGGTGCGGTCGGAGCGGCAGACGCAGCGGTGGTCGGGGTGTACTGCGGGTCCGGGGTGACCGCAGCAGTCGAAATCGCGGCACTGGCCGTTCTCGGGATCGACGCCGCCCTGTTTCCGGGCTCGTGGTCCCAATGGAGTGCCAATCCGGCGCTTCCCGTTGCGGCCGGCTCGTCGACCGCTCGCGGCGACGACGATTCGCGGCCGTGAATTCGGCTGCCGTGCCGCCGCCCCTTTCGCGAATTCTGAACGAATCTCGAAGGACGGCTGGATTGTTCACCAGCGCACACATCCATCGCGCCCCGATCTGTTTCGAAGGAGTTCCTCGATGACCGGCACGCTCGATCAGTTCGACACCGGTACCCTGTTGTCCGCGCTCGGTGCGCGGGAATCCCCGATCGGCGGGTTCGGTCCACCGGCCACCGGTAGCGTGCCGGATGCTATCCGCCTGCTCGGCGGGGTTCCCGCCGACGAGGCCCTGCCTACCGCGCAGTTGGCTCGCGCCTATCGCGAGGTGCTCGAAGATCGAGCCGAATCGGCTGCGGCACTGCAGTATTCGGTGGTCAACGGCATCGAGCCGCTGCGTTCCTGGATCGGTGCGCGTGAGAAGGCCGAGCCCGCCCGTGTCCTGGTGACCAACGGGGCGTTGCACGGGTTGAGCCTGCTGTTCTCCGCGCTGCTGAATCCCGGTGACAGTGTGGCCGTCGAGCGACCCAGCTTCCCGTTGGCGGTGCGGGTGCTGGGACATCATGGCGCACAGGTGGTTACGGTGCCCAGCACCGACGGTCACCTCGATCTCGACGACCTCGCGCAGCGACTGCGGGCAGGGCTGCGGATCAAGCTGCTCTATCTCATCCCCGATTTCCAGAACCCCACCGGAACAACCCTGCCGGCGCCGGATCGGGTCCGTGTGGTCGCGTTGGCCGAGCGGTACGGATTCGTGGTGGTCTCCGACAATCCCTACCGGGATCTGCGCTTCGGCGGCGAGACCATCGAAGACCTCAGCCTCGACAGCGATCACGTCGTGCGGGTCAATACCTTTTCCAAGACGCTGGGACCGGGTCTGCGGCTGGGCTGGATCGCCGCGCCTGCCTGGCTGGTGCCGGTGCTGGCGCGCCTGCGCGGCAATGTCGATCAGCACAGCTCGCTGCTCGGCCAGACCGCCGTCTCGCGACTGCTACACACCCCCGCGGTGCTCGACGACATCCTGGTCACCGCACGCGAGATCTACCGCACCCGTGCGGCCGCACTGACCGACGCCTTGCGCGCCACCTTGGCCGACGCCGTCGAATTCACCGACCCCGATGGCGGAATCTTCTTGTGGGTCAAGGTCACCGATCCCACCGTGGATCTGGCGGCGGTGCAGACGCGAGCGCGCGCTCTGGGCACCGACTTCTCCCTGGGCCGCTACTTCGATCCGGCGGGTGCGGTGGCCTTCACCGATCATCTGCGGCTGGGCTTCAGCAACAACACCCCCGACGACCTCCGCACCGCGGTCGACCGCATCGCCGAAGCATTCACGCCGCGCTGACAGCAGGAGTTTCGAATATCATGCAAAGCAACCGATTCCGGTTGTACGACGGTCCTCATGGCCACCGCTGTATTGGCCACGGTCCTGGGCGATACGTTGCCTCGGGCAGCCACTTCCAGGCGCCGACCACGCCGGACCTCCGGTATCCGGAGGCACCCTGGAATTCGGGGTGCTGGACGCGCCAGACAATCTCGACCCGTACTCGGGCAGCTCCTATCCCGAATCGCTTATCTTGAACAACGTCACCAACAGCTCACCTACCAAAACCCCGACACCGGAGCCATCGAATCGTGGCTGGCGAAGTCCTGGGAAATCAACGATGCGCTGACCCAGTTCACCTTCCACCTGTGTGACGACGTGAGCTTCAGCGACGGAACGAAGTTCACCGCCGATTCGGTCAAGGAAGACTTCGATCTGTTCGGTCGCGGGGACAAGGGGCTGGGCATCGTGCTGGTGACCGCCTACTGTTTGGCTACACCGGCACCGCCTTATTGGATCCATCGACGGTGCGGGTGAGCTTCGACTTGCGTATCAGGGAGCTGAAGGTGCCCGGCCACAAGGAGACGGCCTCGGCCTGGTCGTGATAGCGCGCGGTGGACTGATTGGCCAAGTACCTGCACTGGCTGGCCGCCGCCGGACGCGGTGACTTCGGGCGCTCCACGCGCACCGGACCGGTGGCTGTCTCGAGCCGGCTGGCGCGTCAGCCTCACCGCCACGACCCAGTTACTGGCAGCCAATCAGCGCAAACGGGAAGCAGTCGAGAACCTCGCGAAACTCCCTGCGGAGGCGGGAATTTCGCTGATCCAGCTATCGCTAGCCTTCGCCGAGCACTCTTCCTTCACGCCGTTGTGGGTGTATTGCCATGCTGCTCCGACCCGTTCGTGAAATGGGAGCCTTGATGCAGGAAACGATGCGTGTCGAGCGCTCGCCGCGGCGATACCAGACAGCAGGCCGAACCGCACAAAATGGCTCATATTCAGCATCTTTCGTATCGCATGATTTCCGGGCGGGCTCCCCTCGCGGCCCCACCGCGCCGCGATATTTCCAGATGGAACGTCACGCCCCGATACTTCCTGGCCGTGCGTCGCGGGTCAGCAACCGGACAGAGAATTGACACGGAAAGTCACAAGACGAACAGCGCATGCTCTTGTACGGACGTTAAGCAATCTGGTTATTGATGCCTGCCCCAGATGTTTCGGCTGTGGCGCTTTTCCCGTTTGGAATGAGCGAACAGGGCGAAAATGGCGATGGCAAGCACAAACCCGATCGTGGCGCGCGCCACAGTGGCGCCGATGATTCCGCGCATGACGCCGGACGTGAGCTGGTGGGTGGTAAGCTGCACGGGGTGACCGGCTGGACGCGGGTGGCGTTTGGACCGGGCTGCCCGTTGATGAATGACTGGCCCGTCCGTGCAATGGTCAGCGGATGACCACGAAGATGGCGATGCCAAGAAGAAATGATGCCAGGGCGATGACAACGAAGGCGCGCATGACCGCGGTGTGGATCGACTCGTCAGTTCAGTACGGGCCCGGCATCTGATTGGCAGACCACTTCGCGATGACTGGTGAGAGAGCGCCCGTCCCTGCGCCCGCGAAGGCGGCCGGTATCGAGCCGACGATGAATATCGGCAGCCCGGCAAAGAATCCCATGACCGCGCCGATTCCGGCCCGCAACTCGATCGTGTTCGAAGGCAGCAGTACCGCGTTGACGCCGGGCGTCGCCGAGCCGTAGGTCACGTTCGTGAATCCGAGCCGCTTGAGTTCATCCGCAGCGACCGCACCGTTGTTGCCCACCAGATCATCAGGCACGACCAGGTCTTTCACCTGCGCTGCCGCGCTGGTTGTCGGCGGACCAGTGAGCACGTGTACCGACGTCGTAATCGGCACCGGCACAGTGATGGTGGCTGCTGTCTTCTTGTCGCCATCGCTGAGCGCGCTGCCGATAACTCCGAGGATGAACAAGCCGCTGATGACCGCCGCAACCCACACCCACATTGGCGTCTTCTTTTTGGAAGGCATCGGGCGCAGCGGTTGAGCGTAGGGCTGCTGCTGCGGGTATTGGTAGGTCACTCGGCCACCGCCGAGGTGCATGGACAGACGAGCGCAATTCGCATGGATTCCCCTGGGAGTGAATGTGTTTCGGTGACCCCCCCGACAGGAGAAGTCACGACGACAAATGTTGCACGGTCTACCAATTCTATCCAGCAACGGGTCGGCATTTGGCACATAGGGTCATGAAAAGGGCACGCACCAACGGTTTAGAATACTTCCCGTTCACTTACTGTTCATATTACCTGCCGGTTTCGGCGGCATTGTCTATGCGTGGCACGTCATGAACTGGAACAAGAAGTACTACTACTGAAAACGATTGCGAACCACCAGGTTCTCTCGCTGAATTCTCGCTGGTGGCCGCCGATTAGGGCACGCATTGCCACCTCGCGACCAGGCCCGGCGGCCATGGAAAGGCCCCCGGAGCAAGTCGTGGGACTCCAGTAGGTTTGTGGCGCAACTGATACCAGGCATTTTGCAGACCACCCGAGTATGCCTGCGCGGTCCTGGAACGGTCCGTCGCCCGGCACGGATTGACCGACGACATAGACGCCGGGGTCGCGAAACGCATGGAACGTCAGCAGTTCCTCTATCGCGGCGACCGGCGGTTTCATATCGTGCTGGCCGAGCACGCCCTGCTGACCACCATCGGCGACGACTCCGTGATGATCGGGCAGCTCGACCGCCTGCTCGTCGCGATCGGACTTCCTCGGGTTACCATCGGAGTAATCCCAGGCGTCGCTGAGATTCCGCAGCAGACAACCAATTTCGTCATGTTCAACGATCGCATGACGACCGTCGAGACCATCACGGCCGAGCTGACGATCACCCAGCCGCGCGAGATCGCGGTGTACGGAGAGACATTCGACCTGCTCGCCGGCCTGTCCCGCACCGGTGACCCCGCCCGCACACTGATCATGCCCGCGGCCGGCTGCCGACACACGGGCACTCGGTAACGGTCGTCGAGTTCGTCGTCGCCCACCTGGCGCACCGCGTCGGCGAGCCGCGCCTGTAAGCGTCGCGGGTGTGACCGCGGCTTTAGGCTATCGTGCGCCCTGGAGCTGGTCGGCGGTGCGGTTGAGTAGGTGCGCCAGCGCGCGCAGTTCGACAGCGGTCAGTTCGGTGTTGTTGCCCGCGATGTTGAGGTCGGCCCACTCTTCGAAGAACCCTTCGGCGGTGTATGCCCCTTCGATCCGGATCCGGACCATCGCTGACACCTGTGCCAGGTTCGTGCCGGAGATGGCCAGTTCCTCGGGGGCGCTGCGATGCAGTGGCTCCGCGTCGGGGTCTGCGGCGTTGAGGTAGATGTGTTCGGAACACCATCGCGGGCATGGGTTTTGAGTCATGGGCTCTATCCTGCCCAACCCGGCGTGCGGCTCAGTACTCCGGCCTGTTGCATATCTCACTTCACGACCTCCAGTCGGTGACCTTCCGCTGTCAGTTGGGAGTCGGACGACCGAGAGTATTGGGTGCACAGGCTACCTGTTTGGCTACAGTGCTCGGGTACGAGAGAGGCCCTGACCGGCTTGGTGTGCTGGTCAGAGGGTCTGATTCCCTGGTGCTCTCGGCAGGATTCGAACCTGCGGCCTTCTGCTCGGGAGCCAGGATCCGCGATGGGAAGGTCGCCAACCGGCCCATCTACGTGGCGTTGGCGGTCACCTGCGAGGTGGCCGCGAGATCCTCGGATGTTGGGCCGGCGACGGTGGTGAGGGCGCGAAGTTCTGGCTGTAGATCCTCACCGAGCTGCGCGACCGGGGCGTCGAGGACGTGTGCATGCTCGTCTGCGACGGCCTCAGAGGACTCCGCGGGGCGTTCGGGCAGGTCTGGCTGGTCGCCGGTGGTGTAGTCCTCATTTGTCGACAATGGCTGCGCCGGGATGGTCGCGGCGGTCACACACGCCATCCCGGTCACGGCCTTTGCAGACGCGCAACCTTCGAGGTCCAGGCGCAGACCTGCCGGACCGGGATGGCGGCGGGCTTCACATCGGTCAGCGGGAGTCGTGCTTCGAGCGCCGAGATGAGGTTCCGGGGAAGCCAGCCGAGCGGTGACCCGATCCTCCTCGAGGAGCATCGTCGGCTTACCCATCGGCCGCCCTCTCCGGCGGCCCTGTGTTCGCCGGAATCGACTGGGGCGGAACCCATCACCAGATCTGCATTCGCGACAGCGTCGGGAAGAAGTTGGTGCAGAACAGAATCCGCTACGACATCGATGGATTCGCTAAATCGGATGCCTTCTTCAGCTTGGCCTGGGTCAAAAGTCGCTTCAGCGGGCGTTCTGCTCCCAGTCCTTTTAAGTCCAATTTTGCTGTTGGCAGTCTCAGCAGTTGATGTCACGTGACGGCAGCCTGGGTGTCTGTCCCGTGCCGTTCGGCCAGATCTTGGCCGGCACGGTTTAAGCGGAGTCGGTGACCTTGTGTTGGAGACTGAATTGTGGCTACCTGGCAGGGCAGTTCGCGGTCGAGTCAAGGGTTTGCGTGGACGATGAGGTCGATGCCGCTGCCTCGGCGGATGGTGTTGTAGATGGGGCATGTGGCGGCGAATCGGGCGGCGAGTGCCTCGGCGATGGCTTGGCCGGTGCCGTGGATATCGATGCGCAGTGTGGTGTTGTCGTAGTGGGTGGGGTCCTGGGTTGCGCGCTGGTGGGTGGCTTGGACATGGATGGTGGCGATGGTGATGTTGTCGATGTCGGCATTGGATTGGATGTTGGCCATTGCGCAGGACGCGAGGGCAGACAGGAGTAGCTCGCCGGCTTGGATGGATTCGGCTGGCCCGAAGCGGGAGTCGCTGACGAGATGGTTGTGACGGGCGTCGAGCAGAAACCGTCCTGGCACGCCGGTGATGGTGTGCCCGGTCACTTCGACGATGTCGCTGCTCATGCACCGACCTCGCTGGTGTGGCGGATGCGGCGCTGCCATTCGGCGGGTGGGACGCGCTGCAGGCCCAGGTTGTCGCGGAGTGTGCGGCCTTCGTATTCGGTGCGGAAGAGACCGCGTTTTTGAAGTTCGGGCACGACCTGGCGGGTGAAGTCTTCGAATCCTCCGGGCTGGTAGGGCGCTTGCACCATGAAGCCGTCGCAGGCTTGCTCGGTGAACCATTGTTCGAGTCCGTCGGCGACCTCGGTTGCGGTGCCGATGAATCCGCCCTCGACGCGACCGCCGTAGCGTTTGCCCAACTCGCGCAGGGTGAGGCCTTCGCGTTCGGTCATCTCGCGGACTTCGCGGTAGTGTCCTTCGACCCCGGGGACCTCGACCTCGGGCAGGCGTTCGTCGAGGGGGAATGTGGACAGGTCGACGTCGAGGTGGTAGGCGAGGGTCGAAAGCCCGCCCAGCGGTGGCACCAGGTCGAACAGTTCCTCGAATGTCTGCTGCGCGATCGCTGATGTCGCTGCGACGACCGGGGTGATGGCGGGCAGGATCTTGATGGTGTCGGGGTCGCGGCCGTGCGCGGCGGCGCGTTGTTTGATCTCTCGGTAGAAATCCTTGGCCGAGTCGAGGGAGGCGTGACTGCAGAAGATCACATCCGACCAGCGCGCCGCGAAGTCTTTACCCTTGGCGGATGCGCCGGCTTGGATCAGGACGGGGTAGCCCTGTGGTGGACGCGCGACGTTGAGCGGTCCCTGGACGGTGAACCATGGGCCTTTGTGGTTGATGGGGTGCACCCGTTCGGGATCGGCGAACAGCGGTGCGGCGGCATCGAGGACCAGTGCGTCGTCGTCCCAGCTGTCCCAGAGTTTCGCGGTGACTTCGAGGAATTCGTCGGCGCGCTCGTATCGCTGGTCTCGCGGGAATTGCTCGTCGCGGTTGAAGTTGCGGGCTTCGGATTCCTGGAAGGAGGTGACGATGTTCCAGGCGGCGCGGCCGTCGGTGAGGTGGTCGAGAGTGGCGAGGGATCGGGCGAGGGTGAAGGGCTGGGAGTAGGTGGTGGAGACGGTCGCCGCCAATCCGAGGTGTGTGGTGACCGCGCCCATCGAGGACAGGACGTGCAGCGGGTCCAGGCGCATCGCACCGAGCGCGCCGTTGCGTAGTTGTGCGTCGGTGCTGGCGCCGAATCGGTCCGGCACGGACAGGATGTCGGCGAAGAACGCGAGATCGAAGCGTCCGTCTTCGAGAGTGCGGGCGATGTTGTGGTAGTAGCGGGCCGACAGCCAGCCGGGAACGGACGCGGGGTAGCGCCATCCGCCGGGGCGGCCCGGCCCGGCGGTGATGAAGGCGGCCAGATGCATACGGGGTGATGACATGATTGCGCTGGTCCTAGTTCGCGAGTGCCTGGGTGATCGAGGATTTGATCGAGTCGAAGCGTGAGTCGGCCAACCAGGAGGTGACGTCGACCCGGTCGGGGTAGACCCCGAGGCTGTGGAAGTTGTCGGCCAAGTCCTGGGTCGCGCGCACCGCGGCGGCGTCGACGGCGCCGAATTCGCCTGCACCGGAATATGACAGCCGCCGGGACTTCACCAAATCGAGGTATACCTGCTGTTCGAGTTCGCTGTTGCCGAACCCGCCCAGGCCGGCGAAGGCCGAGACAGCCGTGTCGGGGTTGTTGTCGATCCATCGCTGGGCGTTGCGCACGTTGCGCACCAGGGTGGCGGCGGTGTCGGGGTGGTGGAAGGCCAGGTCTTCGCTGGCGACGAAGAACGCGTAGTCATAGGTTTTGACGCCGGGTAGTGCCACAGCGTCGTGTTTGCGTTTGGCCAGTTCGATGGTGGGTTGCCAGCTGATCCAGGCGTCGACTTTGCCTTGGGCGAAGGCGGCTTCGGCGTCGGCGGCGGTGAGGTTGGCGTAGTCGATGTCGTGCAGGGTGAGACCGGCTGATTGTAGGTACTTCACCAGGCTGTAGGTGCTGGTGGTGCCGCGCTGGTCGGCGACTTTGCGGCCTTTCAGATCCGCCGCGGTCCGGATGTCGGACCCGCGCGGCACGAGGATGTCGACCTCGTTCGCGGGCAGGGGGTAGGACACGAGTGGGACGATCGGCACGCCGCCGCCGATGGCGTAGATGACGGCGGTCGCCGTGGCGAAGGAGAAGTCGACGCTGCCGGCCTTGATCGCTTCCATCACCGGCAGTGATGCGGGGAAACCCGTCGGCCACTCGACGGGTACGCCGAGGTCGCCGGCGAGATGGAAGCCACCGAGGTTGTTGCGCAGGATGGTGCCCGGTTCAGCTTTGCCGTCGCCGATCAGGGCATAACGCACCCGAGTGAGCGGACCACCGGAGGGCCGCGACGTGGTTCCGGGCGCGCAGGCGGCGACGGACAGACCCGCCAGTGCGAGAGCACCGGCGCCGGCGGCCTTGAGCAGTCCGCGACGATCGAGCGCCCGAAACGGTGCAGGGACGTGGGAGGACATGAGGGGGTAAACCCTTTCGGAGCTAGGGGTAGGTGAGTGCGGCGTCGGTCTGCAGCAGTCCGTCGAGTAGTTCTTCTTTCCAGATGGCCAGCTGCGGATCGCTGCGGTGCCGCGGCCGCGGCTGTGGAATGTGCAGGTCGCGGGTGATGCCGTGTGTGGTGAGGACGAGCACGCGGTCGGACAGTGTCAGTGCTTCTTCCACGTCGTGGGTGACGAGCAGGACCGTGCGGGGCCCTTCGGCGAGTACCTGTTCGAGCAGCCGCTGCATGGCGACTCGTGTGATCGCGTCGAGGGCGCCGAACGGCTCGTCGAGCAACAGCACATGCGGCCGGTGCAGCAACGCCCGGGCGAGCGCCACCCGCTGCCGTTGACCGCCGGAAAGTTCTGCCGGCCAGTCCTTGTCACGCCCGGCCAGTCCGACGGCGCGCAGCAGCTCGGCGGCTCGGCCTCGCTGACCGCGGGTACCGAGCTCGACATTGGCGAGGACCGACCACCACGGCAACAGTCGGTCTTCCTGGAACATCATCCGGCAGACCAGCGCGTCGGCGGAGGTGCCGACCGGTTCGACCGAGCCGGTTGTCGGTATCTCCAGACCCGCGAGGATGCGCAGCAGCGTCGACTTACCGACGCCGCTGGGACCGAGAAAGGACACGAATTCGCCGGGCGCGATATGCAGGTCGATGTCGTGCAGGACGATGTTGCCGCCGTATCGGTGGCCCAAGCCGACCAGGTCGAGTCCGACGAGTGCGGGCGTGGTCATCAACGGTCTCCGATCCGGAAGTGTGGGTTCCAGCGCAGTACCCGTGCTTCGATGAGTCGGGTGATCTGGTCGGCGAGCAGCCCCGCGGCGGCGTAGAGCAAGATGGCGAGCACGATCCGGTCGTTGCGCAGCATTTCGCGGCCGTTCTGCGCCAGAAAGCCGATGCCCTCGCTGGTAGCGATGGTCTCGGCGACGACCAGGGTGAGCCAGGCGACGCCGAGGGAATAGCGGATGCCGGTAAGGATCATCGGCATGGCGCCGGGAACGATGATGTCGCGGATCTGTGCGCCCCGGCCGAGGCCGTAGGATTGGCCCAGCTGGACGAGTTTGGGATCAACGGTGCGAATACCGGCGACGGTGTTGAGGTATACCGGGAAGATCACGCCGAGGCAGACCAGCACGATTTTCGGCAACTCACCGATGCCGAAGAAGGCGATCAGCAGCGGGACCAACGCCAGATGCGGCAGCGCCCGCACCATTTGCAGGGTGCGGTCCACCAAGCCCTCAGCGATCTTGGACAAGCCGACGGCGAATCCCAGCACGAGCCCGATCGTCGCGCCGATCGTGTATCCGATCAGGATGCGGCGCAGGCTCACGACCAGGTGGTGCTGCAGCTCACCGCTCGCCCACAACAGACGTGCGGTAGCGAGCACCTTCGTGGGCGGCGGCAGGATCGACGGTGAGATCACCCCAGTTGAGGATGCCCACTGCCAGCCGCTCACCACCAGGACCGGCACAACCCATGGCAGCAGCACGACGGGCCGCACGCGCCGCCGCCGTGGAACCGGTAACGGGGGGGCGTGCGCTGGCGGGATGGTGGGACGCAATGTCTGTTCGGTGTCAGGCATGGGTGTCGCCCGGTCGAGCGGAACGGATGTGCATGGCTCCTCCTAATGCGGACGGGAGGCAGCCTAGAAGTCAGTGCACACTAGTGTCTGCATTTGTATACACATGGATTCGAATCCTTTGCTCGGAAGCTTCGGCTCTGGTAAGGCTTGCGTCGTGGCATGTAATGCTTGCCGGAGAGGGGACCGTGGTGGATCGAGAGTCACATGCGTACAAGCAACTACGCGAGCGCATCACCGCAGGCGACTATGCGCCCGGTACGATGCTGGTTCCCGCGACGGTCGGGGCAGAATTGGGACTGTCGCGAACACCGGTGCGCGAGGCCATGCAGCGACTCGAGTACGAGGGCTTGGTCGTTCAGGCGTCGCGTGGATACCGGGTACGCGAACGGACCGCCGAAGAGGTACTCGAGATCTGCGAGGCGCGCATCGCCCTCGAATCGGCGATCGCTTGCTCGGCGGCGAGCCGCCGTACCGAACTGGACCTCGCCCGCCTTACGAGGCTGTTCGAGCAGGCCGTTGACTCGACCGATCCCGTCACGAGTTTGGCGTTGCACAACGAATGGCACATCGCCCTGCGCAGCGCGGCACACAACCACACCATCGCCGAACTGATGGACCGGCTCGATGCTCAGCTACGTGTCTACGACGCAAAAGAATCGCGGGCCGAATCGAATCTGCAGCAGATCGAGACCGAGCACCGCGATATTCTCGCCGCAGTCCAGACCGGCGACGCCGCGAGCGCTCGTGTGCTGATGATCGCCCACCAGTCCCGTACCCGAGACCTGCGGATTGCGGCGATGGCGAAACGCTGAGCCAGCCGCGCGGCCGACCTACAGGCGGCCTTCGCCGATGCCGCCGGCCGCATCCGTCTGGCAGGTGTGCGTGGACTCCACCATCGTGCGGGCCCATCAGCACGCCGCCGGCGCGCACCGTGACGGCGGAACGCACGCGCAACCACCGGGTGGATACGTCGGCGAGCCTGCCGATCACGGTCTGGGCCGGTCGCGGGGCGGATGGACGACCAAACTGTATCTGGCCCGCGAGCAGGGCTGTCGGACGCTGTCGAGGCTGCTGACCGGTGGCCAGGCTGGTGACAGTCCGCAGTGCGGTGCGGTGCTCGCCGAGATTCGGATTCCGCGGCCGGGAGCCGGGCGGGCGCGCCTGCGCCCTGATCGGGTGCTGGCCGACAAGGCGTATTCCTCGCGCGCGAACCGGGACTACCTGCGTCGGCGTGGGATCAAAGCCACTCTCCCGGTCCCGGGCCGACCAAGCCGGCATCGCCGCAACCATGGCTCGGCGGGCGGGCGGCCACCTGTCTTCGACCCGTGATCTACCGCGAGCGCCAACGCTGTCGAGCGAGGCATCAACCCGCTCGAGCCCAACCGGCCCTTGGCAACCAGGTTCGACTATGAAGATGATCGTGTGCCGCCTCGGGTAATGGGATGACCCGCGATTCGACTGGCCCTTGGGCGCCTCGAGTCTGATCTGTCGACCATCATCCCGGGCGGTGTTTGCTGTCGCCGGACCGGGCCGGGCGTGTCCCGATAGGGACCTTGCCGCGAACAAGCACCGTCACAGTCCTGACTGCCCAGGCCTCGTCCGGCGCCGGCCAACTCAGTCCCGAACCGATCAGGACATTTCCGCCAAGACATGCCGGTAACCGCAGCTGCATCAGTTTCGGGCATCTTCGAGCACCACGGTCTGAGAGTCGATGCTTCAGTGTGGCCCGCAATTTGTGTTCACTCGTTTGCTGGGGTGTCGAGTACGCGGAGTACCCACTGGTCTTTGCCGCTAGTTTTGGCGTGGTAGAGCGCGCGGTCGGCGGCGTCGAGCAGGGCCGTGGCCGGGGTGTGGGCCGTGGTTGTCACGGCCCCGATGCTGGCCGAGATCCGTAGTTCGTGCTCGCCGATGATGATTGGGGTGGCCAGTGCGGACAGCAGCCGGTCGGCAATGGCGGTGACGCGAGGTTCGTCAGCGGGGGGTGCGACGAGGACGACGAATTCGTCGCCTCCGATGCGGGCGATCGTGTCCTGGTCGTCGGGCAGGCTGTCGCGCAGGCGGGTTGCGACGGCGATGAGGAGTTGGTCGCCGATTCCGTGACCGTGGCGGTCGTTGATCTGTTTGAATCCGTCGAGATCGACGAAACACAGTCCTACTCGATGGCTGTCGGTGGCTGTAGCGGTGAGCTCCTCGATCTGTTCGAGGAGGTGGCGGCGGTTGGGTAGGCCGGTGAGCATATCGTGGCGCGCTTGCCGGTGCAGTTCGGCTTGCAGCCGGTGTTGCTCGGTCACGTCCTGTCCGACCGCGAGGAGATAGTCGGCCTGCCCATTGGATCCTTTCACGTAGGTGATGGCGAACGATGCCCATCCGGTGCTGCCGTTGGTGCGGATGAATCGCTTCTCCAGTTTCGTGGTGCCTTCGCGCGCCGCAACCAGGGTGCCGAAGATCAGTGTGCGGATTTCGTCGCGGTCGTCGGGGTGGGCGAACCGGAAGACCGAGGTCCCGCGCAGTGTTTCGACCGGGACGCCGATCATGGCGGCCAGGCCGGGGTTGGCATCGAGGACAGTGCCCGTGGTGTCGGCGATGGCGATCGCGATCGCGGCGTTGTCGAAGACGATCCGGAACCGTTCCTCGCCTGCGCGGGACGCCTGCTGCTCAGGCACTCGTTCGGGTCCGGGGTATTGCTCCGCGTCGTCGGCCATAGTCAGCCGGCGTCGGGAAGTGTGGTCGATGAAATCGGGCCGGTTATCAGCTGTTGGTGGAATTGCCCGAGGTGGTCGATCGCGGCGCGGGCATCCGAGAGCAGATCCGCGCCAAGGTGGTGGACATGCGGGGCACGGTCCCAGATCTGCAGCAGCGTCGGTACCCGGGCTTCGGCGCAGCGGCGGGCCAGCATCTGCGAGTCGGGTAGCAGGCATTCGGTGGAGCCGACCTGGATCAGGACCGGTGGCAGGCCGGTGAAATCACTGTTGACCGGTGACCAAGCAGGGTCGAGTTCGCTGTCAGCGGCGAAGCCCCGGCGTGCGATGACCTCCAGAGCCTGGGCCGGAATGTAGGAATCGCGATGCCGATTCGGGTGTGCGTCGCGCACGGTCGAGTCCAGGTCGGCCCACGGTGCGATCGCGGAGATGCCGCCGGGCATCGGCAGCCCGCGCTCACGAGTCGCCAGCGCGAGCCGGAAAGCGAGCCCGCCGCCGGCCGAGTCACCGGAGACGATGATGCGCTCGGCCGCGAAGCCCTGCTGCAGCAGATACCGATACGATTCGACCGCGTCGTCGAGCGTGTCGGTCAGATGCGCCTTGGGCAACTGCCGGTAATCGACACTGAACGCCGGCATCGCGCTGGCCTGCGCGATTTTGGCGACCATACGCCGGTGGGTGTTCAACCCGCCGCAGATGAACCCGCCGCCATGGAAATACAGCAATGCCGAGTCCTGCCGTTGCTGCGGGTCGCGATCGTCGTGCCACAGCCATTCCGCCCGGAACTTCTCGAATCGCACCATCCGGCGCTTGGTGCCCTTCGGAGCAGCCAGCGCCGCGGCCGCAAGATCGAGCAAGCCGCCGAGCCACGCCAGGTGCTCGAACCGACCATGGTCGGCAACACGGGTCAATGCCGCCAACCCGAGCCCGACTGTGCCACGCAGCAGCGGATGGGCGATTCTGGTGCCGAGACTGGCCCGGTACGACCGCTGGATCCTCAGTGCTGACGCTGTAATCTGCAGGTCGGGCTCAGCCGAACACGACTTGCATTCAGCCCGGACACCAACGCCGGCCGAGCGCTGGGCACTCCTCGAACAGCATTGGATGGGTGCACGACCCCGGTTTTCTGCATGTCGCAACGTCGATCCTTCAGCAGCACGACCTACAAATGACACGGGCCAATCCTCAACGAGTGGAGGCACGCGCACAGCGGCCGACCTACCACAGGCATACCTGTATCGGTCCAAACCGACAGTCGTTGAGTTCCTGATTTCCCGGGCTGCTCCCCGCTCGCTGAATCCGTCCTGGACCAGGGCCACCTGTGGCGTCGCCGACGAATCCTCCATCGAACTGACGTCATCGGTGCCGAGTGACCTGCGTTTGGACCGACGTTCCTTCACTGCGGATCAAGCTCAGCAGGAGTGGGTTGGCGCTTGCGGCAGTGCGGGACCTGCGGGAACTGGCGATCGAGGACGAGACCGCCGATTTCGAAACCGATGTGCTGTCAGGCTTGATGGTCGCGCGGCCATCGGCCGGCTGGTCGACTCGACCATGCGCAAACGGTGGATCAGCAAGCGGGGCGGCTTCGGTGTCGATATCGGGGTCGACGGGGGTGGCCTGGTCGACACGCCTTTCCGTGACAGCACCTGGCGAGTGGCACCGTTTTGAACTTGTCAATCTGTACCCCGTGGGGGCTTGTTGTGGTGTTGTCGAGTTGTCTATCGTCGCGAACCGGAAGGCTCCAGGCATGCGACGTTCGTTCACCGACGAATTCCTGTCCTGCGAGGTGTTTCATTTCCTGACCGAGGGGCAGGTCCTTGCCGAGGATTGACGCATCGAGTACAACGGTTGCCGGCCACACGGATCGCTGGGTTTCCTTACCCCCCAACGCATTCCGGCAGCAATGGTCACTCACCGAGTTCGAGCAACGGCTACAACTCGCATAGCCGGTGGACCCGCCGTCGGGGCCCAGTGACCTCCGCTCGGCCATCGTCAAGCATTGGATACGCCGCCGCGACGGCGGTCTGCGGGCCCCTTCGGTCTGCGCGAGGAGCCGCCGCCCGTGCTGCAGCACCATCCCGAGGGTTCGAGCGATTGCGCTGAATAAATCGCCGGTCCGCCACCGACGCCACAGCTCGTCCTGACGAGCGGGCCCATATCTCGTAGTCCTGCACCGAAACCTCCACGCTGACATGATCATCCACGTGGGCATCGGTCCCTTGAGCCCAAGATCGTTTTCCGAACCGAGCATGGGCTCGGTGAATCAGTGCTCGGTGAATCAGTGGGGGAGGCGGCTCTGGTGTCGATGTTGGTCGGGGTCGACGGGGCGTGGTCGACACGCCTGTCTGTGGCGAGGCTGCTCGGCCGGTGTCACCGTTTAGACTTGCCAAGCGGTATCACGTGCGGGTTTGTTGCTGTGTTGTCGAGTTGCCTATCGTCGCGAACCGGAAGGCTCCAGGCATGCGACGTTCGTTCACCGGCGCTGCGGCCGCTGCGGTTGTGGTAAGTCTGGCCGGGCTGGGCCTGTGGGCCGGTGGCGCCGGGCTCGGCCGTGCCCAGCCGCCGGGCGGGGATGTCTCTGGTGGGGGAGTTCATTTGACGGCGTCGGTCGACAGCATCGGGGTGAACCCGCCTGGTGAGCGGACACCGAGCTTCCTCATGACGTTCTCGCATGCCGCGCAGATGTCGGGCGATTACTCGGTGACCGTGGACGGTGGCCAGATCAGGTCCGGTCAGGCGGTTGCGGGATTCATCCTCGGTTGCGGGATCAGTGTGGCCGGCGGCGTCGACGTCGATGTCGATGGCAGTCAACGGCTGCTCGGCAGTATTTCCCCTTCGGTCAGCCCGCCCAGTTCTGCGGTCGGCCCGCCGAGTGTGAGTCTCGGGCCTGCTGTCCGCGGGATTCTGGGCGTGGGCGAAGGCGTGTTCGGGAACTTGGGACCCGGCCACGTCACTATCGCGAGAACCGAGACGGCCCGCCTGGATGCGGCCACGGCGTTCCCGCGTCGCATCGCGTTCGACAATGCCGCGCTCAATGTCGCCCAGTGCGCCTCGCCGGTGTCGGCGGTCCCTTTCGTCACCGCCACGGTGAGCACCGCGCAGGGGCTGGCGCAGACCACGGCCTATGGCGACCAGTTCACCTTCTGAAACGGCGGCCCAGGTTTCGAGCACTGGTCATCGGTTGGCGGCCGGGTGCGGGCATCCGCACCGGTCGGATCGGGTCGCTGCTTGCCGCAGTCCGGACTTCGCGGGTGTGGGCCGGAAGTGCCGGGACCGGTTTCATTCGTGTGATGTGGGCGAAGCTGGAGACGAGACTGGCTGCGCTGCAACGTGATACGCCTGCGGTCGTCGGCGTTGCGGCGACCGCAGGCGTTGTCTGGGTGGAGCTCGTGCTGGTGGGAGAGGTAGTCTTCGCCGAGCCGACCAGCGCGGGCATCTGTGTCACCCGGCATGGCGTGGGCTGCGAGACATCGACCCGGCCGAGGTCGAGCTCCGATCGTCGTGGCCAGCGGTCACGGTGGGCTCACCGTCGGGCCGGCGTTGGCACGAGGGCCGAGGTTGGTTGGGTCTTTGACTCGTTCACGGCTGGGTCAGGGTTGTGGATTGTCGGGGTGTGGGGGTCGTCGCCGGACTGTTGCAGGCAGTCCGGCGACGAGTAC
>NZ_JBSGCB010000048.1:0-77272 GCF_053601595.1 Nocardia sp. NPDC004711 | reverse complement strand
GCGGCGACCGGGTGGGCGACGTCACCGGTGATGATATTGAGCGGGAACTGGGTGACCAGGCCGCCGTTGTTGTCACGCACCTGGAACTGGCCGTCCTGGGTGGTCAGCGAGCCCGCGTCGGTCTTCAGCACCACCGAAGCGCCGTCGATCTTGGTGTCCCAGTGGATCCCGGGATCGGCGGCGGCCGCGGGATCGGCATAGGCGGTCCCGGCGGAGATGCCGAGGGCCGCGATGGCCAGGGCCGAGGTGGCGGCAAACTTCGTGTAACGCATACTTCTCGTCGCTTTCTTGAACGGGCGCTTCCCTCCTGGGAGCGAGGTCCTCATCGAGCACCCGGATCAAGATAAGTCAGCAAATGTTGCCTACTTGTTGCCAAACCGTAGCGAAGACACTCCTTAAAGTATGTTTTGCGTAAAGACAGCGTTCGCTGAGTCTTTTACAAGTGACCCAGGCAACCTTTCGGCGCATAAAGAGGCCCGCCTCACACGCCCATCGGGGGCGTCGGGGCGGGCCTTTCTGCGCGAGCCGACCACTACTGGTTCGCCGGATCACGTGTATCGATAGCCGATATCACCGACTCCAAACATGGTGAGCCAGGTCACTTTTCAGTGGATCAGCGGCGGAAGCGCTCGCGCAGCTGCGGGTCGTTCTCCCACCACAGTCCGGTGGACACCGGCTCGTCGTCGGCCTCCGTGCCCCGGGTCGCGGTGCGCGATACCGCCTTCCGGCGCGGCCGCGCCGCCTCGGCGGCATCCAGCTCGGCATCGATCTCCCCGGCCCGGCGCTTCTCGTCGGCGGCGAAGGCCCGCATGACGACCAGCGAGTAGATCAGCCCGAGGAGATCGCCGAGCAGCCACAGGATGCCCGCGCCGATGGTCTGGTCCAGGCGCGCGTCCGGACCCCAGGTGCGGCCGAGCGAACCGTAGTAGCCGGCGGCGACCAGCGGCCCCAGCCACAGCACGATGCCGAGGATGCCGTCGGCCAGGGACTCCGCGATGGTGATCAGCAGCGACAGCCCCTGCGTGAAGTGCTTGGGCACCGGATCGATCTGCAGACGCGAGTAGAAGTACAGGAACCCGATGGCCACCACGATGATTCGGGTGACCGCGTCGACGCCCCCGTGCCGCAGCACCGACTCGTACCAGGGCGAGAGGAACAACGCCCAGGGCAGCAGCAGGATCAGCATCGAGGCGGTGGCCGGGTGGGTGAGCAGCCGGGCGACACTGCCGGAGAGCATGGCGTCCAGGCGTTTCCGGCCCGCCGGGCCCAGCGCCGCGCGCAGCACAGTGAACGGCGCACCGGCCGCGAGCGCGAAGGGCACCAGGTAGAGCAGCAGGAGCACCTGCAGCGCGCGCACCCAGAACAACGTGTCGGAGTAGACGCCGATCATGCCGACGCCGGTGTACAGCCACACTCCCAGTCCGGCCAGCCCGAAGTAGAGGGCCCGGCTCACCGGAAGCTGTTCGCCGCGCTGTCTTCCCTTGAGGAAGCAGGCCGCGTACGCGAGTCCCAGGAGCGCGATGACCAGCACGGTCGAGGTGTCCCACCGCCAGGAGCTCACCAAACTGCTCACCTGCAGCGGTGTTCGGGTCTGTAGCACGGGACCCAGTATGCGCCGTGCCGCCGCGGGGGACGGCACGGCTCCCAGGAAGGCGTTGCGCGGCTAGCGGGAGACCAGGCGGCGGTAGGTCACGGTGTCGAATTCGCGCCCGTGCTCGTCGACCGCGACGACGTCCATCTCGCTGGAGAACACACCGGGCCGCACATCCACGCGAATGAGCGAGTAGCGGCTGAACCGCACCCGCGACCAGGCGACGGCCTCCTTGCCCTCCTTGCCGTCGGAGCCCCACAGGGTGCTCTCCGGCACGAAGGTGTCGGGCTGCTCGTTGCCGCGGTAGGTGTCGCCCGCGGCGAAGGTGCCGTGCGCCGCGCCGCCGCCGCCGACCACGTAGTAGACGGTGCCGTCGGTGTCGGGGTAGACGATCGAGTTGTCGGGTGCGACCTTGGTCGGCCGCCCGCCGCGCATCGGGTCGGTGCGCTCGAAGTTGTGATTGTGGCCCTGCAGCACCAGATCGACCCGGTACTTGTCGAACAGGTCGGCCCAGGCCCCGCGCACGCCGCCGTCGCTGGCGCCGCCGATGCCGGTGGCGTAGGCGCACTCGTGGAAGAAGCAGACGATGAAGTCGATGCTCGGGTTCGCGCGGTAGCCGGCCAGGGTGGATTCCACCCAACTGTGCTGTGCGCCACCGGAATAGCCGAGATTGGCGCGGACCTGCCAGCTCACCTCGTTGGCATCCAGCGACAGCACCGCCACATTGCCGTAGGTGAAGGAGTACACCGACGGGCAGCCCGTGGGCCCGTTGTCCGGAAAGTCCATGCGCGCCATCAGGCCGCCGTAGCCGTGATTGCCGTAGACGGCTTCCATGTCGTGGTTGCCGGTGGCGAACATCCAGGGCACGTGGCCCGCGCTGCTCTCGATGGCCTGCAGGTAGGTGTCCCACACGAACGGGTTGTAGGCGTCGATGGCGTCGGTGTCGGCTTTGCCATTGGGCACGAACCAGTCCGGGCCGCCGCCGTGGGAGGTGTCGGCGTAGCAGATGTCGCCGGCCAGAATGTGGAATTCCGGGTTGCTGGCGACGATCTGGCGCTGGATGTTCTCGGCATTGCGGGAGCTGGGGGCGTCACCCTCGCCGTACCTGTTGCGGTACGCGCCCGCCGGCATGCCCGCGGGCAGTGCCGGGGTGTCGTCGACGCCCTGGTCGCCCATCATGGTGAAGCGGAACGGCAGCAGCGCGGCGCGTGAGCTCGGCATGGCGGTGTTCGCGGAGAGCACGTCGCTGCTGTAGCCATCGGCGGTGCGCCAGCGGTAGAAGTGCGGCAGGCGGCCGGGCAGTCCGTCGACGGGGGCGTGGACGTAGAACTGTTCGGCCGACAGCACTCCCCCGTCGGTGCGCGGGAGCTGGGTGACCAGGTTGCGGACCTCGGCCTCGAGGGTGCCGCCGAGGGCGGGGGTCGGGCCGTGGTCGAGGAAGACCTTGGTGGCGCCCGGGTTTCGCGACAGCTGGGCCGAGAAGCGCAGCTGGCTGGCCGCGTCCGTGCCGTACCCGACGCGGCGGCCGCCGACGGTCAGCGGGGCATCGTCGGCGTAGGCGACGCCGCGGCCGCCGAAGGCGGAGCCGAGTCCGGCGGCCATGGCCGCGGCGGCGCTGCCCCGCAGGAAGGTACGCCGGCTCACGCGATGCCGTTTCAAATACGAACGGTGCCAGTCGTATTGCTCGTCCATCGTCATCTGCGCGGCGAGCTGTGCCGGAATGCCCGTGCGGGGCACCGTGCCTAGGGGATTCAGCATCGAGAAAACCTTGTCACCGTGAGTCCGTTTGCGCGGTCATCAAAACGCCGCAAGCTTACGGACTCGCGACATGGCGGTGAACACAGGACGATTCGCGCGGCGAGCCGCCGGAATCAGGCGGGCAGCGCGATGTGCGGGTCGGTCGAGCGGTACGGCTCGGCGCGCGGGCCGGTGGCGAATCCGCGCAGCACGGTGGCGACGGCATGGTCGATGGCCGCCTCGCGATGGGCGGGCTCGGCGTCGGCCAGCGGGCCGTCGATGATCAGGCTCGCCAGTCCGTGTACGGCCGCCCATGCGGTGAACTCCGCGCCGGGACGCTGACGCGGATCCATGAATCCCGTCGCGACCAGGGCGTCGATTCCGGTCCCGATGAGCTGGAAGATGGGATCCTCGAGCACCTCTTTGTTCACGTCGACATCGCTGCCGCAGAACGCGGTCCGGAACAGCCCGCGCTCCCGCTCGGCGTACTCGATGTAGGCGCGCCCGGCGGTGGCCAGCCGGGCGATCGCGGTCGCGGTCGGATCAGCTTGCGCCGGAACGTTTTTCATCGCGCTGTCGAGGGCCTCGAACAGGGCTTCCTCGGCCTGCTCGCGCACCGCGGCGAGCAGTTCCTCGTGACCGTTGAAGTGGCGGTAGGCCGCGGTGGCGGTGACGCCGACCGCCCGGGCGGCGGCGCGGACGGTGACCGCGGTGGGCCCGCCGATCTCGGCGAGCTGCGCGGAGGCGCTCACCAGGGCATTGCGCAGGTCCCCGTGGTGGTAGGGACCCTCGCGTGCGGGCTTCTTCGCCACATCGTCGGTGATGTCCACGACATTGATGTTGACACCTGTACAGATCGCGAGGCAAGTTAACACCCACAAAGTTCACGCCCGTCAACATCAACTCGCACGCCTCCGAGAGGAATCACCGATGAGCGCTTTACTGGGCCGGATCGGCGACTTCGCCTTCCGGCGCCGTGGCCTGGTCGTCTCGATCTGGGCCATCCTGCTGATCGCCGTCGTCGGCGGTGCCGCGCTCGCGGGCGGCCGCCTCGACGACCGCTTCACCGTGCCCGGGGCCGAGTCCCAGCGGACGCTGGACACCCTGTCCGAGACCGCGCCCGACGCGGCGGGAGCCAACGCGCAACTGGTCTTCACCGCACCCGAGGGACACCTCATCACCGAGGCGCCCTATCGCACGGCGATCCAGCGCACCCTCGAGGTCGCCGGAACCGCGCCGGGAGCGATCGGGGTGACCACGCCCCAGCAGGGGGGAGCCGTCTCGCCGGACCAGCGCACCGCGATCGGTGTCGTGCACTTCGACGGCGACCGGTCCAAGGTGACCAGCGCCGCCCGGGACGCGGTCGAACGGTCGGGCGAGACCGCGCGCGAGGCCGGGCTGGACGTGTCGGTCGGCGGCTCCGCGTACGGGGCCGGGCAAATGCAGCCGGGCGTCACCGAGATCCTCGGGCTCGGGGTGGCGGTGCTGGTCCTGCTGATCACGTTCGGTTCGCTGATGGCGGCCGGAATGCCGATCCTGTCAGCGGTTTTCGGCATCGCGGTCACGGTGGGCGGGCTGTCCGCCCTGAGCGCGGCGGTGCCGGTGTCGTCGACCGCGCTGACGCTGGCGCTCATGCTGGGCCTGGCGGTCGGGATCGACTACGCGCTGTTCATCCTGTCCCGGCACCGGTCCCAGCTGGCCGCCGGGCTGACGCCCCGGGAATCGGCGCGGCGGGCCAATGAGACCGCCGGCAGCGCAGTCGTTTTCGCGGGTACGACGGTGATCATCGCGCTGGCCGCGCTGAGCGTGATCGGCATTCCGTTCCTGACCGTCATGGGGCTGGCCGCCTCCGGCGCGGTGCTGATCGCGGTGGCGGTGGCGCTCACACTGCTGCCCGCGCTGGCCGGATTCGCCGGCGCCCGGCTGACGCCGCGGGCGGGCTCGCGCGCCCACCGGCGGGCCACCGCCACCGGAGCCGACAGCATGGGCGCGCGCTGGGCACGGCTGGTCACCGCGCGGCCGCTCGTCACCGTGGTGGCCGTGGCCGGGGCGCTGATCCTGCTGGCCCTGCCCGCCGCCTCGCTGCGAATGGCTCTGCCCGACAATGGTTCCGCCGCCGCGGCGACGGGTCAGCGGCAGGCCTACGACACCATTGCCGAGAAGTTCGGTCCCGGCTTCAACGGCCCGCTGGTGGTGGTCGTGGACGCGCCGAACGGCGACACCCGCGCTGCCGCGACGGTCGCCGACACGGTGCGCGGACTGCCCGACGTCACGTATGTCGCACCGCCGCAGCCGACCCAGCGGGCAGGCCAGTCGCTGATCATGGTGATTCCGGCCAGCGCGCCGGAGTCGCAGCAGACCACCGATCTGGTCCACGCCATCCGCGATCGGGCGCCCGGCGCGGTCCCCGGGGCCGAGGTGGCCGTCACCGGCGATACCGCGGTCACCATCGATGTCTCGCAACGGCTTTCCGCGTCCCTGGTGCCGTTCCTGGGCATCGTGGTCGGCCTGAGCCTGGTGCTGCTGGTCCTGGTGTTCCGGTCGATCGCGGTACCGATGAAGGCGGCAGTCACCTTCCTGCTGTCGGTCGCGGCGGCGCTGGGCACCACGGTCGCGGTCTTCCAATGGGGTTGGGCCGCGGACCTGTTCGGCGTCTCGAAGGTCGGGCCGGTGGTGAGCTTCCTGCCGATCATCCTGGTGGGCGTGCTGTTCGGGCTGGCCATGGACTACCAGGTGTTCCTGGTGTCCGGGATTCGCGAACAGTGGCTGCACCGCCGCGACGCCGGGGCGTCGATCATCGAGGGCACCCGCCACAACGCCCGGGTGGTGACGGCCGCGGCGACGATCATGGTGGCGGTCTTCGCCTCCTTCGTCCCCACCGACGACGCCATGATCAAGCCGATCGCCTTCGCCCTGGCGGTGGGTGTGCTGGTGGACGCGTTCGCGGTCCGGCTGACGCTGGTCCCCGCGGTGCTGGCCCTGCTCGGCCGCCGGGCGTGGTGGCTGCCCGGCCGCCTGGATCGGGTGCTGCCGACGCTGAATATCGAAGGGCCGCTGGAGGACAGCGAGCCGGAGCCGCAGCGCGAACTGGCCGCGGTCTGAGCCGGGTGACGCCCGAAACCGATTGGGCTCAATCGGTTTCGGGCGTCATCAGTCCCTGGTGGGTCGCCTCGTACTCGGTCTCGAAGGCCCGCTCGCGGCGACGTTCGCGCAGCTTCCACCCGATCAGCGCGAGCACGATGATGGCGACGACACCGATGGCCAGGTCCCGGCCGACCGTCTTGGCCACCGCCTCGTAGGACTGCCCGGCCACGAAGCCGAGCACCACGAACGTGGTGCCCCAGACGATTCCGCCGGCGGCATTGAACAGCAGGAAGCGCCGGTAGGGCATGCGCGAGGTGCCCGCCAGCGCGGGCATCATGGCCCGGAAGAACGCGGTGAACCGGCCGAGGAACACCGCCCAGCCGCCGCGCCGGGCCAGATAGTCCTGGGCGCGGTCGAGGCGGCCGCGATGCCGGTCCAGCATCGAGGCCTGCAGCAGCCGCGGGCCCACGTGCTTGCCGACCTCGTAGCCGACGCTGTCGCCGAGGATGGCGGCGGCCACCACCAGCAGGATCATCAGCCACAGCAGCACATGTCCCTGGCTGGCTGCCACACCGCCGAGCACCGCCGCCGTCTCACCGGGGATCACGAAGCCGACGAAGATCGCGTCCTCGGCGAACACCAGCAGGGTGACGACCAGGTACACCCAGATCGGCGCGATATCCAATATCCGGTGCAGCAGCGAATTCATGTCCGCCACGGTACCCAGGCCGCTCGACCCGGGTGCTCGGGACGCTCAGCTCGCGGACGCCGCCACCCGAGCCTGTTCGGGACGCCGCCGCAGCAGCGCCCACAGGCCCAGCGCACAGCCCGCCGCGATCGCGAGGGCCGCCCAGCCGGGTGCGAACGAGGTGAAATCGGCTATGGTGCACGGCTTTCCAGGGTCGATCAGCAGGCAGTGCCCGCGCCGGGTGTAGTCGCGCAGCGCGAGCACCGGTGTGGGCACGTAGATCAGGGCGATGCCCAGCACCCGGGTAGAGGCGTAGCGCGGGGCGACCGCGCCGAAGCAGTAGCCGGTCAGCAGGGCGAGCAGCGCGTGTCCGAGCATGGTGAGGGCGACGGGATGCCCGGCCGCGACAGTCAGCACCGCGTAGCCGGACAGGCCGATGATGCCGACCGCCGCGACCCGCACACCGGGCCAGCGGATCCCCGCGACCAGCCCGCCGGCGACCAGCACCACGAGGCCCGGGATCGACCATCCCGGAAGGCCTGCCACGAGGACAGCGCTGCCCGTCCCGACGAGCGCCACCGCGAGCAGCACCTGGACGCCGTCCCGCCTGGGCAGCATGAACGCGGTGAGCAGGGCCCCCACCGCCGTGGCCGCGGCCGTCACCGCGATTGCGAGCGGGCTGTCGCCGTGGCGGGCCAGCACCCCACACCCGACCAGGCTGACGCCGATCATGAACGCGCCCGCGATGATCGGGACGATGGGCAGCTGGACCGTAGGCGTTTCCGCTGGATGCCCGCCCGGCTCGCGCAGGAACCGGAGTCCGATGACGAGCAGGGCCAGCGCGATCAGCCACAGCGGGGGCGAGTCGATGGCGGGCCAGTTCTGTGGGAAATGCGGATCGGCGAGCTTGGCCTGGGCTTGCGGGATGAGGTCATGGGCGACCACGCCGCCGATCGCGCCCAGCAGCCACGCCGGCGTCGCCCAGGTGTACCGAGATTCGACCCGGGAGCGGGACAGCACCCCGGCTCCCGAACCGCCGAGGATGAGCCCGCCGGCAATGGAATCCAGGAAGTTCAGCGTGGCCAGCGAGGTGCCGAGCACGGCATGTCGTCCCAGCAGGTGGACGACGAACAGCAGCGCCGCCCCGCCCAGCGCCACACCCCAGCGCAGGCTCTGCCCGCCCAGCGCGGTGGACATTACCGCGATCACGATCGCGACCAGCGCCCCCGCCGCAATCGCCTGCGGCATGCTGAAGACCAGCAGTTCCAGGTGCAGCGCCGAACTGCGGGAGGTCCACGCGAAGTCGATGGGCACCATGAGCGACAGCCCGGCGACGAGCGCCGCCAGGAACGCGGTGCCCGCCTCGATGGCGTCGCGGCCGCCCCGGATCCTCATCGGGATCCGGTGGACCGAGATCCGTCCAGCCGCTGACCAGCACTCATGGCGCCAGATTAGCAATCATCACGCTATCGATCCGGGAGGTCGGCGGCCGCGTCCCCCCACCTGCGATTCGCACACTCCGGGCCGGTGAGCATGCTGGATACCATGCGGCGGGCGGAATCCCGTCAGGCCCAGTGCGCGAGGACCATCGCCATCGTGGCGAGCCCCACCGCCGCCACACCCGCGGACACCAGGAGCAGCAGCGGCCCGGTGCCGCGATGCGCGCCGCGGTGCAGACTTCGGCTGCGCGCCATGGCGATTGCCGCCACCAGCATCATGACCACGGCCGCGCTCAGCGGCAGCAGACCGGTCGGCCGCCAGTCGATCCCGCCCTCGGCGGCCACCTTCGTGAACAGTGCGGCATTGGCGATGGCGGAGATGGCGGTGCGCCGCCAGGCCAGCGCGGTGCGCTCGGTCGCCAGTCCGGGATCGCGGGCGATCGCCGGCGTACTCACAGGCTGAGCACGCCGACCACGGCGATCGCGGAGATCAGCGCGACACCGGCCGCGAGTACCGGGATCAGCGCATTGCCCGGCAGCCGCTCGCCCGCCCGCATGGCCCGTTCCACCTTTCGCCACTGCGCGTACGCCCCGACCGCGAGCACCACCGCCAGCACGATGGCCGACATGGCGATGGCCGCGCGTACGCCGTGCATGCGGAAGCCTTCGACCAGCGTGTGAACGGCGACGCCGCCCGCGAGCAGGCCCAGCGCGGTGCGGATCCAGGCCAGGAAGGTGCGTTCGTTCGCGAGGGTGAATCGGTAGTCGAGTTCGGTCTGCTCTTCGGAAGCCACCCCTCCAAGTTATTGCGCAATAACTGCAATAGCAGCACAGTGTGAGCACTCGGACAGGCCGGTGACCGGCCATGGCCGGCGCGAGTCAGCGCACTCGGCTCGCCGGATCCTCCGCAAGGAAGGCGTCGAGAACCTTCGCGGTGGCCTCGGCGGGGATGCCGTGATCCGCGCCGCCCGGCACCTCCACATAGCGGGCGCGGGCGAGTTCGGCGGGCAGCGCCCGGGCGGCGGAGCGGACGCCGGGCCAGGATTCGGGGCTGCTGATCACGAGGGTCGCGAGGTCGAGGCGGGCCATGGCGGGGGTCGGCAGGTTGGGCGGGCGGCAGATGGCGGCGTCGTAGACCACCGTCTGGGCGATGGCTTCCAGGTGCGGCCAGACCGATGAGTGATTCACCTGCTCGACCACGTCCGGCGGCAGGCCGATGCCCTCGAGCTGCATCAGTTCCACGGCCGCGCCGGGTTCACCGCGTGCGATGAGGTCGGCGAGGCGTTCCGGCAGCCGCCGCCGCGCGCGCCGATCTGCTGCGCCGCTCGGGCCGCGATGAGGCCGCGGCACGCGAATACCGGGCCGCGCTCGATCTCACCGCGAACGAGGCCGAGCGCGCCTACCTGCGCCGCCGGCTCGGCGAGGTCGGAGGCTGATTCAGCCGGCCGGGTCGGCGGGCGCCTGTTCGATCGGGAAGAGGATGGGGCTCAACAGGTATTGGTCGCGCCCGGGACCGGGCTGGTTGGCCAGGCGCGGCAGGATCGCTGCACGCAGCTCCGCGATCAGCTGCTCGAGTTCGTCACGGCTCAGCCAGAGCGCGTGCTGGCGGAAACCGACGAGATCGGCTGCCGGATCCGCGTTCTCGCCGTCGAGGTAGGCATTGAATTCGGCGACGAGCACGGCCATCGCGAGGGCGAAGACCGGACGGTAGCCGTCGGCGGGCAGTGCGGCGGCGGCCTCGGCGCTGATGGCCGCGTTCTCCTGACGCAGCCGGTAGCGACGCTCGACCGCGCCGCGCACCCGCCGCTCTTCCGCGACCTCGAGAATGCCGGCGGCGGTGAGGGCGTCGACATGGCGGTACACGGTCGCTTTCGAGGTGTCCGGCAGGCGGGCGCAGAGGTCGCCGGTGGTCAGGGTGCGGTCGCCGCGCAGGGCGTGCACGATACGCAGCCGCGCCGGATGCGCCAGCAGCTCGAAGGTCTCCACTTCCCAACCTTCTCATAGCCTGCTACCTTTCTCAATCATAAGAATGGTTGCACTGATTGAGAGAGGTTCGGGGACATGACCGTTGACATCGATCCCGAGACCGTGGCCGCCACCGTGGCCGACCTGCTGCGGAACGAACGATTCGACGAGCTGGCGGAGCTGTTCGCGCCGCGACTGGCGGCCGTGGTGTCCACGGAGACCGTCCGGACCGGGTGGACCGGCGAGATCGCCAGGATCGGCGCGGTCCGGTCGGCCGGCGCCGCGGTCACCCGGCCCGCTGCCGACGGGCTGACGTCGGTGCAGGTGCCGGTCACCTGCGAGCGGGGTGCGCTCGCGGTACACCTGGCGGTGGACGCGGCGGGCCGGCTGCACGGGCTCCGGCTCGCCGCACCGGCCGAATCCGGCTGGACGCCACCGGATTACGCGGCACCGCGCCGATTCCGCGAACGGGACGTCACCCTCGGTGCGGGCGCTACCGCGGTATCCGCCACGCTGACCCTGCCGGTCGGGAGCGGAACCGGGCCCGCCGTGGTGCTGGTGGCCTCCGGGCCTGCCGACCGGGACCTCACCACCGGACCCAACAAACCGTTCAAGGACCTGGCGTGGGGACTCGCCAGTCGCGGTGTCGCCGTGCTGCGCTTCGACAAATTGACCCACGCGCACAGCGAATTCGAGAGTGCGGCGGGGTTCACCATGGTCGAGGAGTACCTGCCGCATGCCCTGGCGGCGGTCGAGGTGCTGCGCCGGGAGCCCGGGGTCGACTCGGCCCGGATCTTCGTGGCCGGGCACAGCGGCGGCGGCAAGGCCGCGCCGCGCATCGCGGCCGCCGACCAGGGCATTGCCGGGGTGGCGGTGCTGGCCGGGGATACCGTGCCACTGCCGCGGTCGATCCTGCGCGCGCTGCGGCACATCGCGACGGTCGAGCCCGAGCAGGACATCGGCGAGTTGCTGGAGAGCATGCGTGCCCGGGCGGCTCGGACCGAAAGTCCCACGCTGTCAACCGAAACCCCGGCCGCGGAGCTGTTGTTCAACTGGCCCGCATCGTATTGGCTGGACCTGCGGGACTACGACCAGGTCGCCACCGCCGCCGCCTTGGACAGACCCATCCTGCTCATCCAGGGTGGCCGCGACTATCAGGTCACCGCCGACGAGGACCTGGCGCTGTGGGAGGCCGGGCTGGCCGGGCGACCCGACGTCACCATTCGTGTCCACCCCACGGTCGACCACATGCTCTGCTCCGGTACCGGACCATCCACACCCAGCGGCTACCTGCGACCGCACCATGTCGATCCGGCGGTGATCAGCGATATCGCCGACTGGCTCGGCGCGGAACCCGTCCGGCCGCGCCTGGGCGAGCGCTGGAAACGCTTGCGCGGCACCGCCTCTCGAGCCACCATCAGCGGATGAAAATGAGACATGTTGCAGTGTTGACGGCGAGCGCGGCGGCCGCGCTCGGTATCGCCTCCGGAAGCGCGGGCGCGGCACCCATGTACACCCGCGACACCGCCATCGCGCTCGCCTATCTCGACGCGCTGGTCAGCCACGACGCGTCGGCGGTGCCGTTCGCGCCGGATGCGACCCGGGTCGAAGCGGGCCTGCAGACTGGCTTCTCGGGGCCGCAGCTCACCTACGACCTCGAGCACGGGCCGCAGTATTCGCTCGTGCAGCGCTTCTACAACCTGCGCCTGACCGAGGCGGACGGTGTGGTGACGGCGCGGTATCTGCTGGATTCCGGCGTCGCGCGGGTGCGGCTGGTGACGGTGGACATCACCGAAACCTTCGCGATCAGTGACGGTCTCATCCACACCATCGACGCCACCATCGTGCCGGTCGGCTAGCTCACCCGGGGGCGGCGCATGAGCAGCAGCGGCCGTCCCGTCGACACCAGCCAGTACTCGAAGGCGTTGAGGCCGGCCAGGATCGCGGTCGTCGCGGCCAGCGTCGCGATCTGCGGTAGCAGCGGCGCGGCGGCGGTCAGGACCGCCAGCGCCAGCGCGGTGACGAACCGGCCGAGGGTGGCCGCGCCGAACATGCGCCAGCGGGTGAACAGGAAGGTGGTCACGTACAGGGTGGCGCCCAGCGGCAGCAGATATCCGGTCACGCTGTGCGCCACCGCGGTCGGATGCTCGACCATGGTGCGCGCGCCCACCGCCACCAGCACCAGGCCGATCACCAGCAGCAGGTGCCCGTAGCTGAGCACATCCCGCACGACCGTGCCGCGCACCTGGTTGGTGCGCAGCGAATGCTCGACCGCGGCGAAGCCGTAGGCGAAGTACAGCCACCACAGACCGCAGCCGAGCACGAAGATCAGCACCACCGCGATCCAGGCCACCACGCCCAGATGTGCGTCCGCCGCTTGGGAACCCACCGAGGCGACGGTCTCGCCGAGCGCGATGATGACGAAGGTGGCGAAGCGTTCGGGCAGATGGGTCGCACCGAACTGGACCTTCTCCAGGCGGCGCGCCAGCAGCGCCGGACCGCCGAAGGCCAGTGCCACCGCGATGATCCAGAGCCCGTTGCGCATTCCGCCCGCGGGCGCCAGTGCGGCCACCACCAGGAGCACCGCCGCCGCCAGGGTCACCGTGAACGGATTGAGCCAGTTCCCGAAGGTCCCCGCCGACGAGAACGCCCGCTTGTGCTGCATCTCGCCCCACAGCAGCAGCCGCAGTGCCAGGTGCGCGCCGGCCAGCAGCAGCGGTTGCGCGTGCCCGGTGAACGCGTGTGGCGCGGTGATCGCGATGACGAACATGCACAATCCGCAGGCGAACAGGAATATCCGCTGCTGGTTGGAATCCTCCACCCCGTGCACGGCCAGCGTGGTCCCCACCCACGACCACCACATGATGCCCAGCAGCAGCACCGTCTGCCCGACCGCGCCCCAGCTCTGCCCCGCCACCGCCACGTGCGCGGCCTGCGTCACCGCGAACACCAGCACCAGATCGAAGAACAACTCGGCCCAACTGGCCCGCTCGTGCGCCTCGTGTAGAGGTTCAGTCACACCCGTAAATCCCTGCCTAGCTCCGCATCCGGCGGGTTCACTCTAGATCGTCTGGGCGGCATCGGCTTCCGTCAGGGCGCGGAGGAAGGCGGGTGGGACCTCGGGCCAGTCGGGGCGCCAGCGGCCGGCGGCCTGGTCGGCGGCGAGGGCGGCGAGGGTGGCGACGACGTGCGGGCCGCCGTCGAGGATGTAGCGGACCGAGCCGTGTTCGGCGCACTGGGCGGTGACGGTGGCGAGCAGGGTCTTGGCGGCGTCGGTGCGGCCGGTGGCGGCCAGGCAGGCGACCAGCAGACGGCGGGCCTTCAGGAGTTCGCGGGGGCGGCGGACGGCTTCGAGCTCGTCGACCCATTCCTGGGCCCAGGTGCGGGCCAGTTCCCGGGATTCGGTGGCGGATTCGGCCAGCAGCAGGCGGATGGCGGTGAATTCCTCGTACAGGACGGTGAATTCGTCGATGGGGTCGATCGGGGTGCGGCGGTGGGCGTGGTCGACCACCGCGAGCGGGCCGAAGTCGGGGTGCGGCGGCAGGCCCAGGCGCAGCCGCTCGTTCTCGACCTCGGCGCGCAGACGGGGCAGCGACATCGAATCGGCCACGCGCGCACCCTCGTTCAGGCGGCGGATGGCGGCGGCGCGGTCGCCGCGCAGCGCCTTCACCCGGGCGCCGACCACATAGCGGGCCAGTTTGAAGTCGACGACACCGGCATCGGCGCCGAGTTTGTAACCCTCGTCGAGCAGGCGCTCCGCCTCGGCGACCTCGCCACGCTCGTAGAGCAGTTCACCGAGCAGCGATCCGGCCAGGCGAGCCCCATAGGAGTGGCTGCCACCGGATTGCTTGGCGATCTTCAGGGCGCTGCGGAAGTACTCCTCGGCACGCGGAATGTCGAGTTGCAGGCTGGCGGCCAGGCCCAGAAAGCACAGGCCGTGAACATTGTTGTAATAGCCCTTGTTCCGGCGCACGTACGGGGCCGACCACTCCTGGATGCGGGTCGCCTCCTCGAAGTCGTAGCGGTAACCCGCGGCGAAACTCGCGCAGTTGGCACCGATGGCCACCACATACGGTGAGAGCTCGTCGGCCATCGCGAAACACGGTGCGAGCCAATCCTCCACCGCGGTCAGCACATCCGCGCGGACCGTCACCACCGCGTGCACCACACCCGCTTCGGCGCGCAGCCGGGTCGTGGTCCGCGGGTCGAGACCGCCGCGCTCGAGCGTCTGCTCCGCCAGGGACAGCGCGCGTTCGGCCGGACCGGCCCGGTGCAGCAGGATGTTCGCCCACGCCAGATCCAGTTGCAGCCGCGGATGGGATTCGATGACGGCCGGCGGCAGCTTGTTCACCAGGCCGATGAGGCTGGCCATCTGGCCGTATTCGAGCAGCGACATGCCGTCGCGCTCCACGATTTCGACCGCACGCTGCTCGTCACCGGCCAGCAGGGCGTGGTCGACCGCCTCGCTCACGTGCCGGTGCCCGGCGAACCACTCCGAGGCCGCGCGATGCAGGCGGTCGATCTCCGCCGGCCGACCGTGTTCGAGCCGCTGCCGCAGGAAGTCCTGGAACAGCTGGTGGTAGCGGAACCACGGGCCGCCGTCGACCCGGCGCAGGAACAGGTCCTGCTGCTCGATCCGTTCCAGCAGGGCCTGCCCGTCGGGCACGCCGGTGAGCGCGGCGGCCAGCTCGCCGCAGGTGCGTTCGGTGACCGAGGTCGCCACCATGAAGTCGAGTACACCGGGTTCCAGGGCCTCCAGCACGTTCTCGGCGAGGAATTCGCCGATGGCGTGATGACGTCCGGTGAGCTGCCCGATCAGCTGCCCGGGATCGTCACTGCCGCGCAGCGACAGCGCCGCCAGTTGCAGTGCCGCGACCCAGCCGCCGGTGGATTCGGTGAGGTCCGCCACGTCGTCGCGGTCCAGCTCCAGCCCGCCCAGCTCGACCAGCAGGGCATAGGCCTCGCCGGCGGTGAATCGCAGTGCGGCGGTGTCGATTTCCACCAGTTCGTCGCGGGCGCGCATGGAGGTCATGGGCAGGCCGGTCTGGTGGCGGCTGGTCACCAGCATGCGCAGCACCGGACTGCAGCTCTCGATCAGGAAGCGCAGCGCGGCCTGGGTATTCGGGTCGCTCACGCGATGCCAGTCGTCGATGACCACGGTCAGCGGCTCACCGCGCTGGTCGATGTCGTTGATGAGCGAGGTCAGGACGAAGCGCCCGGCCTCGTCGCCGTGTTCCTCGAGGAGTTCGCCCAGTTCGCGCGCCAGGGCGGGCCGGACCGCGCGCACCGCCTCGATCAGGTGGGAGAGGAACCACACCACATTGTCGTCGTCGTTGTCGACGGTCAGCCAGGCCACCGATCCCCCGGCGGCGGTGACCGCCGCACACCATTGCGCGGCGAGGGTGGTCTTGCCGAAACCGGTGGGGCCGTGGACGACCGCGAGCCGGCGGTCGCTGCCCGAGCGCAGCGCGTCGAGCAGGCGCGGGCGGTCCACCAGGACCCGGGTGAGGGTGGGCGGGCGCAGCCGGGTGGCCGGGACCGGCGGCGTGGCAGTGGTGATGCGGGAGCGCCGGCGCCCGGCCTGGGGCGGGGTGGTGCGGCCGACGGTCCGGGCCCGGTCCGTCGGCGGTGGCGGTTCCGCGGCGGGCGCCGGAATCGGTATGTCGTCGGGTGGCAGCCCGTGCCGTTGCTGGATATCCCGCAGCGCCGCACCGAATTCGGCGGCGGAGCCGGGGCGTTGGGAGCGCTCGCGCGACATGGCCGTCTCGATCGCCCCGGTGAGGTCGGCGGGCAGGCCCTCCCCGGTCAGGTCCGGCATCGGATGCCTGGTGATCCGCACGAACTGTGCGACCAGCTGTTCCCCGCTGCGCCGTTCGAACACCGCGTGCCCGGTGGCCGCGCAGAACAGGGTCGCCGCCAGGCTGTAGACGTCGGCGGTCACATCCGGGGCCTGCCCCTGCAGCACCTCCGGCGCGGTGTAGGCGGGCGACCCGGTGATCGTGCCCGCCGCCGTCTCGAATCCGCCTGTCAGCCGCGCGATTCCGAAATCGGCGAGCTGCGGCTCCCCGTACTCGGTGAGCAGGATGTTCCCGGGCTTCACATCCCGGTGCAGCAGTCCCCGCCGATGCGCCGTCTCCAACGCCCCCGACAGCCGGACCCCGAGATGCAGCACCTCCGGCCATTCGACCGGACCGCCCTGCTGTATCCGGGTATCGAGCGACCCGTGCGCGTGGAACGGCATCACGATGTACGGCCGCCCGGTGTCGGTGGACCCGACCTCGAACACCGTCACGATGTTCGGATGCCCCGAGAGCTTCCCCATGGCGAGCTGCTCGCGCACAAACCGTTCCAGGCTCTCGGATTCCAGGTCCGCGGTCAGTACCTTGATGGCCACGGTTCGCCCCAGCGCGTGCTGAAAACAGCGGTACACCACGCCGAATCCCCCGCGCCCCACCTCGACCGGCTCCCCGAACCCGGCAGCCGCCAGTTCCGCCGCGAACCCGAGAGTCTCTTCGCGGCGCGTGGAAAACGGATCGGCATGCGGCACAGCGACCCCGATACGAGAACGAGCCAGTCACCCCGAGCATAAGCCGATCACCGCCACCGCGCGCCGATCTCCGCCCGCGTGAATCTGCGCCGCGCATCGGTCAGCCAGTCGGGCCGTTCCCGCCGCAGCCGCAGCACCTCCCCGACGGTCCAGCCGCAACCCAGTTCCGGCAGGTCCCCGACCGCGATGTTCAACCGCGCGGCCGCGGCCGCGCGCTTCAAGGGCGTTGCCGCCGAGGCATTTCGATTCCGCTTCGTTGTCATGGTCGTCCATGCTGGGGACGGTCCATGCGGTACCGCGGCGGTTCGGCGACTTCGCACCCCTCGGTGGTTCAGCGCGCCCGGAAGAAGTCCGCGGAGTCGGGGCCCGAACAGCGTGGCGTACCTTCCGGCCCCACACTCCCCAAATCCCCTTTCCCCGTTCCGATGACGGTCACGGAGTGCGCAGAGCTCCACGGCCATGACACGATTCCGCCCCCGCCGGGAGCTGCCGAGCGGGGGCGGTTGTGCGGATCAGTGGCGACGCGCGTAGTCGGCGGCTGCCGCCCGGTCGACGAGGACGCATGGTTCGTCACCGACGGTCCAGGCGTCGTGTCCGGGTGGGCAGATCATGAAATCGCCCGCGCCGATCTCGCGTTCGGTGCCGTCGTCCATCCGGATGCGCATCCGTCCCGACACGCAGTATCCGACGTGGGTCGCCTGGCAGCTGCCCGTGCCGGCGATCGGCTTGACGTGGGTAAATCAGATCTGCGACAACACTATCCGGTGGCACAGTCGCAGCGGACCGAACCGTCGCTTCCATGCGGACGCGGGATGGCGCGCCGCAGCGCTGCTACCGTCCGACCGCTGGGTATGGTGGTCGCGTCGCTGGTCCTTTCGGGAATTGCAAGGTTTCGACACTCCCGCTGGACACAAGGTTCACGAAACAATCCCGAGACCAAGGATGGTTCATGGCCGTGAGCGTGAAGACAGTGCCGACGGCTCGGTCTGCCTCGGCCCGACGGAGCCGGATGCGGATGGGCCGGGCCGCGACAGCCACGCTCATGTGTGCGGCACTCGCCTCGACGATGCTCTCCGGCCGAGCGTGCGCCGAAACGGCCGATGGTTCCGAGGGATGGTCGGCGATGGCGGAGGTATTCTCTCCGAACGATTTCCGTGCGGCGCCGTTTCTGGGCAACGGCCGCATCGGTGCGATGATCCCACCCAGCGGAGCCGGGTACCAAGGCTACGGCGCGGGAGTCGTCACCTCGTATCCATTGCAGGAGCCGCGCTACACGGGCACCTATCTGGCCGGGTTCTACGCGGATGCCGCCTCCTTGCAATCCACCCAGGCATTGGCGGCGCTGCCGGCGTGGTCGGGGCTGACCGTGGCCGCCGACGGGAATACCTATCAAGCAGATGTCGATCCGGCGACGGTCGGCACTTATAGTCAGCGTCTGAACTACCGCGACGCGACCGCCACCACCAAGGCGACCTGGTCGCCGAGCCCCGAGCACCACGTGGATCTGGAGTTCGAGACCTTCATCTCCCGGTCCGAACCGAACCTCGCGATTCAAAAGCTCACCGTCACCCCGCACTACTCCGGGCAGCTCGACATCACCGATCTCATCGACGGCGCCGCAGCCCGCCGAGTCACCCCGGTCACGGCCTCTAGCGACGCAGCGAGCAAACAGAGCACCGTCGGCGTGCGCGCCGAAAACACCGACAGCACAGCCTATCTGGTCTCCACTATCGACACCCCCGACAACCTGATTGCCACCTCGATCCCGGCGGCGGCCAACACCGCCGGACTGGGGTTCACCGCCTCGATGACCGCCGGTCACCCCTACACCTTCACCAAGTACGTCGGCATCGCCTCCTCCGACGACGGCCCCGACCCTCGGGCGATCGCCACCGCGGCATCCCAGCGCGGCCTCGAACGCGGCTACGCGGCAGAGCACACTGATCATGTCGCCGCATGGAACACCCTGTGGCAGCCCGCGATCGAGGTTCCCGGACGCGAGGATTACCGCCTCTGGCTCCGGGCCGCGCTGTACTCGGTGTTGTCCAGCGTGCGCGAAGGCGAACACTGGTCGGTGCAACCGGCGGGCCTGTCCTCCACCGATTACGCGGGCATGACTTTCTGGGACGCCGACACCTTCGTCTTTCCCATGCTGCTTGCCCTCTACCCGGCGTTGGCGCGCACCATTGTCGACTTCCGGGTCGCCGCGCTACCGCAGGCCCGCGCCAACGCACACGCCTACGGGCTGCCCGGTGCGGTGTATCCGTGGAACGATGGTCCCGCACAGCGCTGCGGGAGCCCGGTGGTGTGCGGGCTGAGCGAAGAACATCTGGCCAACGACATCGTGCTCGCCCAATGGCAGTACTACCTGGCCACCGCGGATCTGGCATGGCTGTGCACCGGTGGCGCGCCGGTGATCACCGCGATCGCCGACTACCTCACCGTGCGCGTCGGCCCGAAACTGCTCGACGGTCACTACCATTACGCACCGGTCGGTGGGCCCGACGAGTATGCCGCCGTCTCCATCGACAATGCCGTTACGAACGCCGGTGTGGTCAACACCATGCGTACTGCCGCTGCTGCCGCACAACTGTCCGGGCTTCCCGTGGACCCGCGCTGGGCCGACATCGCCGCGAACATGGCCATGCCTCCCGACATCGCTCCCGGCGTTCCTGCGGAATACCTCGGATATCAAGGCACACAGATCAAACAAGCCGACACCGTGCTGCTGAGCTACCCGTTCTCCTACACCGCACCGGGATACTCGGCGGTCGATACCTACCGCTACTACTTCGACCGCACCGATCCCGACGGCCCGAACATGAGCAACAGCATCGGAGCCATCATCGCCGCACAATATGATCCGGGCCGCACTCAGGAATTCCTCGACCGGTCTGTCCAGCCGTATGTCCGCGATCCCTACCATTTCCAATCCGAGGCGCGCGGGGACCGCTCCGGCGCCAACACCATCGGACAACCCGCGTGGATCTTCGTCACCGGCGCAGCGGGATTCCTGCAAGCAATGCTGTACGCCCCCTCCGGATTACGCTGGACCGACACCGGCCCTCGCCTGGACCCCATGCTGCCCAGCGGATTCCCGGACGGTCTCACCATCAGGAACCTCTCCATCCGAGGCAGCACCCTCACCCTGCGGATCCAACCCGAAATCTCCACTGTCGAAGTGACCGCCGGTGATCCGATCACTCTCGAAACACCCACCGGCACATACACTGTCACCTCGGCGGCGCCGTTGACCCTGCCAACACGACGAGCCGACCAATAGCACTCGAACAGCCGCCTCGAACCGGGCGACGCGCCCCCGCAGAGACAGCAGGCGGAATACCCGTGCAGGGCTGCCACTATGCTTGTTGTCTCTCGGGGTCCCTTCCTGGCAGGACGGACAGTGCCGCCGAGCGCGCGGCGATTCCACTGCCGAGACCCGGGCGATCTACCACCCACCCGGGCGCACGATCGACCAATTGCCGGTCCGGCATGTCTTGCCCGCCGCGATCTCACAAGCTTTGATTGCCACCCCTCGGCGGCCATCCCACTTGCTCCCCGGTGTTGCTCGACAGCTTACGAAAGGTCAGGTCCCAGCCACCGCAAACAGCTCGAGCTGCAGGCCGTCGGGGTCGCGGAAGCACAGAACCTTGCCGAACGGAGTGTCGGCCACCGGTGACCAGGTGACGCCGCGTTCGTCCAGGAAGGTGGACCACTCCTCCAGCGCAGCCGAGCTGTTCACCCCGAAGGCCAGGTGATCGAGCCCGCTCCGGCTGGGGTCGAAGCCCGAGCCGCCCGCGAGATGCTGCTGGAACGCGAGAATGGTGCCATTGGAGTCCATGCAGATGGTCTCCAGGAAGTCGTCGCAGTCGAGCGTGGTGAGCGGCTGGAATCCGAGGAGGTCGCCGTACCAGGCGACGCTGGCGTCGCGGTCACGGACCGACAGCGACAGGTGGGAAATACCGGTGATCTGAGGGGACAAGACTCACTCCAATACTCCGAAACGGAGCATTAGAATACTCCGGAACGGAGTATCGTGACAAGGTATGACGCCGACTACCACGTCGTATGCGATCCTGTCCCTGCTGGCCGTCCGTCCGTGGACAACCTACGAGCTCAAACAGCAGATGGACCGGAGCCTGCGCGCCATGTGGCCACGCGCGGGCAGCGTCCTCTACGAGGAACCCAAGAAGCTGGTGGAGCACGGCCTTGCGGTGAGCCGCGCCGAGTTCACCGGCCGCCGCAAGAGCACGGTGTACGAGATCACCGAGGCGGGGCGGCAGACGTTGCGGGAGTGGTTGGACGTGCCGGGAGCCGGTCCGGTCCTGGAGTTCGAAGGGCTGCTCAAGGTGGCGTTCGCCGACCACGGCAACCTCGACCAGCTCCGCGCCAACATCGCCCGGATCAGGGCCGAGGCCGAGTTCCGGATGGCAGCCGTCGCCGACCGGATGGCCGAATACCAGGAGAGCGGCGGTCCCTACCCCGAGCGGCTCCCGGTCATCGCATTGAGCGCCCGCTTCCTGCGCGAGCAGAACGAATTCATGCTCCGCTGGGCCCGGTGGGCGGAACAGGAGACCGCCCACTGGACCGGCACGACCCTCGAGGCCGGCGCCCGGGTCCCGCCGGACGCGTTCTCGGATTCGGTGTGACGAACCGGCCGCACCGCCGAGACCATCCTTCGGCCACCAACTGTCCCGCCGGAAACTTTGGAGCGGGGCTATCCCCCGGCGGCAAGCTGGCCGCACGCCGCTGCGATCTCCTGCCCCCGCGCATCCCTGTCCGCGTAATACCGTGCGGCATCCAGGATTTCGGCAACCGGCCAGCGGTTGTTGGCCGGCACCAAGGTGTCTCGGAGTTCGTCGTCGGGAGTGTGCGGGGAGACAGCCAAAGTCACCGAGAGGTCCTCGTCGGCGAGCTTGCGCATGGCCGGGGCCAGGCCGACGGTCGAGACCACCACATTGCGAGGGGAGATGCCGAGGCCGTCGGGGGCGGGAGAGGTGATGCGGCGGACCGCGTTCACCGCGCGCTTGTAGTTGGCCAGCGGCTCGCCCATGCCCACCTTCTTACAAGGCGAGGACCAGCGGCGACGCGCCACGTCCGCTGAGGCTGCGCGGATCAGTCCAAGCGGGGCAGCGGCGCCCTTCGACCTGTCAGCCCTCGGCTGCGAGTTGGCCGCAGGCGGCGGCGATTTCCTGGCCGCGGGTGTCGCGGACGGTGCAGGTTACGCCCTGGGCATGGACGCGGCGGACGAACTCGTCCTGGGTCGGCTTCGGGCTGGCGTCCCACTCGCTGCCCGGGGTCGGGTTCAGGGGGATCAGGTTGACATGGACCAGGGGGCCCAGGGCCTTGTGGAGTTTCTTGCCCAGCATGTCGGCTCGCCAACCCTGATCGTTGATGTCGCGGATCAAGGCGTATTCGATGGAGACTCGGCGGCCGGACTTGTCGGCGTAATAGCGGGCGGCGTCCAGGACTTCGGCGACCGGCCAGCGATTGTTGACCGGTACCAAGGTGTCTCGCAACTCGTCGTCCGGAGTGTGGAGGGAGACAGCGAGTCTCACCGACATGTTCTCGTCGGCGAGCTTGCGGATGGCGGGGGCCAGGCCGACCGTGGAGACGGTGACCGAGCGCTGGGAGATGCCGAAACCCTCGGGTGAGGGGGAAGTGATGCGGCGGACCGCGTTCACCACGCGCTTGTAGTTGGCCAGCGGCTCGCCCATGCCCATGAACACGATGTTGGACAGGCGGCCGGGGCCGCCGGCGACCTCGCCGTCGCGCAGGGCGGCCGCGGCGGCGCGGACCTGGTCGACGATTTCGGCGGTGGACAGGTTGCGGTTCAGGCCGCCCTGGCCGGTGGCGCAGAAGGGGCACGCCATGCCGCAACCCGCCTGCGAGGAGATGCACAGGGTGTTGCGGTCGGGATAGCGCATCAGCACCGACTCGAGCAGCGTGCCGTCGTTCGCCCGCCACAGGGATTTGCGGGTGGTCCCGTCGTCACATTCGATGTGCCGGACCTCGGTGAGCAGCGGCGGGAACAGCGCCTCGGCGACGGTGGCCCGCATGGCCTCCGGCAGATCGGTCATCTGGGCCGGGTCGGCGACCAGCCGTCCGTAGTACTGCCGTGCGATCTGATCGGCGCGGAACTTCGGCAGGCCGAGCTCCTCGACCACCGTCTTGCGCTCCTGCGAATCGAGGTCGGCGAGATGCCGCGGCGGCATACCACGACGAGGGGCGTCGAAAACGAGGGGCAAGGGGGTAGTCATAACCGTTCCAGTGTCCCATCCCCCGGCGGGCCGACGCCGTCCGGGGGAATCGCGTTCCTCACAGTGAGCGCGATCACATGGGCGGCGGCTCCACGTCACAGGTGCCCCGCATCCGGGCGGCGGCCGCCCGCGATTCCGGATGATCGGGGCCGAGGGTGGCCGCGTAGGCCTCCAGGGTGTCCTGTTCCAGGTCGTCAGCGGCCTCGATGCGGCCCAGCGCGCGCCAATCCAGACTGAGGTTGAGCGCGCACTGCAGGGTGTAGGGATGCCAGCCGCCGCGCGCCCGCCGCAGCCGCGCCAGGGTGTCTGCCCCGAGTTCGCCGGCCTCGGCCGCGCGTCCCAGTCCGGCCAGATCCGAGGCCACGTCGGTCTGGGCGGCGAGGGTGTACGGATGATCGGGCCCCAGCCGGTCCAGGAAGATCCGCACCCCTTCCAGATCCGCCTGCAGCGCTTCGTCGTACCGCCCGAGCGTCCGCAGCGCCGCCGCGTGGTTGACCGCGCACGCGGCGGTGTACGGATGATCCGGCCGCACCGCCCGGCAGATCCGGTACGCCTCGGCCGCGTACCGCAACGCCGCACCGGGATCCCCGGTCATCCGGTAGTCATTGGCGACATTCGTTCGGGCGGCGACGGATTCGGGATGCTCCTCCCCGTACACCTCGACATGGTCGGCCAGCGCCGCGCACTGCATCTCCAGCGCCTGCGCGTACCGCCCGGACTTGCGGTAGGACACGGCGAGGTTCTTGCGAGCCCGCAGAATGTGCTGCTGCCGCGGATTCTCGAACAGCTGGACGAAATCCCGCAGCACCTGCTCCTGCAGCACCACGGACGCCTCGACGTCACCCAGCTCGCGGTGGTTGCGCGCAACATTGTTGACGCAGTGCAACTTCAGGACCGCTTCGGAGGCCAGCAGCGGATCGTTGCGGAACCGGTCGTAGTTCGCGACATCGGCGTCCATGGCATCGGCGAAGCGGCCGACCATCCGGTAGGCCACGGCGAGGTTGTGCTCGGCGCGAATGGTCTCGATATGACTGTCGCCCAGATGATCTCGCGCCCACCGGAACGACTCCTCGTTGACCTCGACCGCTCCGGCCCAGTCCCCGGACGTGCGCATGCAGGCGGCCAGCAGATCGCTGGACCACACGTGTTCCTCCGGATACCGCTCGCGCTGCCGTTCCACACCGGCCCGGGCAGCCGCCGCCACATCGCGGGCCTCGGCCGAACGGCCCAGCTGCCACAGCGCATTTCCGGTGACGACCCGGATGCGGACCACGCCGATGTGGTCGGGACCCAGCAGCTCCGAGTAGCTTTCCGCGGCCCGCAGGCCGAGCCCCGCGGCGGCGGTCAATTCGCCCTGCACACCGAGCGCGTCCACCACGTGCTGGATCAGCGCGGGCAGCTGCGCACAGGTGCCCTGCGGATCCGCCACCTGCCGGCAGGTCAGCGCCTCGGAGCAGTCGAGCTGCTGCCACAGCCACAGGTACCGCTGCCAGAGCGCGGGCAGATCCGTGCGCTGCGGGTCGGCATCGCACAGCATGCCGTGCACGACGTGCCGGTTCTCCTCGACGACGGGCGCGCTCAGATAGTCCCGGATGCCGTGCCACGGCACGGCGTGAATCTTCAACGCCTGGCCGCGATCGGTGAACGGATCGCGGCAGACGTCGGCCACCGAATCCCGCGTCGCGAGGGTGAGCACGTTCCGGCGGCGGTGTTCGGTGATCAGCGCGTCCCGCAGTGGCGCGGGCAGCCGGCGCCCCGGTCGCCGCTCGGTCCCGGGTAGCTGGGAGATCAACAGCGCCAACGGGATCGGCTGCCCCTCCTGGAACGCGGTGAGCAATTGCAGCAGCCGGCCGGCGGCCCATTCGTCACTGCCCACCGGGGATTCGATCAGCGGTTGCACCACGCCGCCGAAGATCAGCGCCGCCTGCCGGTACAACCCGCCCGCCAGCACCGGGAACGGTTTGTCGGCCACCGAGCGCACGAAGGTGTCGTCGATGACGTCGGCGCCGCCCGCCCCGCGGTGCGCGAGCGCGTTCAGCAGCACCGGGCTGCCGTCGACGGCCGCGCTCAATCCCTTGGCCAGATCGTCCGGGAGCGCCCGGACGTGCCGCTGCAGGAAGTCGATGCCCTCCTGCTCCGAGAAGCGCGGCACCGTGATCGGCCGCGGCTCGTCCCAATCGCGGGCCTTCGACGTCAGCAGCACATGGCCGGGACCGTCCCACGGGATCACCTCGGACAGGCGTGCGGGCTTGCGCGGCAAGGGAAACCGCTCGCCCGCGGCCCGGTACCGGTCCGGCGTCACATTGTCGTAGATGATCAGGTAGCGCTTGCCGAGGGTCCGCAGCGCCTGCACCACATCCAGGTGCAGGGTCTCCCGCGGCAGCGAGTCCGGCAGGCCGAGCGGCTCGGCCAGCTTGCCCAGCTCGGCGCGCAGCACCGCGCCGTTCTCACCGGGGATCCACGCGATCAGATCGTATTGCGACCGGAAGCGGTGCACGTACGCGGCGGCCAGCCAGGTCTTGCCGCTGCCGGGCCGGCCGGTCAGCACCACGACGTTCTCGGCGTCCAGCCGGGCGCGGATGTCCTCCATCTCCTGTTCGCGGCCGAAGAACCAATCCGCCTGGTACTGGGGCATGGTCATGGATTGATACCCGGGGTACATCTGCTCCCGCGGGTAGCGCACCTGCAATCGGCCGGCCTGCCGCAGGGTCTCCGGCACGGTCTCGGACGCCGTGTGGCCGAGCGCGTGCAGGACTCGCGCCCGCGCCTGCTGCGCACTGGGCAGCACGCGGAGGTTGACCACCGGTATGCGGTCCGCGTCGGCGGGTACATCGGCGGCGCCGACCAGGACGGCGAGCACGCCCGCCCGATCGGCCAGCCGTGCCCAATCCTGCTGCGAGAACCCGGCCGCCCGGATGAAGTTCACGCTGACCACCAGCACCACCGTGCCGGCCGGCTCGGCGGGATCGGTCCCGTTCAGCCGCCGGGTGCGGACGTCGAGTCCGACACCCGCGCACACCTGCTGAATCCACAGCCCCCAGACCGCGTCCTCGGGCGCGTGCACAATCACGATCGGCTGGTCGGCCGGAATCGGTTGCGGCGGAATCGATGCCAAGGGTCGCTACTCCGTTCGCCGGTTCGTGGCCGCGGTGCGGCCGTCGTGAAGTGCGGTGTGTCGCATGAGCTGGACGAAGCGGTGACCGGTCGGGGTCAACCGATCCGAGTGCAGCAGGGTGTCGCAGGCGTCGAGGGTCTGCGCGCGCACCAGGACGCCGTCGACGTGGTAGCCCTCCTGCCGGGACGCCCGCGCATGCAGTCGCGCCACCGCCAGATGCGCGTAGATGCCGTGCAGCACAGCGCTGGCCGGCCGCGGCTCCCGCCGCCACGGCGAGGGCAGATCGGCCGCGCCCTCGACGGCGATGAGCGGCACGACCTCCATCAGCGCGCACAGCTTCGAGTGCTGGAATTCGTGCAGCAGTGCGGTCGCGGCGGCCAGCTCGTCCGGCGGCCGCACCATGGCGGCCGCGCCGAAGGAGTCGGCCAGCGTGGAGCTGACGAAGCTGGACGAGCCCTGCGACCGCGGCATGATCGCCCGCATGCCCCGGCACAGCGGTCCGGCCAGCTCGGGCACGGTCTGCCAGAGCAGCTCCAGCGCGGGTTCGAACAATCGCTGCCAGCCGTCGAATTCGGACTCCGGGCAGGGCTGCCACCGATGCCGCGGATCGGCGGGCGCGAGGTCCGGCCAGGCGGCGGGTGTCGGCGGCAGGTCGTCGAACTCCACGGTGACCACACCGTCCGGTAGGCGAGCGGCCAACCGCCGCACCGACGTCCACGGCTGTCCGATCTCGGGTGGCGTCGTCGAACCGGTGGCACGCACCCGGGCCGGGTCCGCGGCCGGGCCGGTCCAGCAGCCCAGTCCCGGCACCACGACGGCGTCCCCGCTCGCCGGCAACCACAGGTCGAACGGCGTCCCCGTCCGGACCGCGGCCGCCGCGGCGAACGAGGCCAGGTGTGCGGCGGGCACCGCATCGGCGCCCCGGTCCGCCCCGCCGGCCGTGAGCGCCGCGGCGCACACCGCGGCCCAGGCCCCGAATCGCGGGTGCTGCAGGGTATTCCGCACCGCGTCGGGGTGCTTGCGCTGCATCTCGGCCAGCAGCCCGAATGCGGTGCGCACCGCGTCATCGGCCACGGGTGCGCGGACGATGGCGGCCAGGAAGGCCAGGTTCCGGCTGAGCCGGGATCGCTGCAGCAGGCCCAGGGTGCTCGGCTCGTCGGACAGCCGTGCCAGGGCGTCGATCTGGTCCGCCGGTACCGTCAGGGTCGCCAGCTGCTCTGTGCCGCAGCCCAATCGGGACCTCATGACCCGATCCGCCGCGCTGTCACGCGCCACCCGCGCTGCGCCCCTTCATGCGCCACCCGCGCTGTGCCGCTTCATGCGCCACCCGCGCTGTGCCGCTTCATGCGCCACCCGCGCTGTGCCCCGCGAAGATGATCCCGGCGGATGCCCTGCGCGCCAAGGCGATCCGCAGTGCCTGCCCGATATCCGGCCGGTCGGAACGAGCCAGCACATCCAGCGAAATATCGGACAAATCGGGAACACCACGCGCCGTCTCAGGCTCCATCGCACAACCTCCCCCGGGCGGATCCGACCGCTTCCGGTGTCGCGACCAGACCCCGCCGAACATGCGATCCACCCACCTTCTGTTGACACCGGCGGCTGATTTCAACATAACCGAAACCTCCAATTGCCGGTAGCGCCTGGGAAATTGAGCATTCAACTGACTCGGGAACAGCGTGGCGCCGCCTGCGCACCGGTAGGCCACGGCGACAGCGATGAGCATGCCGAGGGGCGGCAGCAGGTTTCCGCTCGCCTCGGTGGCGAGGAGGAGCGCGGCCCAGGGCGCGCGCACCGCGGGACCGAGGGTGGCCGCCAGACCGGTCAGGGCGAACAGCGCGACCGGGCCCGGGTGCGCGCCGGCGACCACCGCGAGCCGCCAGCACAGCGCCCCGGCCGAAGCGCCGATCACCATCGCCGGTCCGAACACACCGCCCACGCCGCCCGACTGCAACGTCACGGCGGTGGCGGCAATCTTGACCAGCGGCAGTATCGCCAAGACCCACAGGGGAATTGCCGCGACCCGGACCTCCGACAGTTCGGCGGCCACCGAGCCGTAGCCCGTCCCGAGGGTCATGGGAACAACGATGCCAACGGCACCCACTGCCGCGCCGCCCACGGCTGCGGCAATTATCGGCCACCGGCGCAGCGGAGCCAGCACCCGCCCGGTGCTCCCGAAGGTCCACACGTACACACGGGCCAGCAGGCCGCAGCTCAGCCCGGTGGCCGCCAGCAAGGCCAGGGAGGTCCAGCTCCCGGCACCACCGAGTTGCGCGCCGAACAACGGCCGATAGCCGTACACCGAGACGAAGACACCGAAGGCGACGAAGGCGGCGGGGATCGCGACAATCAGTGCCGTCCAATCGATTCCGCGCCTGCGCAACAGTTCCCCGGCCAGCAGAGCGCCCCCGATCGGCGCCTGGAACAACGCGGCGACACCCGCCCCCATCGCGGCCGCCACGAGCAGCCCGCTCTCCCCCTCCGATAATCGCAGCCGCCGCGCCACCACCGCTGCCAGCGATGCCGACACCTGCACCACCGGCCCCTCGGTCCCGCCGGACCCGCCCGCGCCCAGCGTGACGGTGGTCCCGGCCAGCTTCACCACCGCGCCACGGGTATCCAGACCTGCCAGATCCCGCCCGTTGATCGCGGCGATCACACCATCGGTGCCATTGACCGGGGTCCGGTCGGTGCGATCGACCGGGGTCCGGTCGGCGCGATCGACCGGGGTCCGGTCGGTGCGATCGACCGGGGTCCGGTCGGTGCGATCGACCGAGGTTCCGTTGCACCGCGAAATCAGCACGGCCAGTATCATTCCGGCCGCGACCATGACGGGCAGCAGAGCCACTCGGCGGTCATGGGCGAGGACCTGCGTCGGCTCCCACAGCCCACCCTCGACAGGATGCAACACGAGGACCGCGCCCAGCAGCCGCGGGGTGGCGAATTCGAGCACCCCGCGCAGCGCGACCGCGCCGAGCCCGGCCGCCACCGCCACCATCAGCAGCGCCGCGACGCGAATGCCCCAGCGTGATCGCCGTCGGGCGCCGACCTCCGTCATCGACCGCTGGACTCCGCTTCCGGCGGTGCCAGTTCCAGCAGTGCCCGCACTGCCGACAGTGCCGATCCGGGCTCGGCTGCCGAGTCCATCAGGTCCGGCAGGGCCGCCCGCACAATCCCGGCCAGTCGGTACATCAAGGTGGTTTCCAACCGCCCGGTGGCCGCGCCCGACTCCACCCGCCGCACGAATTCGTGCGTCGCCTGATTCAGTTCGGTCCCGGCGTTCGTCAATTCTGGTGCGGCATAACGGAAGTCTTCGAGCAGCTGCTCCGCCACCGTGGGGTCCGGATACGCGGACAGCACCACGACATCCAGCCGTGCGCGCGCCAGTTTGAGCAACAGCACCGGCCCGCGCGACTCGTCGGCGCCCTCGACGGCCACCCGGTATCGATCGATCGCCTCCCACGCGTACAGCGGTTCGGCGGCCACCTCACAGCGCAGCACCAGGGCGTCACCGAGTTGTTCGGAAACCTGGACACCGAGTAGGCCGTGCGGGTCCACGGCCTCCGCCACGATGCGGAGCACCCGGGTGGAATCGATCAGGAAGTCCACCCCGCCGACCGCGGAATACCGCCGGAACAGCAACCCGCCGAGTTCGGCCACGAATTCCGGATCGTCCTCCGCGTCGGGCATTTCGGTGAGCGCGGTTTTCGCCACCGCGATCGCCTCGTCCAGATCCGAGGTGTCGCCGAAACGCTCCCAGCGGACGCGCAAGAGCATTGTCATGCTGTGCAGCACCGTGATTCGCGGCGCATATCCCATCGGGACCGACGCCAGCGCGTACCGGCACCGCGTGAGCGCGAGATCCGGATCATCCAGCGCGACCGTTGCCACGGCATCACCGAGCACCGCGTCATAGCGGCGGCGGTCGTCCTCGTCGGGCGGTTCGCTGGGCGGATCGGGAAAGCTCGGGGCAATGCGCCGCAGGGTTTCCGGTGACAGATAGGCGAAAGGCGCGCCACCGCCGGAGGAGGGCTCGGAAACGGTGGCCCGGAAGACCTTTCCGGGCACGTCATAATGCGTCTCGATGAATTGCGAGACGGCATTCAGCACCCCGGTCGCCTCGCTGCGCGGCAGGGCGTCCCGCAGGATGGCCGCGACCTCCTGCCGGAAGACGAACACCCGGCTGTCCTCGGGAATGGTGTAGGGCGGCGCGGAGGTCTCGGTGGCCTCCTCGATCAGGCCGCCCGCCAGCACCTCGGCCAGCACGCTCGCCCGGGTGCCGGGCAGCACCGCCCGCTGCACCAGCCGCATGATCGGCAGCAGCAGCGGCACCTGCGCCAGGCTGGCGGCCAGGCGGAAGGCGTCCGGTGAGGAGGCCGAACGGAAGCGGCGCACCCGTTCCAGCGGACGATCCCCGAGTTCGGCGTTCTGCCGGGCGGCGAGCGTGCGCGAGCGGTCCGGGTCGCTCGCCGGTCGGCTCAGCAGCGGGAAGCCGGCGGCCCGGCGGCGGCCGGTGAGCAGGTCGGTCCAGGGCGCGATCCAGCCCGGCGTCATCTCCAGCACCGGGACGGGCATCGGGCCGGAACCCGCCGGCGCGACCACGCGCAGCGGCGAGGGACGGTTGGGGATCACCGGAGTTATTCGGCCCTGCTCCCAGTTCAGACCGGTCCTACTCCAGATGCTGCTGGGCAGCGGCTGGATGACCGCCACCGGGGACACCTTGGCCAGCTGCTGCAGTTCGGCAGCGACCGTGCCCCACTGCCACGCGTCACCCAGGCAGGCGCTGAAGACCATGATTACCCGGCTACCCGAGGCGTCGTGGAGCTCCGACAGCGCCCGGTCCGCGGGTTCCCGTGCGCCCGTGGCCAATCGGAGCGCGCCCGCGGCGTCCTCGTCCAGATACCAGACCCGCACCTGGCGAAAACCGACCTTCTCCACCATCTCTCGCACCGCGCGGGCCAGGCCGCCCCAGGCGACCATGGACGGATGCCGGTCGAACACCAGCGCGGCCTCGCGCCGGCGCACCAGCGCCGGGCGGGTGACCGGCCAGGCCACGCCCGTGCTCGCGCTGCGCTGCACCGTCGCTTCCTCGTCGAACTCGCGCTGGTCGGGATCCGGGAGTCGTTGTCCGAGCGGGCGGAATTCGCCCAGCAGCCGCAGTTCCGAATCCAGCGGTGCGGGTGCGGAGACCTCGATCTCCGCGCGGAAGGGCCAGCCGTAGGTGCGGCCGGGTGGCGCGGCGGGCGCGGCCCGGGGCGCCACCGGCAGGTCCGGCGGCGACAGGGCCGCAATCGGCGAGATGGGCTCGGACTCGGGTACTTCGGCCGCCGGCAATAGCGACGGTGTCGCGGCCGCGGGCTGATCCTCGATGTGCTTGGCGAGCCAGAGCGCCTCGGCGACCTGGTCGGGGTCCATCTCCAGCCCGCGCAGAGCCTCCAGCAGTTCGGACAGGCTTCCCACCTCAGCCCCCGCTCTCCGTCGGCTGCATCAGACGCTCCGCCAGCCGTTTCCGTCCCTCCTGGTTCAGATCGTCGCCGGCGGCCCGGGTGAGAACATGCAGAGCGATCAAAAGCCGATCGGTCGGTAGTGTTCCCAGATCATCCCGTCGTCTGATGAAAGTCTCGATAATCTCGTCATATTCCCGCACCACCGAGTCTCCCAGATGCGCGGCGACCACGCGCTCCAATTGCGCGCGTTCGGGTTTCGCCAACTGAAGTTGCAGGCAGCGACGCAGGAAGGCCGGCGGGAATTCACGCTCCCCATTGCTCGTCAAGATCACGATCGGGAATGCGTTGCACTGCACGAAACCCTCGGAAATCGAGACTTGTTCCCGGCCCTCGTGGGTGAAAACGTCAACTGTCCCGCGCTGCGCCCGAATTCGGCGCAATTCGTCGATCTGGTACTCGCCGTTCTCGAACACGTGCAGCAGGTCGTTGGGCAGATCGACATCGGCCTTGTCGATTTCGTCGATCAGCAGCACCCGCGGCCGCCGGTACGGCAGCAGCGCGGTGCCCAGCGGTCCGAGCGTGATGTAGTCGGCCAGCTCCACCGGCCCCGTGCCCGGCAGCTGCGCCTCCTCGAAGCGCCGCAGGGCATCGTAGTGGTAGAGCCCCTCGCGCAGCGTGCTGCGACTGGTGATCGGCCAGGTCAGCACCGGCCCGAGCGCCAGCTCGCGGGCGACGAGATAGGCCAGCGCGGATTTCCCCAATCCCGGTGCGCCCGTGACCAGCAACGGTCTGCGGCACAACAGCGCGGCATTGATGACATCCAGATCGTCGGGCCGCAACTGGTGCGCGCCGATGTCGCCCGCGCCGAGCTTGCGCCGGATCTGATCGGGCTGATCCGCCCGCTCCCGGGGCGGCGGCACCAGCGGCGCGCCGGTGAAGGTGCGCGCGAGCATGGGCGGCGGCACGGCATCCCAGCCGTCGGGCCGCGGCTCCCCCGAACCATGGAACACATGCCAATTGGGTGCTGTCATCCCCACTCCCTCATGCCATCCGCGGACCCGCCAGCGGCGGCCGGCGACGGCTCTCCCCCGGCTTGTCGAACAGGAAAACGATCTTGCGCCAGAACTGATCTCGCTGGGCCGAGGGCTGCGGCCGGCGCTGTTCGCGCCACACCGCGGCGTGCCAGTCCGCCGGCGGTTCGCTCTGCAGCCAGGCGGTCAGCTTCGCGTGGAATCGGAACCCGCCGCACGGCGCGCCCCCCACCGGGTGATCGGGGCAGCGTTCGGTGCGCCAGACCGTCACCGGCAGGGCGTTGCTCCGGGACGCCTCCAGGGCGTGCACGGTCGGCGGTTCGGTGATCGCGAGACTGTCGTGCGGCTCCAGATCGTCCTCGTCGTAGACGAACAGTTCCTGCAGCAGACCCAGATCCTGGGCGCGCGGGTCGGCGCAGCAGATCCAGACCACCCCGTCGGACGCCTGCCGCAGCAGCCGCCGATAACGCTCCTCGACTTCGACGATCTTCTCGTCGTCCTTTTCCCAGGTAGAACTGCGGCGCAATCGCATCACGTATTTGCTGAACGGACGCGCATCCGGGCGCCGCCATTCAAACAGCGGTTCTTCGGTCAGAAATTCATCCGGCAGCGCGACGACGATTTCGACCCCATGCGTCGCTGCCCGGGTTTTGCTCAGCTGGCGATCGAGCGCCGACTTCAATTCCTGTTTGACCAGATCGTATTCGCCCGGCTCATCGGATTGTTCGTCCTCGATCTGCAGGATTTCCTGGTCGTCGAATCTCTGGTGCACCTCGTAGCGAAAGGATGCGGGCCGCCCCTCGACCTTCGGCTCTTCGCTCGGCTGAATCACGCCGAAAAGCGTTGTGCGCACCGCGGCCTCGGGCAGCTGCGCCACCAGATACTGTTCCAGCGCCTCGAGTGCCGCGGGCGTGAGTATGCGCCCCTTGATGCGCTGCAGTCCTTCGAGAACGGCCTTGTCGAGTCCCGGCAGCAGCCGGGAGACCAGGATGCAGAAGCGGGCCAGGGCCTCATTGGGCCGCGGGAACTCGGTGCCCAGGAATTCGACCAGATCGCGCAGTGTCGCAAGGCGATTCACCTCCCGCGGCCGCACGAAGTCGCGGAAGAGGTGGCTGACCAACTCCTCGGGGGCCAGCCGGCCGGGGCCCGCCGGAATCTGCGCGAGCAGGCCGTGCAGATCGATCATCCAGCGGCGCAGCGCCGCGGAACGACCGGACAACCGGTCCGACCACAGCTGATTCGCACTGTGATACCGGTCGTGCGAGGTGATGATCTCCTGATAGAGCTCCGGCGGGCACAGCCGCCGCAGGCCGTCCAGCAGCAGGGCCACCGCGCCGCCCTGGGGTGCGTTGTAGTTCTCGCTCCCCTTCACCAATCCGAACACCCCGCCGTGCCGGACCGACCACACCGGTCCGCCCGACATGCCCTGGATCACCGCACGAGTCCCGTCGATGGTGCAGAACTTCGGCGGATGCGGTTCCCGCACAACGCAATCGCGATAGTTCTCGACGAAGTCCGCGACATAGCCAGGGTTGTAGGCGCAGATGAGCAGCTTGTCCCCGGGGTCCGGCACCGGTTCGGCCATGAGCACGCAGGGGACGGCCCGCACCTCGTCGGGCTCGAGGATGCGCAGCACGGCGATATCGTCGAAGTCCCAGCGAGTGCTGTCCGGTGGAGCCGGGTGCGCGACCACGACCTCGGCGGCGCAGGTCCCACCGGTGAAGCGGAGCTCGACCCGCGCCCCCTCGGTGCGAGCCACATGCGCGGCGGTGATCGCGAAGCCGGGAGCCACCCGGAACGCCGTGCCGAGCGACGTCCCATCCCGCCGCCGCGGCACCGGAACCACCTCGGCGGTCGCGCCTTTCAGCAGTTCGGCTGTGTCATCTGGCACCCGGCATCACCCTGCCGCCTGGTCCCCCGCATCGCGCGCGTCCAGCTCCCAGTCGAGCTTGATCTTCACCGACGCCTTCGCGCCGCCGGAGGCCAGCACGGCCATCACCCCGTGGGCATCGACGGACAGCTCCAGCCCGAATTCGACCGAGACCTTGTCGGCCCGCAGACCGGAAACGCTCTGGCGCACCGAAGCGGCCACACCCTTGACGGTGTCGCCGAACTTCTCGAGTTTGAAGTAGTCGCCGAGGCCGGCGTCACCACCGGCCTGCTCGTCCTCATCGGAGACGACCCGGGCATGGATGATCGTGCCGTCGGGCAGTTCGATCTGCTTGATGTCGCCCATGGTCGCCCCCTCGTCACCGCTGCCGCGTCAGCGCCCCTGCATTGAACCACCGAAACATTCTGAGCGGCAACCGTTTCAACGCGTCAGAGCAGCGCGGTGAGCACCAGCCAGGCCACGAAGGCCGACGGCAGCATGGAATCCAGACGATCCATGATCCCGCCGTGGCCGGGCAGCAGCGTGCCCATGTCCTTGATGCCGAGCTCCCGCTTGACCTGTGATTCGATCAGGTCCCCGCTGGTCGCCACCAGCACCAGGCCCACGCCGAGCAGCACGCCGATCATCGAGTTCGCCTGCAGCAGCAGCGTCACCGTGAGCAGGCCGCCGATCACGCAGAACACCAGCGATCCACCGAAGCCCTCCCAGGACTTCTTCGGGCTGATGTGCGGCACCATCGGGTGCTTGCCGAACAGCACACCGGCCACATAGCCGCCCACGTCCGAGCAGACCACCAGGATCATGAAGGTGAGCACCCGCAGGTTGCCCTTGTCCTCCTGCAGCATCAGCACCGCGAAGGCCGCCAGCAGCGGAATCCAGGCCAGCACGAACACCGCGATGGCGGTGTCGCGCAGGTAGTTTCGCGGCGTGGCCCGCAGGCCGTGGTCGAACAGCCGCCACACCATGATCGTCAGCGCGGTCGCGCCGAAGGCGCCCAGCACCCCCTGTGGCCCGGACGGCCAGGCCAGCCACACCACCGCCTGCCCGCCGACCAGCAGCGGAATCCGGGGCACCAGCACATCGGCCTCGCGCAGCCGCTTGGCCACCTCCCAGGTGGCCACCGCGATCGCCACCGCGATCACGCCGATCAGCACCTTGGGCGCCCACAGCAGAATCGCGATGAGGGACAACCCCAGCCCGAATCCGACCGCCAGCGCCGCCGGCAGGTTGCGGCCCGCCTTCGACGCGGGCGGCTTCCCCTCGTCATTTCCCGGCCCTGCCGACTCCGCGCCCGCCGCCGGCGGTGTGGCGGCGTCCTCCGGCATCTCGCCGGTGGCGGCAGTCTCTTCGGCCACGATTGTCCCGTCGCTCACTTGTCGTCCGTTCGTCCCTACCCCCGGCCGGCGTCGGCCGTCCTAGACCTCGAGCAGCTCAGCTTCCTTGTGCTTCACCAGTTCGTCGACGTGCGCGACGTACTTCTGCGTGGTCTTGTCGAGTTCCTTCTCGGCGCGGCCGACCTCGTCCTCGCCGGCCTCGCCGTCCTTCTGGATGCGGCCGAGCTCGTCCATCGCCTTGCGGCGGACATTGCGGATCGAGATCTTGGCGTCCTCGCCCTTGGACTTGGCCTGCTTGACCATTTCCCGGCGGCGCTCCTCGGTCAGCTGCGGGACGCTGACGCGAATGATGTCGCCATTGTTGGTCGGGTTCACCCCGAGGTCCGAGTTGCGGATCGCGGTCTCGATCGGCTGCAGCTGGGACTGCTCGTAGGGCTTGATGACGAGCATGCGCGGCTCGGGCACCGTGATGGAGGCCATCTGGGTGATCGGCGTCGGCGAACCGTAGTAGTCGACCACTACTCGCGAGAACATGCTGGGATTCGCGCGCCCGGTCCGAATGGAGCCCAGATCGTCCTTCACCACCGAGACGGCCTTCTCCATTTTTTCCTCGGCGTCGAAGAGCGCTTCTTCAATCACGGCGATTCCTCCACTGCGTCATCGTTCTTGTCTCGGTCATGACCGGACCAGCGTGCCGATCTTCTCACCGGCGACCGCACGGGCGATATTTCCCTTGGTCAACAGATTGAACACCAGCATGGGCATCTGGTTGTCCATACACAGGCTGAAAGCGGTGGCATCGGCGACCTTCAGGCCGCGTTCCAACGCCTCCTTGTGGGTGATCTCGGTGAACATGGTGGCGTCGGGGTCCTCCCGCGGATCCGCGGTGAAGACGCCGTCCACGGCCTTGGCCATCAGGACCACCTCGGCACCGATCTCCAGCGCGCGCTGGGCGGCGGTGGTGTCGGTGGAGAAGTAGGGCATGCCCATGCCCGCGCCGAAGATCACGACGCGGCCCTTCTCCAGGTGCCGCTTGGCGCGCAGCGGCAGGTACGGCTCGGCGACCTGACCCATGGTGATGGCGGTCTGCACCCGGGTGTCGATGCCCTGCTTCTGCAGGAAGTCCTGCAGCGCAAGGGAATTCATGACGGTACCGAGCATGCCCATGTAGTCCGAGCGGGCCCGCTCCATGCCGCGCTCCTCGAGCTCGGCGCCACGGAAGAAGTTGCCGCCGCCGATGACGACCGCCACCTGGACACCGGTCTCGACGACCTCGGCGATCTGCTCCGCGACCGCCTGCACCACATCGGGATCGAGACCCACCCGACCACCGCCGAACATCTCGCCACCGAGCTTGAGGAGCACTCGGCGGTAGCCCTTGCGATCGGGGGCGGTATCCGGGTCCGTCATCGGTCTCCTTGTCTCGGCGGTCGAGCGTGCGCACGCACATGAAAAGACCATCCCGGCCGATAGATTGCACGGGACGGCTTGAAAGCTCCATCCATCCTGCCTCACGACCGGTGGCGAGCGTGACCCGACCCTCGATACGGCCTACCGATTCGTGACATTTACCCGATTTGCCCGGCCGCCAGGACCGCGGCGATTCGCCCGGCGGCGACCGGCGTTGCCGGGGCCTGCACCACCATCAGCAGGTTCGGGTACTCGACCGGGCGCAATTGGAATACTTCGAGTTCGATCGGCCCGGCCCGCGGATGACGCACGGTAATGGTGGCGGGCCGGAATCTGCGCACCGGATACTCCGACCACCAGCGCCGGAAGTCCGGGCTCACAACGGACAATTCCGACACCAAGGCGGCCAGCCGGGGATCGTCGGGGCGACGGCCCACGGCATCGCGCACCTGACTGACCACCGCGCGCGCCGCACGCTCCCAATGCGCCATGCGCATGCGATTCGCGTTCTCGGTGAACATCATCCAGAGCAGATTGCGGCGTTCCGGCGGCAGGGCGAGCGGATCGTCGCGAACCAGCACATAGGCCCGATTCCAGACCAGATAGTCGAATCCGGCGTCGTACACGCTGGCCGGACTGGGCATGACCGCGTCCACCAGGCGCTGCAGCCGAGACCGGTCGGCCTCGGGCTCGGCGTCCTCCGGCTCCGCGAGGCCGGCCAGAAACCGCAGGTGACGATGCTGATCGAGATCCAGCCGGAGAGTGCGGGCCAGGGCATCGATGACCTGCCGGCTGGCCGCCACCTCACGCCCCTGCTCCAGCCAGGTGTACCAGGTCACCCCCACCCCCGACAGCTCGGCGACCTCCTCCCGCCGCAATCCGGGCGTACGCCGCCGCGCGGGATCGCCGTACGGCACCAGGCCCACGTCTCCCGGCTGCAACCGCGCCCGCTGCGCCCGCAGGAACTCGCCCAGCTGCGCGTGCCGGGCGGAGACGTGATGCGAGCCGGAAGTGCCTTTGCCGCTTACCATTCGGCCGTCCCCCTGTACAGAGACCTGCCTAGCATTATCGCCACCAGGACAGGCGCGCACGCGGCTTCCTATCGTCGAATCGAGATCGACGCGACGGGAGCTGGAGATGAGCGCGGACCTGGCCGCCAAAGTCGGCGTCGCGCACCTGGTCTGCAGCTCGCTGCACGGGGTCGGGGCGGGCTCCGGCATCGATGGGAAAGATGTTCGCATTCTTCAAATCCCGCCCCGCCCCGGCCATCGACGTGCCCGCCCTGCGCGCGGCTCTCCCCGACCTGATGACCCTCGACGCCTGGCCGACCGCCACCGACTGGACCCTCTGAGGAGCACACCATGACCGACGGACTACTGGCCGCCGACGGACTGCTGCTGCCACCCGGCGTAGGCGAGAAGGTGCAGCCCACCATGACGCTCAAGGTCGGGGCCGACCACTCCCGAGCCTGGTCCGCCTTCGAGGCCGAGGTTCCGCCCGGTTTCGACGTCGGCGCGCACTGGCACGGGCACGCCGAGGAGATCTTCTACATCGTCGAGGGCGAACTCGACCTGCTGGCCTTCCACCCCGAGGCCGAGGCCGTGGGCGACTGGCTCACCTGGCAGGCCGCCGACGGCACGCCCGTCTACCGCGGCGGCCCGGGCAGCTTCATGTACGTACCCGCGGGCTGCCCCCACGCCTTCCACAATCCCGGAACCACCACCGCCAGAATGCTTTTCATGGTCACGCCGGCCGGGCACGAGAAGTACCTCGCCGAGCTGAGCGACCTGCTACTGTCCGGTTCGGCAACCACGGAGGCTATCTCCGAGCTACGGCTGAAGCACGACATCCACCAGCTGACGGCACTACAGAGCCGACCCACCTGACGCCCGGCCCCCGGAAACAGTGCCCAGGAAACCGGGAGTGCTCGATTGTGTCGTAGCGCCGTGGATACGAGAAGGCCCCTCGCTCATCGGAAACCGATGGGCGAGGGGCCTTTTCGATGCTTCAGGCGATCAGGCCTGGCCGACCTCGAAGCGGGCGAAGCGGGTGATGGTGACACCGGCGTCGTCCAACTGCTGCTTGACGGTCTTCTTGGAGTCGGTGACCGACGCCTGCTCCAACAGGACGACGTCCTTGTAGTAGCCGTTGACGCGGCCCTCGACGATCTTCGGCAGGGCGGCCTCCGGCTTGCCCTCCTCCTTGGCGGTCGCCTCGGCGATCTCGCGCTCCTTGGCGACGAGCTCGGCCGGGACGTCCTCGCGGGTCAGGTACTTGGCCTTGAGGGCCGCGACCTGCATGCCGGCCGCACGGGCGGCGTCGGCGTCGGTGCCGGTGTACTCGACCAGAACGCCGACGGCGGGCGGCAGGTCGGTGGCGCGCTTGTGCAGGTAGACGGTGGTGGTGCCGTCGAAGGTGGCGACGCGGCGCAGCTCGAGCTTCTCGCCGATCTTGGCGGCCAGCTCCTGCAGCACCTGGTCGGCGGTCTTGCCGTCGACCTCAACGGCCTTCAGGGCGTCCAGGTCGGCCGGGCGGGCCTTCGCGGCGGCGGCCACGATGGCGTTCGCGACGTCCTGGAACTCCTGGTTCTTGGCCACGAAGTCGGTCTCGGAGTTGATCTCGATCAGGACGCCGTCCTGCGCGACGACCAAGCCCTCGGCGGTGGCGCGCTCAGCGCGCTTGCCGACATCCTTGGCGCCCTTGATACGCAGGAACTCGACGGCCTTGTCGAAGTCGCCCGCGTTCTCCTCGAGCGCCTTCTTGCAGTCCATCATGCCGGAGCCGGTGAGCTCGCGGAGCCGCTTCACATCGGCGGCGGTGTAGTTCGCCATCTCGGGCGAGCCTCCCTTTGTGAGTGAAAGTCTGTGGGGGTCACACCTTGCCGACCGTCATGGAACATGAGCGGTCGGCAAGGTGAACAGATGCCTCGCGGCTGGAAATCAGAAGTCGGCCGGGGTCTTGGGGGCCGGCTCTTCCTTCACCTCGGCCTCGGCCGCGGTCTCCGGCTCGGCGGCCGGGGTGGCCTGAGCCAGCAGCTCCTGCTCCCACTCGGCGAGCGGCTCGCCGGCGCCGGCCTCGGGCTTCGCATCGCCGGTGGCACGCGCGGCACGAGCCTGCACGCCCTCGGCAACGGCGGAGGCGACGACCTTGGTCAGCAGCGCGGCCGAGCGGATCGCGTCGTCGTTGCCCGGGATCGGGTAGTCGACCAGGTCCGGGTCGCAGTTGGTGTCCAGGATCGCGATGACCGGGATGTTCAGCTTGCGAGCCTCACCGACGGCGATGTGCTCCTTGTTGGTGTCGACAACCCAGATGGCCGAGGGAACCTTGGCCATGTCCCGGATGCCGCCCAGGGTGCGCTCCAGCTTGTTCTTCTCACGCGTCAGCATGAGGATTTCCTTCTTGGTGCGACCCTCGAAACCGCCGGTCTGCTCCATCGACTCCAGCTCCTTCAGGCGCTGCAGCCGCTTGTGGACGGTCGAGAAGTTGGTGAGCATGCCGCCCAGCCAGCGCTGGTTCACGTAGGGCATGCCGACGCGGGTCGCCTCGGAGGCGATCGACTCCTGGGCCTGCTTCTTGGTGCCGACGAAGAGAACGGTGCCGCCGTGGGCAACGGTCTCCTTGACGAACTCGTAGGCCTTGTCGATGTAGGTCAGCGTCTGCTGCAGATCGATGATGTAGATGCCGTTGCGGTCGGTGAAGATGAACCGCTTCATCTTCGGGTTCCACCGGCGGGTCTGGTGACCGAAGTGCGCGCCGCTATCGAGCAGCTGCTTCATTGTTACGACAGCCATGGCTCCGTAACTTCCTCTCGTTGCTGGTTGACACAGGAATCGGCGATCCCTGCCCTGGCGCTCACGGCCACCGGAACCCTCCGAAAACGAATCAGTGGGACCAGCCGGCGACACTCACTGTGGGCGCGCGAAGTCGGTCTGCGTTCACGCAAACCGCTGGATCAGTTTACGCAGCGGAGGCGTCAGACCGAAATCGGGCCCGGGGGGTGCGCGTTACTCAGGTGCGCAATCGCAGGTCAGCGGCCTACGGTGGGGCAATGCTGCGAACCGGGCGACTGGCGCTCACACCGGTGCGCGCGAGCGATCGCGACGAACTCGTGGCGCTGTGGCATGACCCGCACGTCCGCGAATTCCTCTTCGACGGCGAAATGCTCTCCGTCGATGAGGTCACGCGGATCATCACGAATTCCGAAAATAGTTTCGCCACCGTGAATTTCGGGCTCTGGGCGCTCCGAGAAAGGAGCGGCGGGCCACTGGTCGGCACGGCTGGATTGCGTGGACTCGACGGCGGCCCCGACCTGGAGATCGTCTACAGCCTGACCCCCGCCCGCTGGGGCCGCGGCCTGGCAGGCGAGGCCGCAGCCGCGGTCCTGGACTACGCCTTCGACACGCTCGGGCTGGATCGAGTCCTCGCCGAAATCGACGAAGGCAACACCGCCTCACGAGCCGTTGTGGAGCGCCTGGGAATGCGTCCTTTCGAAACCGTCCAGGGCGTACTCGGCCCGATGATCCACTACTCCCTGAGGCGACCCAGCAACTGACATTCACGTTGTCCACAACCGGTCGTGTCATCCACACTCGCCGCGCACCCTCTCGCCCACCGCCCCCACCGCGGCGCAGGCTGGTTCCCATGCCCGAACCACCGCCTCCCACCCAGCACACCGACGTCTCAGCCGTGCCGTCCCTGACGGCTTCGAATGCCGCGGGCGCGGGCGTTTCCCCCGGACTGCACACCAGATTTGGACTCGCATCGCGCGGGCACGGTCCGGGCGGCACGGTCGTCCGGGTCGTGGCCGGTGCGTGCGCGACGAGCCTGATCGGGCTGTGCGCCGCCATGCCTGCTGCCGGCGGTTCACCAGCGCCCAGCGGCGATTTCGACTGGCCGCTGCGGCCGCGGCCCGGGGTCGTGCGTGCCTTCGACAAGCCCGAACACGATTGGCTGCCGGGGCATCGGGGGGTGGATTTGGCGGGCGATCGGGGGCAGGTAGTGCTCGCGGCCGGGGACGGCATCGTCGTCTTCGCGGGAATCGTGGCCGGCAAACCGGTTGTCTCCATCGACCATCCCGGCGGACTCCGGACGACCTACGAGCCGGTCACCGCGGCAATTCCCGTGGGCCGCAGGCTGACTCGCGGCACACCGATCGGGCTGCTGGAGGCCGGACACCCGCCCTGCTCTCCATGCCTGCACTGGGGAGCCCGGCGGGACGGCGAATACCTCGATCCGCTCGGGCTGCTCCACCGCACTCCGATCCGGCTCAAGCCTCTCACCGGCGACATCCCGGCCCGTCCCGGCCGCATGGACGTGAACTTCGAAACCGAGCGAGGATGGTGACCATGTCGCAGAAACCCGCGCCCTTCACGTACTCCGATGTCGGCGCGACCGCGGGTGAATTTCCGCCGGGCTACGACCATTTCCGGCTACGCAGGCATATCGGTTCGGGCCGAGCGCTGTTCGAGCAGGCGGCCGACCACATTCTCGGGTACGGGATGCAGCGCGGTACCGGGATCTTCCGGGACGCGACCACGCCGGTAGCCGAGCCGGGAACCGAGCTGACGGTGCGGCTCGGGCTGGGGCCGATCGGCGTGAGCGCGCCGTGCCGGGTCGTCTACGTCCTCGACGAGCCGGATCGGCGCGGTTTCGCCTATGGGACCCTCCCCGGCCACCCCGAGAGCGGTGAGGAGTTGTTCTGCGTCGAATACGACCCCGCCGACGGCTCGGTCCACGGGCTCATTGCCGCGTTCTCGAAACCGGGCGCCTGGTACACCCGGCTCGGCGGCCCGATCGTGCGACTCATCCAGCGCTGGTTCGCACACCGCTACATCGGAACCATCCGGCCACGCTGAAGCGCACGGCCTCAGCCATCCGCGAGGTGAGCGGAGAGGGCAGCGGCCTCGGCGCGCAGCGAGGCGGCACGGTCCGCCCCACCGGAGAGCGCATCGTATTCCCCTGCGGCAGTGAGACGGTCGTCGATCTCGGCACGCACGATACCGGCGATATCGGACTCGGTGAGGTCGCGCCGAGCACGTTCAGCCGCGCCCAGCCCCACAGCACTGGACTCGATGGCCCCGGCGCGAACATCGGAACCGTCCACAGCTTCTGCATTGTCGATAGCGCCCAGCGCCGAACGAAGCGCCGCGGTGGCATTGCGATCGCGAGCCTTCATCGCCACAGGAAGCGCAAGGCGCAGACGTTCACGCAGGGAGGATGGGTTCGTCATGATCATCGACGCTACCCGCTGAGCTTTCGGGTATGGCACTGCGGTGGTGGGGTGTCCGGGACCGAAACATGTTGTCCGAGGCGGCGCCTGGCACGGCGAGGACACATGCACCTGGAGGCGATAATCACACCACAGCCCCGCCACTCGGTCCCGCAACCACACCTCGACCAACTCGAACACGTGCTGACGCCGTAATCCCCGGCCGCGCCTACGATTTCGTCCGGGAAGCCCGGCTACGGCTGCTCCAGCTCGGTCCACTAGCCGAGGCCCAAACCCCGCTCATGTGGATTACCGTGCCCGGAATGTGCGGCGGCTTCAGCATCAAGCTGTCCCAGCCGGGCACGACACCGGAACTGACAGTCGAAAGCTGGTGCCGAGTCGTCGGCGGACCCGGTCAGCGGTATGTGTTCCGCCCCAACGGATTCGACCTCGTCGACATGCGATTCGTCTGACCTATCGCGCAGAGGGCCGCGTCGTCGTGGTGTGCGCCTCGCGACAGCGGCATTGTCGATCTCGGTTATGTGCTGCGGGGAACCCTGGGGATGTGCCCGCGGAGCCCGCCGCACATGCGTGCGGCGGGCCGTAGGGGGACACCCGGGTCGGGAGGAATGGATCGGCTAAAGGGCTGCGGGGGTGGCCTTTTCGTGTTCGGCGAGTTCGGACTTCCAGCGGCGGAAGCCCTCTTCGGTGCGGCCGCGCCGCCAGTAACCGGAGATGGATGCCCAGTCGGCGGGGACGCCGCGGTCCTTGCGGATGTAGGGGCGGAGGTCATGCATGACGGCCTGGGCTTCACCGTGGATGAAGACGTGCACCTGGCCGTCACGCCAGGGGGCGGAGTGGACGGCGGTGGCGAGGCGCACTCCCGGTTCGTCCGCGCCGCGGTGAATCCAGGTCAGCTCCACGCCCTCCGGGTGCGCGAAGGCGAGCTCGTCGGCGGGATCCGCGACCTCCACGAACACTTGCCCGACCGCATCGGCGGGCAGCGACTCGCAGGCCGCGGCAATGGCGGGGAGTGCGGATTCGTCGCCGGCCAGCAGATGCCAGTCGGCGTCGGAACGCGGGGCGTAGGCGCCGCCCGGGCCCATCAGGTCGATGGTGTCGCCCGGCTGGGCCGCGGCGGCCCACGGTCCGGCGACGCCCTCGTCACCGTGGTAGACGAAGTCGATGGCGAGCTCCTGCGCCGCGCGATCCACCTCGCGCACGGTGTAGGTGCGCACGGTGTCGCCGTCGACGCCGGGGAAGACCAGTTTGACGTAGGCGTCGGTGCGGTCGTTGGGCTGGAAGGACGCGAAGCCGGGGCCGCCCAGCCGGACCCGGATCAGGTGATCGGTCAGCCGGATCGTGTTCTGGACCACCAGCGTGATGCGTGTGCGTGCCAAAGGAAGCCTCCATAATTAGGATTACCTAAGTGACGCTAGCATGAATTCCGATAGGTCGTCGATAGTATTTCGATAGGCCGTCGGTCACCGGATATCGGCAATGAGCGCGGCCAGGGCGGCAGCCAGGCGATCGATTCCGGGGCCGGGCGGGCCGCCGGGTTCGGACAGGTACAGGTCGCGGCGGATCTCCACCATCAACGCGGTGACGCGGGGTTCGGTGCCGTAGAAGTCCAGTGGCACATAGGTTCCCGCGAACGGGCTGTTGACGCCGACGCCGCCGCAGTCCACGAAGGCCCCGGCCGCACGGGTGAGCAGTTCGGTCGGCGTGTGAAAGGCGTCCGCGCCCAGGCAGATCGGCGGACGTGGTAGGTCACCGTGCAGCTCATAGGGCAGGGGCTGAGCCGGGTAGGAGTGGACGTCGATGATCACCGCACGGCCGGTCGCCGACAGACGATCGGCGACCAGATCCGTCATAGCCTGCGCATAGGGGTGGAAGTAGCGGTCCAGCAACGGTGCGGGATCGAAATCGGCCGCCCGCAACGGCATCCGGTCCGTGGTGGCGGTGTACACCGCACCCATGCCGACGGCGAGCATCTCCTCCCGCTCGTCCGGGAACCGCTCCGGGTCGACGACCAGCCGGGACATCCGGTTCACGAATTGCCATGGCCGAGTGGGTGACAGGCGCGCGGCCGCGTCGGCCAGCCGCGCGGTATGGGCGTCGGTGATGGCGTCGAGCTCGCGGTCGAGCGCCCCGTCATCGAGCAGCAGTTCCGCGCGGACAGCGGCGGGAATCGTGCGAGCGGAGTGCGGAATGTGCAGCACCACAGGCGAATCGGCGGCGCCGGGCAGCAGTTCGGCCGAGTCGGGGATTCGCATGACGATCAGGCGCGCGGGTGGGCTTGGTCGTGCACCTTCTTGAGCCGATCGATCGACACGTGGGTGTACAGCTGTGTGGTGGCCATACTGGCGTGGCCCAGGATCTCCTGCACCACCCGCAGATCGGCCCCGCCCTCGAGCAGATGGGTCGCGGCGGTGTGACGGAAACCGTGCGGGCCCATATCGGGTGCGCCCGGAATGGCGGAAACCACCTCGTGCACAACAGTTCTGGCCTGCCGCTGGTCGATGCGTCGCCCCCGCCGACCCAGCAGTAGCGCGCGCCCCGACTCCGGAGTGGCGAAGGCAGCCCGGCCGAACCGCAGCCAGCCGTCCAGCGCCTGCTCGGCGGGCACGCCGAACGGCACCGCCCGCTCCTTGTTCCCCTTGCCCAGCACGCGCACCAGCCGCCGTTCCCGATCCACGTCCTCGATGTCGAGCCCGCACAGCTCGCTCACCCGGATCCCGGTCGCGTACAGCATCTCGACAATCAGCCGATCCCGCAAGGCCATCGGATCATGCTGCGCCGCACCCGATTCCGCCGCAGCCATGGCCGCCTGCGCCTGCTCGCGCCCCAGCACCGACGGCAGCACCCGATGCGCCCGCGCCGACCCCAGCCGCGGCCCCGGATCCACGGCCAGCCGCCCCGTGTGCGTCAGCCAGGCCGTGAACGTCCGAGCCGACGAGGCTCGCCGCGCCATGGTGGTCCGCGCCGCTCCCCCCGCCGACTGCGCCGCCAGCCACGACCGCAGCAACGCCAGATCCACTTCCCCCACACCGGAATCCACCGCCCGCCCCAGCAAATGCTCCAGCAACCCGCGCGCATCGCCCACATACGCCCGCACCGTATGCTCCGACCGATTCCGCCCCAACCGCAAGTGCCGCCCGTACTCGGCCAGCAATGCCTCCAAATCCTCGGGCAGCTCACTCATCCGTCCACGCTGACCCGAATCCCGCCACATATCAAGCTCCCCCGCCGCCGCGCCCATCACACGTCCCGGCCACCAGCGTTTGTCCATGCCCGGGCACCGCATTGCCGTGCAGGCGGGCCGGTTGATCAACGATGGCGGTCATGGGCGGCGACTATGGCGGCGGTGGCCGAGGTCGGGTGAGTGGTGCGGTACCAGCCGTTGCCGTCGCAGGCGACCAGGCCGGCGATCTCCAAGGCGGACAATGTTGCCCGCACGACGGGCAGTGGGAGGCCGGTGTCGGAGGCCAGGCCACGAGGCGGGCGGGAACCGGTGTCGGGGAGGGCGGCGAAGACCAGGGCCTCGTCGCCGGAGAGGTTGTCCTCGGGGCTGGGTGGGACCGCACCCGGCAGGGACAGGCGCAGCGGCCCGGCTTCGTCGAGGATGTCCTCGGCGCGGGTGACGATGAAGGCTTCGCCCTCGCGGATCATGCGGTGGCAGCCGACCGAGGCGGCCGAGGTGACCGGGCCGGGAACGGCCATCGCGGGCCGGCCCAGCCGGCGGCACCATTTCACCGTGTTGCGTGCCCCGCTGCGCATCCCGGCCTCCACCACTACCACACCGTCCGCGAAGGCCGCTATCAGCCGATTGCGGGCCAGGAAATGGTGTTTGTGCGCGGAGGTGCCGGGTGGGTACTCGGTGACGACCAGACCCGTATCGACGATCTCGGCCAGCAGCTGATCGTGCTGCACGGGATACGGCCGATCCGGACCGCAGGCGAGCACGGCGATCGTCATACCGCCGACGGCCAGCGCGGCCCGGTGTGCCATCCCGTCGATCCCGAATGCCGCCCCGGACACGATCGTCCACCCGCGCGCCGCGAGCTCACCGGCAATCTCGCCGGTCGCATGATTCCCGTACCCGGTGCTGCACCGCGCACCCACCACCGCGATCGCCCGCTCGGTGGTCTCCAGCAGCGACCGCGGCCCCCGCACCCACAACACCAGCGGCACAGCCGCATCCGCATCCTGCGCCGGATCCAACTGCTCCAGTCCGAGCATCCGCCAGGCCGGCCACTCCGCATCGTCCGGCGTCACCACCCGCCCACCCAACCGCTCGATATACGCCAAATCCCTTTCCGCCCGGTCGATCCCCCGCCGCAGCTCGGTAGGCCCCCGCAACACCTCGGGCAATGCACACTCCCGCACCGCCCGCGCCGCCTCCACCACCCCCACCGACCCGATCAACGCCGACAACGCCGCACAGGGCCCCTCCACCACCCGCGACAAATACACCCAAGCCAACCGCCTCTCATCGGCATCCCCACCCGCAACTGCCCCGCCCACAGCGCCTTTCGCGCCGTGCTTCGCCCCCGTCCACCCGGAGCCCCGGCCGAATTCGCTGACGTGACCGGGTGCGCGTGACCCGGAATCGGTGATGCAGACCGAACCAGACCGACCAAGCCCGGTGCCGGTCGCACTGGCAGCACTTCGAGAGGACGGCGCGACCGGTGCTCCCGCCGCCACATCCTCTGCGGCCGAATTGGATTCGTGGCGCACGTCAGTGCGCCCCATCGAATCGAGGTTGTCCGTTATCTCGCTCATGCTCCACCTCGCTGTCGAAAGCTCAATGCCTGCAGGACGTCCTGGGCGCTGGGCACATCACCACCACGCAAGTCACAGACGGTCCAGGCAACTCTGATCGCGCGGTCGGCGCCGCGGGCGGACATGCGGCCGTGCTGGAGGGCGTTCTCGACCGGGGCGAGCGCCTCACGGGGCAACCGGAAGCGCTGGCGGAGTACGTGACCGGGCACCTCCGCATTGGTGGTCATGCCGAGTTCGACCCATCGTCTGGCGGCCGCGTTCCGTGCCGCCGTCACGCGGGCGCGCACCTGTTCGCTGCTCTCGACCTCGTCGCCGGTGAAGGCTCCGGCGGCCTGGGCGTGCATCTGCACCGCGAGATCGATGCGATCCATCAGCGGGCCGGAGAGTTTGCCGAGGTAGCGACGGCGGGCCAGGGGCGCGCAGATGCAGTCGATATCGCGGGCGGGTGCGCACGGGCACGGGTTGGCCGCGAGGACGAGTTGGAATCGGGCCGGGAAACGCGACACCCCGTCCCGGCGCGCGATGCGAACCTCGCCCTCCTCCAAGGGAGTTCGCAGCGCCTCGAGAACCTTGCTGCCGATCTCGGCACACTCGTCCAGGAACAGGACGCCGCGATGGGCGCAACTGACCGCCCCGGGCCGGGCGGAGCCCGAACCGCCGCCGATCATCGCCGTGACCGACGACGAGTGATGGGGTGCCACGAAGGGCGGCGCGGTGATCAGCGGGGCATCGTCGGACAGTGTGCCCGCCACCGAGTGAATCGCGGTCACCTCCAGGGAATCCCGCTCGCGCAGCGGCGGCAGCAAGCCTGGAAGCCGTTGCGCCAACATGGTTTTCCCGATGCCGGGCGGGCCCGTCAGCAGCAGGTGATGCCCGCCCGCAGCGGCCACCTCCAGGGCCCAGCGCGCCTCGTCCTGGCCCACCACCTCGCGCAGGTCCCCGATCGATGTCTCGGCCGTCGGCTGGACCGGATCGGGAAGCGCGAGCTCACCGCCGCCACGCAGCCAATCCAGTAGTTCGAGCAGGGTCGACGCCCCGAGGACGCGAATGCCGTCGACCAGGCCCGCCTCGGGCAGGGCGGCCGTCGGGACGATGACGGTGCGCCGCCCGGCGTTCCGCGCCGCCAGTACCGCCGGAAGAATGCCGCGCACCCGGCGCACGCGGCCGTCCAGTGCCAGTTCACCCAGTAGTACCGACTCCGAGAGACGATTCGACGGAATCGCTCCGGCCGCGTCCAGCACGGCACCGGCCAGAGCGACGTCGTACACGCTGCCGACCTTCGGCAGCGTGGCCGGGGACAGGGCGAGGATGACGCGGCCGTCGGGCCACTTCTCGCCCGTATTGGTGACGGCGGCGCGGACGCGGTCGCGGGATTCCTGGAGGGTGGTGTCGGGGCGGCCGACCAGGTGGACCGAGGGGAGGCCCTGGCCTATGTCGGCTTCTATTTCTACGAGTTGGCCCTCCACGCCGTTGACGGCGACGGAATAGGCTCTGCCCAAAGGCATTTCAGAACACCGCCTTCAGGTGGCGGATTTCCGGGGTGCGGCCCGGACGCAGGAGGACGGCGACCACGTCGAAGCGGATACGCAGGTATGGGCCGTTCTGTTCGTGGAGCCAGCGGGCGGCGAGTTCGCGAATGCGGCGCTGTTTGAGGTAGGTGACGGCTTCCTCGGGTGGACCGCAGGTCAGGGTGCGGCGGGTTTTGACCTCGACGAAGGCCGTCACCTCGCCCTCGCGGGCGATGACATCGAGTTCGCCGAAGCGGCATCGCCAATTGCGGGCGACGATCTCCATGCCGGCGGCGCGGAGAAAGTCCGCGGCCAGTTCCTCCCCCTGCGCTCCCAGCGCCAGATGCTGTGCCATTCAGCCAGCATGACCGGGCCCGTGACGGACCCGGCCATGCCGAACTGGGAAAACAGTGAGCCTGTGGATAACCTGCGGCCTGTGGACTAGTCGGGAAGCCGCAGGTCGGTCTTCTCCAGCTCCTCGATGTTCACGTCTTTGAAGGTGATCACGCGAACGTGCTTCACGAAGCGCGCCGGCCGGTACATGTCCCACACCCATGCATCCGACATCCGTACCTCGAAGTACACCTCGCCATCGGCGTTCTGCGGCCGCAGTTCGACGGAATTGGCGAGGTAGAAGCGACGTTCGGTCTCCACCACGTACGAGAATTGCCCGACGATGTCCTTGTACTCGCGGTACAGGGATAGCTCCATCTCGGTTTCGTACTTCTCGAGGTCCTCGGCGCTCATCGGGTGGAACGTCCTCCTTGTCGCCCAACTGGGTGTAGAAACATCATCCCGCATACGCCGTGTCGGTAGCCACTCGGCCGGTCTCCCGGACGTTTCGCCACGAACGGCGGTGCTCGGGGGTGATGCCGAGACGGGTCAGCGCCTCATTGTGCTCGGGGGTGTTGTAGCCCTTGTGGGCGGCGAATCCGTAGCCCGGGTATTGCTCGTCCATCTCCACCATGATGCGGTCGCGGGTCACCTTGGCCAGCACGCTGGCCGCGGCGATGCAGGCCGCCGAGGCGTCGCCGCCGATCACCGGCAGCGACGGCACCGGGATGCCGGGCACCCGGAAGCCGTCGGTGAGCACGTAGCCGGGCACCGGATCCAGCCCGGCCACCGCACGCCGCATGCCCTCGATATTGGCCACGTGGATGCCGATGGCGTCGATCTCCCAGGCCGGGACGACCACCACCTTCCAGGCCAGCGCGAGCCGCTTGATGATGGGGAACAGCTGTTCGCGGGCGTTCTCGGTGAGCTTCTTCGAGTCGTCGAGGCCGGCGAGGGAGGCGTAGGCCTTGGGTGGCAGCAGGCAGGAGGCCACCACCAGCGGGCCCGCCGCGCAGCCGCGCCCGGCCTCGTCGACGCCCGCGACCGGACCGAGGCCGCTGCGGATCAGCGCGGCTTCCAGGGTGCGTAGCCCGCCCGCCTGCCGCATGACAACGCGCGGCGGCCAGTCACCGCGGTCGATCCGCTGAATCTTCTTGCCGCCGCTCGCCTTCCGGCTCACACCGGGCCGGGCGGCCCTCGCCATCTTCCCCACCGGTCGATTATCCCGCGATTCTCGCTTCTACTGCGGGTCCTGTGCCCGGACCGGACCCATCCGGCTCGGCGGCCAGATCTTGAACACCGCCTTGCCGCGCACATCCTTCACCGGCACGGTGCCCTGCAGCTCGTCCTTCATGTGGTAGCGGGAGTCGGCGGACTCGGCGCGGTTGTCACCCATCACCCACAGATTGCCGGCGGGCACCTTGATCTCGGGGAAGGCCCGGCCGCCCGCGTTGAACTGCACGTCCGGGTGCTGAGGGTCGAAGGGGTTGTTGAACTTCACGTACGGCTCGTCGAGCGGCTTCCAGTCGGCGCCGGGGCTGTCGTCCTTGACGAGGATCCGGCCTTGCGCGTCACAGCATTTGACCGATTGCCCACCCGTGGCGATCACCCGCTTCACCAGATCGTTCTCGTCCGGCGGCACCAGGCCGAAGAAGGACAGGAAGTTCTGCACCCCGCGCACCACGGTGTTGGAGGAGCGGATCGACTTGTAGTGGCTGTTCCACGAGCTGGTCGGGCCGACGAACACCACGACGTCACCCGGCTCGGGATCGCCGAAGTAGTAGCTCAGCTTCTCGACATAGATGCGGTCGCCGGTGCAGCCCGCGCAGCCGTGCAGGGTGGGTTCCATGGACTGCGAGGGAATGACGTAGGGCCGGCCGATGAAGGTCACCAGCAGCGCCACGATCAGCGCCGCGAACCCGATCAGGATGGGCAGCTCCTGCCAGAACGGGCGTTGCTTCTTCTTCGACTTCGGCTGGGGTGTCTCGGGCGCCTCGGGCGTCTTCGCCCCATTGCCGTTGCCGGACCCGGACTTCGTCACCGACTCGCTCTCGTCTGCCACCGGAACAGAGTAGCCCGGCACCGCGAAGAACCATGCGGTGCCGGGCTACTCGTTGTCGGCGAGCCGACTGTCGATCCTGCGCCGAGCCGTTCACCGGCTCAGCGGGAGCTGCGACTACTTCAGCGCTTTTCCTTGATCTTGGCGGCCTTGCCGCGCAGATCGCGCAGGTAGTACAGCTTGGCGCGACGCACGTCACCGCGGGTCACGACCTCGATCTTGTCCAGGTTGGGGCTGTGCACCGGGAAGGTGCGCTCCACGCCGACACCGAACGAAACCTTGCGCACGGTGAAGGTCTCGCGGATGCCACCGTTCTGGCGGCGGATGACGACGCCCTTGAAGACCTGGATGCGCTCCTTGTTGCCTTCGATAACCTTCACGTGCACGTTGACCGTGTCACCCGGGCGGAAGTCCGGGATGTCGCTGCGCAGCGAGCTTGCGTCGACGAAGTCGAGGGTGTTCATGTCCGTCCTTATTGGAGTTCGCGCGAACAGAGGAACCTGGCGGCTACCCGGGGAGGGCGCTCTACCGGTTCGTGCTCCGGATATTTGGGCGGTGCCCGGGCACAGTGCGCCCAAAGCAACCTGAGCATTGTGCCAGACGCCGGGATCGCGCGGTTAATCGGCCCCTACGTGCGGGTATTCGCGCGGGTGAGGGCGGAGGCAATGTCCGAGACCAGCGGCGGGTAGTCGGTGGCGCCGGTGATCACCTGCAGGAAGACCAGCCGGTCCTGCTCGTCCGTCGCGGCTTTCAGACAGTGTTGCAGCTCGCCGACCGTGGTCGCGCGGAGGGTGAGGACGGACTCGGCGTCGCCACCGAAGGCGTGCGGGAGTTCGGGCCAGCGCCACGGGGCGATGTCGTTGTACGGGGCGGCCGGACCGTGGATGGCGCGTTCGATGGCGTAGCCGTCGTTGTCGACCAGGATGATCACGCCGTTCAGCTGCTCGCGGATCCAGGTGCCCAGCTCCTGGATCGAAAGCTGGGCCGCGCCATCGCCGATGACGAGGACCGCGCGACGGCCGGGGCAGGCGATGCCCGCGCCGAGGGCGGCCGGGAGGGCATAGCCGATCGAGCCCCACAGCGGCTGGCCGAGAAAGGTGATGCCGGTCGGCATGCGCAGCGTGGCCAGGCCGAAGAAGGCCGAGCCCTGGTCGGCCACCACAATGTTGTTGTTGCCCAGCGCTGCCGCGACCAGGGGCCACAGGGCGGCCTGGGTGAGCGGGGCATCCCCGGCGGGCGGGGCGTCCGGGGCGGCGGCCGCCGGGGCGGGAATCGGTGCGGGAGCGGCGAATTCGGGGGCGAGCTCGGTGAGGATCTCCAGGGCCGCGGTGAGCGACAGCGGCGCGAAGGCGTCGACTCCCCCGATCACCGTGCGCTCGGGACCGATATCGATGGTGCGGTGCGGGTCGATACGGTGGCTGAAACCCGCGGTGATGCTGTCGGTGTACTGGACTCCGATGGTCACCAGGCGGTCGGCGTCCTCGACGGCGGCACGTACCGGCGGCGGGGAGGCCGCGCCGGTGTAGACGCCGAGGAAGTTCGGGGCGGATTCGTCGACCACGGTCTTGCCCCAGGCCAGGGTGGCGTGCGGGAGTCCGTGCGGTTGTCCCCGGGTCGGGCCGACCAGGGTGCGCAACCGGTCGGTCGCTCCGACCCGGTCGACGAAGATGTCCGCGAGGACGGTCACCCGCCGGCCGCCGAGGAATTCGCGTGCCGCCTGCGCGAAGGCTGCCCGCGCGCCCGCACTCGAGAAGTCGGCGGGCGGCGCCAGCGGCGTCGCGGGCGGGGCCACCCCCACCCGCGCGGTATCGGTGGCCAGCATGAGATACCCCGGACGGCGGTGCACGCGAACCGAATTCAGCACCCGGTCGATTTCCTGGCAGGCGTCGGCCGCGCCGAGATCGGCTTGCGCACAGGTGACTTCGGCGGCGATGCGGCGGAAGTGGTGGAAGTCGCCGTCGCCGAGGGTGTGGTGGATGACGCGGTGACCGGCCTGGATGTCCTTGGCGGGGACGCCGACGACGTGCACCACGGGCACATGCTCGGCGTAGCTGCCCGCGATGGCGTTGACCGCGCTCAGCTCGCCCACGCCGTAGGTGGTGACGACCGCGCCGATGCCGCGCAGCCGCGCGTAGCCGTCGGCGGCGTAGCCGGCGTTCAGCTCGTTGGCGCTGCCGATCCAGCGAATGTCGGGGTGGGCGATGACATGGTCGAGGAACTGCAGATTGAAATCACCGGGAACGCCGAAGATTTCGGTGACGCCGAGTTCCCGGAGCCGATCGAGCAGATAGTCGCCGACAACGTAGCCCATGGCTCAACACTGGCACGCCGACCGAGAGTCAGCAACTCATTGGCTATCGACCGATTCCGGGGGACGCTCGGCGGACTTGGGCTCAAGGGGCCGATCCACGTGCTTGCGCCCGTGCATGAGGTGCAGGTGGGCCGAGGGCGGCGCGTGCGGGGCCGGGACCACGGTCCGGGCCAGCTCCTCCTCGGCGGCGCGGAGTACGTGCGCGGCATCGGGCTTGCCCGCCAGCAGGTCCTGCACGAAGATCTTGGCCCGGATCACCGGGCGGCGATAGCGGCGCTCGCGCCGCACCGCACGCCGCATGAGGCCCGAGCCGGCGGCATAGCGCCAGCGCGCCCAGGGTGCACCCGGGCGGCTCAGCCGCAGCGCGCCGATGACCAGCAGCGGCGGGAAGAACATCCCGAACAGACCGGTCCAAATCTTGCCCTTGGCAATGACAATGGCCGCCAGCAGCAGATTCCCGAACGCGAACCCGACCGTGAACAGCCGCTCGGGCACATTCTGATCGGTCCGGAGATCACGGATATTGCCGATGTTCAGCAACCACAGCGGATGGAAACCGAGCAGCAGCAGCCCGGTCACGGCAAGGGCCACGAACACCGCATCGACCGAGGTGCGGCCCTGCTCCTCCCAGTACACGTCGCGCAGGTAGTAGATGAGCGCGAACTCGTCGAGCACCAGCGCCGCGCCGAGCCCGAACACGGCGGCCAGCGCACTGGTGACGCCGACGCTGCTCTGATACAGCGTCACGAACCCGACGCCGGCGCCGAGCACCAGGATCACTCCGAACACCATGTGGTGGATGTGCACGTCTCCCGCCCGCACGTTGCCCGGCCACCAGCGCACCTGTTTGCGAATGAGCCGCACGCTGATTCGGATCAGCAGGAACCCCACGATGAACCCCAGAAGCAGGCATGCCAATGGCAATCTGCCGTGTGCCACCACGACATCTTCCCACCACCGATGTACGTGCATGCCCGTGTCGCCTCCGAAACCCTCGTGCGAACGTCGACCCCCGCCACGCTACCCGCGCCGCCGACCCGCACGGCAAGATCACCTGCGGTCGCGACGCGATTGAGCAACCTTCCAGACACCATCGAAATGGCGGCCACCGGTGACTAGGCTCACCACCATGCGACTGAGTACACGAAACCAACTCGATGGAACAGTCACCCAGGTCACCCGCGGCGAGGCCATGGCGGTGGTGCGCATCCGCCTCACTGGTGGTGACGAGATCACCTCCTCCATCACCCGCGACGCCGCCGACGACCTGGGTCTCGCCGACGGCAAACCCGTCAAGGTCCTCATCAAATCCACCGAGGTCTCCCTCGGCGTCGAATAACCCGCCACGAGCACGCCGAGGCGCCCCCGAACCGGGACCGCCTCGGCGTCTTCATTTTTCGGAGCTTCCATGCCGGACGACATCACCTTCGATCGCGTCGCCCCCGTGATTCCGGTCCTCGACCTCGACGCAGCCCTGGCCCGCTATCGCCGCCTCGGGTTCAGCGTCCACGCCTACGAGGGCGACGCCCGCTACGGCTTCGCCGACCGCGGCCGCGTATCCCTGCACCTCACCGAGTGGGACGAACACGACTCGATACGAACCGCCGCGGCCGTCTACCTCTACGTCTCCGACGCCGACGCGCTGCACGCGGAGTGGGCTGCCGCAGACCCGCCCGGCCGCCTCACCACCCCGGTCGACACCGATTACGGCCTAAGGGAATTCGGCTACGTCGACCCCGACGGCACCCTGCACCGGGTCGGCTCCCCACTGAGTTAGCCGTGCCGGTCCGAGTTCGGAAACGGCCGTCCGGCCGGACCCGGGTGTGGGTGCGGCCGGACGGGTGATTCGGGATCGGCTGCTCAGCGGCCGAAGCCGGCGCGGCGGAGAGCGTCGGCCATCGAACCGCTGGGGGCGGGCTGATTGCGGTTGCCGCCGCCCTGACGCTGTCCGCCCTGGCGCTGGCCACCTTGGCCGCCCTGCCGGTTGTCGCGGTTGCCGCCGCGCTGGCCGCCGCCCTGGTTGTTGCGCGGGCCGCGGTCGGCGCGGTCGGGCTTGGCGTTTCCGGGCTCGTCGTCGAGGCGCAGGGACAGGCCGATGCGCTGACGCTGGACGTCGACCTCGAGGACCTTGACCTTCACGACGTCGCCGGACTTCACGACCTCGCGAGGGTCCTTGACGAAGTTGTGGGACATGGCCGAGACGTGGACCAGGCCGTCCTGGTGGACGCCGATGTCGACGAAGGCGCCGAAGGCGGCCACATTGGTGACGACGCCCTCGAGCACCATGCCGGGCTTCAGGTCGGCGACCTTCTCGATGCCCGCGGCGAATTCGGCGGTCTTGAATTCGGGCCGAGGGTCGCGGCCGGGCTTCTCGAGTTCGGCGATGATGTCGGTGACGGTCGGGACACCGAACCGCTCATCGGTGAAGTCGGCCGGCCGCAGGGCGCGCAGGGCGGAGGTGTTGCCGATGATCTCCTTCACGCCCTTACCGCTGGCATCGAGGATGCGCCGGACCACGGGGTACGCCTCGGGGTGCACGCCGGAGGTGTCCAGCGGGTCGTCGCCCTCGCGGATGCGGAGGAAGCCCGCGCACTGTTCGAACGCCTTGGGGCCCAGGCGCGGGACATCCTTGAGTGCGGCGCGACTGCGGAACGGCCCGTTGGCATCGCGGTGCGCCACGATGCTTTCCGCGATCGAGTTGGAAATGCCCGAGACCCGGGACAGGAGCGGGACGGAGGCGATGTTCACGTCGACGCCGACGGCGTTCACCGCGTCCTCGACGACCGCGCCCAGCGAGCGGGCCAGCAGGGTTTCGGAGACATCGTGCTGGTACTGACCGACGCCGATGGACTTCGGGTCGATCTTCACCAATTCGGCCAGCGGGTCCTGGAGCCGGCGGGCGATGGAGACGGCGCCGCGCAGCGACACGTCCATGTCGGGCAGTTCCTGCGAGGCGTATGCGGAGGCCGAGTACACCGACGCGCCCGCCTCGGAGACCACGATCTTGGTGGGCTTGTTCTCGGGGATGCGCGAGATCAGTTCGGCGGCAAGGGCGTCGGTCTCGCGGGAGGCGGTGCCGTTGCCGATGGCGATGAGCTCGACATTGAAGCGGACGACCAGTGCACCCAGCACGGCCAGGGACTTCTCGGTCTGCCCCTGCGGCTTGTGCGGGTAGATGACCTCGGTGGCGACCACCTTGCCGGTGGCGTCCACGACGGCGACCTTCACACCGGTGCGGTAGCCCGGGTCCAGGCCCATGGTCGAGCGGGTGCCGGCGGGCGCCGCGAGCAGCAGGTCGCGGAGGTTGGCCGCGAATACGTCGACGGCATCGCGTTCGGCGGACTGCCGCAACCGCATTCGGGTGTCGATGCCCATGCTGACCTGCAGCTTGGTCCGCCACGCCCAGCGCACGGTGTCCAGCAGCCAGGAGTCGGCGGCGCGGCCCTGATCGGCGATGCCGAACTTGACGGCGATGCGGCCCTCGTAGATCGAGCGCTGCCCGTCCTCGCCACGGGCGGAGCTTGCGGAGCCCGCATCGGACACCGTCTCGGTGTCGGGTTCGAGGTGCAGGTTGAGCACCTCTTCCTTCTCGCCGCGCAGCAGCGCCAGGATGCGGTGCGAGGGCAGCTTGCTGAAGGGCTCGGAGAATTCGAAGTAGTCGGCGAACTTCGCGCCCGCCTCCTCCTTGCCTGCGCGCACCGTCGAGCTCATCTGCCCGCGTTCCCACATGAGCTCGCGCAGTTCACCGACCAGGTCGGCGTCCTCGGCGAAACGCTCCACCAGGATGGCCCGCGCGCCGTCGAGCTGCTCGGCGTTGTACTGCGCGGGATCGGTGGTCGGGTCGGTCAGCAGCGCGTCGGCCACGGGCTCGTGCCCGGCCTCGCGCGCGATCTGCGCCTTGGTGCGCCGCTTGGGCTTGTAGGGCAGGTAGATGTCCTCGAGGCGGGCCTTGGTGTCGGCGAGCATGATCTGTGCGTGCAGCGCCTCGTCCAATTTGCCCTGGCCGCGGATGGATTCGATGATCGAGCCCCGGCGCTCGTCGAGTTCACGCAGGTAGCTCAGGCGCTCGTCGAGGGTGCGTAGCTGGGCGTCGTCGAGTCCGCCGGTGACTTCCTTGCGGTAGCGGGCGATGAACGGCACGGTCGACCCGGCGTCCAGGAGTTCGACGGCGGAGCGCACCTGTTCCTCGCGCACCCCCAGCTCGTCGGCGATACGCCGGCCGACGCTGGCGAGGCGGACGGTGCTCTCGGTGCTCGCTGCACCCGTGGATGCGGCACCTGCGGATGCTGCGCTGACGGTTTCGGAGGCTGTCGTCACGCCCGCAGACACTACCGCCGCCACCCGACAGTGCGTGCAAGGCCCACACAGGATTCGGTCACTGCCCCGCCCCGCCGAGACTTCCGCGCCCCGCCGAGAGCCGTCACCCGTGACGCATGCGTGCCTGCGCCGGGTGCCGAATCAAGTCCGGGGCGTACCCGGCGAGCTATCCCAATCCTCGCGAAATCAGTTGTTACGTACCGAATTTCACCGTCAGCCGGAATCTCTTGGGGACGAGCTGAATTCGGGGCAGTACACCGAGACGGCCGCGCGGGCGAGCCTTTCCCCGAATCCCCACTGGTCGGTCGCTACAACCGGGGTGCCCGCGCGCAGGTGGGCGCAGATGTCCTTGCCCTCGGCGATCAGGCGCTGTCCGTCCGCGGTGTCCTCGTAGCCGGGCGACGCGACCGTCTGGTCGCCCAGATCACTCAGGAAGAGCACATCGAGGTTGTCCGCGACCGCCTTGCCGCCGCCGAACATCGCGGCGAACAGGGCCAGCCCGGCCAGCGTCGCGCTGAGAAATCCTCTGGTTTCACGCATGATCGACTCTCCTTCACGCATGGCCCAGGTTATCCGGTAGGAGGTCGGGCCTGCGTTCGGCCGTGCGGCGCAACGACTGTTCGTGCCGCCACCCGGCGATCTTGGCATGGTTGCCGGACAACAGGATTTCGGGGACGTCGAGGCCGCGCCAGGACACCGGCCGGGTGTAGGAGGGGCCTTCCAATAGACCGTCGGAGAACGAATCCTGTTCGTGGGATTGCTGATTGCCGAGGACGCCCGGGATCAGCCGGACGAACGCCTCGGTCATGACCAGCACGGCCGCCTCGCCGCCGATGAGCACGTAGTCGCCGATGCTGACCTCTTCGACGCGCACCCGGCGCGCGGCATCGTCGAAAACGCGCTGGTCGATGCCCTCGTAGCGCCCGCAGGCGAACACGATGTGCTGTTCGGCGGACCACCGTTGCGCGGTCTCCTGCGTGAACGGCACGCCCGCCGGAGTCGGCACCACCAGGAGCGCGTCGTCCGGGCACACCTCGTCGAGGGCGTCGCCCCACACGGTCGGCTTCATGACCATGCCCGGCCCGCCGCCGTACGGGGTGTCGTCCACCGACTTGTGGACGTCGTGGGTCCAGCGGCGCAGGTCGTGCACCTCCACCTCGAGCAGACCCTTGTCGATCGCCTTGCCCAGCAAGGCCGCTCGCATCGGCTCGAGGTATTCGGGGAAGATCGTGACTACGTCGATTCGCACGCCGCTACTCCGGGTCCAGCAGGCCCTCGGGCGGGTCGATGACGATCAGGCCGTCGGCGACCGACACCGTCGGCACCATGGCCAGCACGAACGGCACCAGGATCTCCCGGCCCGCGGGCGGGAACGCGTCCCCGGCCTTGATCGAAAGCAGTTCTCCCGCAGCGGAATGCAGCACCTCGTTGACGGTGCCGACCTGGGTGCCGTCGCCGAGTTCGACGCGCAGGCCCTCGAGTTCGTGATCGTAGTACTCGTCCGGATCCTCCGACGGCGGCAGATCCGCGGAGTCCACCACGAACAGCATGCCCCGCAACGCATCCGCGGCCGTGCGGTCGGCGACGCCGTCCAGACGCAGGAGAAGCCGGCCCGAGTGCTCCCGGACCGACTCCACTTCGAATTCCTGCGTCTGCTTCGCGCGCGGCAGCTTCCCCTTCAGGACGCTGCCGGGCGCGAACCGCAGTTCCGGCTCGTCGGTGCGGACTTCTACGACGAGTTCGCCACGCACACCGTGTGACTTGGCGACCCGCCCGACGACCAGTTCCATCTACTGATCCGTGTCGACCACGTCGACGCGGATGCCCTTACCGCCGATCCCGGCGACCAGGGTGCGCAGGGCGGTCGCGGTACGACCGCCACGACCGATCACCTTGCCCAGATCATCCGGGTGCACGTGCACCTCGACGGTCCGGCCACGACGGCTGGTGATCAGCTCGACGTGGACGTCGTCGGGATTGGCGACGATGCCGCGTACCAGGTGCTCGACGGCATCCGCGACAACGGCACTCATTACTCGGCGGCTTCGGTGGTGGCCTCAGCGGCCTCGGCCTCGGCGGCCTCGTCCTTCTTGGCGGCCTTCTTCTTCGGGGTGACGGCCTCGGCGACCGGCTCGTTCTCGGCGGCGGCCAGCGCGGCGTTGAACAGGTCCAGCTTGGACGGCTTCGGGGCCTTGGTCTTCAGGGTGCCCTCGGCGCCCGGCAGGCCCTTGAACTTCTGCCAGTCGCCGGTGATCTCCAGCAGACGCTTCACCGGCTCGGTCGGCTGCGCGCCGACACCCAGCCAGTACTGAGCGCGCTCCGAGTCGATCTCGATGAGCGACGGCTCTTCCTTCGGGTGGTACTTGCCGATGGACTCGATGGCGCGGCCGTCACGACGGGTACGGGCGTCGGCGATGACGACGCGGTACTGCGGGTTGCGGATCTTGCCCATACGGGTCAGCTTGATACGAACAGCCATGAGCTGATGCCTTTCAAATGGTTGGTCACGTCGCAATTCAGCAGCCCACACGAGGTGGACCCGGTTTTGCGTCAAGTGCTGTGACCGCCGCGCGGTACGGAACCGGAGACGGGCTGACACTGTCCTCGATGAGGACGGTCGTCCATTCTGCCAGAGCACCGGCGGCCCGGAGAAATCGCCCCGACCCGGCCAGGAAACACCCGCGACCCGGCCCCGGAAACACCACAGCCCACCGGGTACGACCCCGATGGGCTGCGTCTCACGTAGAGCCTACGGCTGAACCGGGCCGGGCCCGGAGCTCCCGGACGTCAGCAGCTTCACGATCAAACCGGCCAACACGCCAATGGCCAGGGTTTCGATAGACCCCACGGTCATCTCCTCATCGAGTCGAAACAACAAACGTCTGAAGCATGACCGATTCACTTTAAATGCGCAGCCGAATCGCCAGACCCGCCCGAGCGGCCCCGCACCTGCGCGCACCCAGATCGCGGTGCCGGAGTGACGGATTCGGTTACCGATTCCGAGGGAATGGGCGAGTCTTCAGCGCAACTCGGCGGTTGCCACCTCGACCGGGACGGGGGAGGGAGCCGACACCGTCTCCCCCGCTGCCGCATGGATCTCCTGGCGATACCCGGATTCACCCAACCGGTAGCCGCAGAACTTGGCGGGTTTGCCGTCGGGCAGTTCGACAATCCAGAGGAAAGGGACTCGGGCAGCGGCATATCCCGCGATCTTCGTATCGCGTTCCTCACGGGTATTGCCGGACGACCAGACTTCGACGGCGAGCACCAGTTCATGCGACTCGAAGCACTTGCGGTGCGCCTCCGCCGCGACGACCGCGACATCGGGGATGACAGCTGTCCTGAACGCCGTACTGATCCGCACACCGACACCGGGAAGCACCTGCAGGTCCGATCGCCCCGCAGCTCGGACCGCACCTCGCAGTGCCACGAACAACTCACCGGTCGCGTACTGGTGCGACCCTGTGGGTGGAGGTGTCATGTAGAGGTAGCCCAGGATGAGCTCGAGACGAGATCCATCGGACGGCTGCTCCGCAGCCAGCCACTCTTCCACGGTTGTTGGCCCAAGTGGGTGGAACGTCGAAACCTCAGCGGTCATCGTCATTTCCCGTCCGATCTATCCGCTTCGAACGCAGTCGGTGCTGTACCGGTCCGAATCGTGTATCCGGCTGTATCGGATTCAATCCAATCGACATTGTTCCACGTGCGGGATATGCGCGTTCCATACGCTGAACAAGCAATTCTCGTCGCCTCAGCAGCCGGAGTTCAGCGGTGGCTGGTGACCGGGTCGCGGCGGTTGTAGACGCGGCCACGTAATACCACCCAGGCGGGGGTGGCGAGCGCGGCCAGGTTTTCTCGTGGGTCTTCTTGGTACACAACGAAATCGGCGGGGGCGCCGGGTTCGATGCCTGGGCGGCCGAGCCAGGTGCGGGCGTGCCAGGACGAGGCGCCGAGGGCGTTGTGGGGGGTGAAGCCGGCGCCGGCGAGGGCGGCGATCTCGTCGGCGATGCGGCCGTGGCGGATGGATCCGCCGGCGTCGGTGCCGGTATAGAGGGGGACGCCGGCCTCGTGGGCCTTGGCGACGGTGGCGCGGGAGCGGCGGTGCAGGTCGCGCATGTGGGCGGCGTAGGTGGGGAATTTGGTTGCGCCGTCGGCGATTCCGGGGAAGGTGTCGATATTGATGAGGGTGGGGACGAGGGCGGTGCCGTGGGCGGCCATCAGGGCGATGGTGTCGTCGGTGAGGCCGGTGCCGTGCTCGATGCAGTCGATGCCGGCGTTCAGCAGGCCGGGCAGGGCGTCCTCGCCGAAGACGTGGGCGGTGACCCGGGCGCCCTCGCCATGGGCGGCGTCGATGGCGGCCTTCAGGATGTCGTCGGACCACAGTGGGGCGAGGTCGCCGATCGCGCGGTCGATCCAGTCGCCGATGATCTTGACCCACCCGTCGCCGCGGCGGGCCTGCTCGGCGACGATCTCGGGCAGGTCGCGCTCGTCGTCGAGTTCGATGCCGAGTTCGCGGATGTAGCGCCGGGGGCGGGCGATGTGTCGGCCCGCGCGGATGATGCGCGGGAGATCCTCGCGCTCGTCGATGAAACGGGTGTCGATGGGCGAGCCCGCATCGCGCAGCAGCAGGGCGCCCGCGTCCCGCTCGACCTCGGCCTGGGCGATCGCGCCCGCCGAATCCTCGTGTCCGCCGCCGTATTTGATGCCGACATGGCAGTGGGCGTCGACCAGGCCGGGCACGATCCAACCGGAGGCCTGCACGGTGTCGGCGTCGGGAATCGGCTCCGCGGAGATCCGGCCGTCGCGCACCCAGAGGTCGCCGACTTCGTCATCGGGCAGGACCACGCCGCGGAAATGCAGCCGCATGCCGACCTCCTCGCCTGGACGGTATGTCTCGACACGAATCCGGGTCCACTATCGCATCAGTCGTCGAGCACGGTGATATCGGTGCGCTCCCGGCAAAGCCCGCGAATGGCGTCCAGCCCGGCCGCGATCACCGGATGCTCGGCGCTGCCCCGCCGCACCGCGGACAGGTGACGGCGGACCGGGACCGGATCGTCGTGCAGCGGGACGCGCACCACCGCCAGCTCCGGCGGCAGGAACGCGAGCCGGGGCACCAGGCTCACCCCGAATCCGTGCGCCACCATGGCCGCTACACCCGGGAAATCAACCGCCTGCCCAGCGATCCGGGGTGTGAACCCGGCCGTGGCGCAGGCGGCCGACACCACCAGGTGATGGGTGATGCGCGCACGCCCGGTGATCCACGGCTCGGTCGCCGCCTCGGTCAGGGCGACGCTGTCACGCCCGGCGAGTGAATGGCCCACGGGCACAAGCAGATCCAGCGGCTCGGCCAGCAGCGGGCGCTGCTCGAAGCGCAGGTCGTCGGGCGCGGGGCTGCCGGGCGCGGGCAACACTATCCCGATATCGCTGTCGCCGACCAGCAGGGTTTCGAAGCAGTGCGCGCTCTCGTCCTCGATCAGTTCCACGGTCAGCCCCGGATTCGCGTCCCGCAGCCGGGCGGCGGCCGGCGCCACCAGGGCCGCGAGGGCGGTCGGCATCGCACTGATCCGCAGCACCCCCGCGATGCCCGCCCGGTGCGCCGCCAGCTCCGCCCGTGCGCTCTCCGCCTGTGCCGCAAGCAGATCCGCGTGCCGCACCAGCGCGTGCCCCGCGGCCGTCAACTGCACCCTGCGCCCCACCTGCTCGAGCAGTTCGACATCCAGCTCCCGGGCCAGGCCACGCAGCTGCTGCGACACCGTGGACGGCGTCAGATGCAGCGCCGCCGCGGCCGCGGTCACCGTGCCGTGCTCACGCAGTACCCGCAGGGCCTGCAATCGAGGATCGATCATGTGGCAATTCCGAACGATTCGCTACGAAAACTTTCGATGGACCGAGACTACCGCCCCCGCGAAGACTGGCCGCATGACCGAATCGGACCGACAGTGTCGCCATTGCGGCTGGCCCACATCCCAACCCTTCCAAGTCCTTTCGCGCCACCGCACCTCCGAGGGCATCGTCAGCTACACCCGCTGCGCCTGTGGCGCCCTGCGTATGCACCTGTCCCCCGCGGCATTCAAGTTTTGAAGCACGCGAGTTTCAATATCCGTTTAGGATCGGGCCACACATCACTTTGCAGGAGGCCCACCCATGTCATTGCTGTTCGCCCGCAACCGAATCCGCCTGACCGTCGCCGCGTTGGCGATCGGTGCGACCGTCACCGCAGTCGGCGCCACCGCACAGGCCGCGCCGGTCTCCCTCGACCAGCCGTCCCCGGCCACCACCGCCGCCCCCGTAGCGACCAACTCGGGGTCCAGCGCCTTCGGAGTCAACTGGGATCCGGGCATGATCACCGCCTCGGCCGCGGCACCCATCTCGATCGTGGCCGTGATCCTCTGCAGTATCGGGTTGAGCACCGGCAGCACCAAGGTCACGCCCGGCAGCGACAACCCCTGCCTGCCGATCTGACGTCACCGCGGCGATCACGGCCGGGCGAAATCACCCAGCAGGCTCGACAGGTCGTGCCGGACCGGCAGCCCATGCCCGGGAACCAGAATCCCGGCCTCCAGCGTGCAGAGCGCGCGGGCGCTCGCGAGCGTCTCCGCCTCATCGTGGTTGAACACGCTCGGAAGAAGTTGCAGACCGGTCTCGAGCAACAGGGGGTGGCCGGTGACCAGGGCGTCGCCGGAGAACAACACGCCCTCGGACGGCATCAGATACGCGGTGTGACCGTTGGTGTGACCGGGCGTCGGCACCTCGACGAAACCGCCGGGTAGCGCCGCCAGGGTGTCGGCGTCGGCGGTTCGAGCGGTCGGCACGGTCATCCCGATATGACCGACGCAGGCGCGCAGGGTCTGCGCGACCCAGACCGCCCCGCGCCGAGTCCGCAGCTGCCGCACCATGTCCACGGGCGTGATCTGTTGCAGGTATTCACGTTTGGCGTGCCGGACCTCCTCGGCGCCGGTGTAGACCGGCACGCCCAGGCGCTCGACCAGGGTCGGAATCGCACCGATGTGATCGAGGTGCGCATGGGTCAGCAGGACCGCGGCGATATCGCCGAGCTCGTGCCCGATCTGGCGCACCGAGCTCAGCACCGACTCGGTGTCGGCGGGATATCCGGCGTCCACGACGGTCACACCGCGCTCGCCACTGACCAACGCCCAGTTGACGTTCGTGCCCGCGACGACGTAGACGGAATCGGAAACCTGGTCGATTTTCACGTACCCCTCCTCAGTGTCGGATTCGGTGGTCGATCACGGCTGGATTCGATGTTCGATGACGCCGATGCCGTCGATCTCCAGGCGGAGCTCGTCGCCGGGAGCCAGCCAGCGGCCCACTTCCATACCGCTGCCACCCGGCAGGGTGCCGGTGGCCAGCAGCTCACCCGGATACAGCTGCTCGGAGCGCGAGACATGCGCGATGGCCTCACCGAGCGAGAAGCTCATGCCCCCGGTCCCGGTGCGGGACACCGTCTCCCCATTGATCGCCACCGTGGCCGTGAGCCGATCGAGCCGGTCGGCCACCGCCGCACCGGCGACCGCCGTCCCGGACATCGAGCTGACGAAGTGCTTGGACTTCTGCGGGCCGAAGCCCGACCGCATTTCCGCCAATTGCACATCCCGCGCTGAGAAGTCGTTGACGACCACCACCGCCGCGATCGCGGCCAGCGCCTGCTCCGGCGACGCGTCACGCAGCGGAGCGCCCAGCACCACCCCGAGTTCGAGCTCGAAATCCAGTGCGCGACTGTAGGCGGGCGGCGCGATCGGGACACCCGAGGGCACGATGGTCAGCGCATTGGACAGGTAGTAGATGGGCTGGGCGTACCAGAGCCGGTGCGGCCGGTAGGCCGGGAACGTCCGGCGGGTCAGCGTCTCGAACGCCTGCCCGAGCCGGTAGCCGGCGGGCAGGAACCGGCGGGCCATCCCGCGCGCGGCGTCCACGGCATGCTTCTCGTAGAGCATGAAGTCCCGGAACGAGGCCGGGCACACCGGCAGCACCGTGGCCCCGTCGGCGAGGTTCAGGCGCTCGTAGCGGGCCAGCTCGAACTCCTCGGTCCAGGCCGAGGGTACGAGATCGGCTGCACCGCCATCGGATTCGCCGACCGTCGTCCACCCGCCGCCGGTGTCGAGCTGGCGGAGGATGCGCCGCCGGCCGCGGTCGAGGGTGCGGCGCAGGCGCGGGAGGGGGGTGGGTTCGGTCATCGCATCACCGGTTCTGCCGCGTCGGAGGACACCAAGTGGTCACGCAGGAACCGTACCGATAATTCCGACCATTGCACGGCATGACCCATGGCGCAGTGGTCGTCGTCGGCGTACAGGACCAGTTGGGCGTTGGGGGCGCCGATGGCGATGTCGATCGAATCCCGGGTGCTGATCAGGGTGTCGTTGGCGCCGTTGACCACCAGCAGCGGAATCTCGATGCGCCGGTAATGGTCTTCCAGGGACATGCCGCGCAACCTGCGGGACAGATCCGCGAGACCGGTGGCGCCGGTGGCGTGGCGCAGCGTGGACACGATGACCTCCGGCACGCCGAGGGAGCCGCCCGGGCCGAAGGAGTGGTGCGCCGGAGCGCCATTGGCGACCGCCACCCGCAGCCGGGGCTCGACCGCCGCCATCCGCGTCGCCCAGTACGCCCCGAAGCTGAAGCCCAGCATGCCGATTCGATCGGCGTCCACCCGCGGATCGGCGGCCAGCACGTCGAGCACGGTCGAGTAGACGCGCTCCGCGGCCGGGGACAAGGGTTCGCGATAGGAGTACGTACCGGGCATCTCCATGATGAAGAACCCCACGCCCGCATGGCGATTCGCGAGCAGCGGGAGCGTCACCTCCGCCAGCGTGCCCTCGAGCCCATTGGTGACCAGCACCAGCGGCACGGTCGTGACACCCTGCGGGAGGATGAGGTAACCGCGCACCGCGTCCCCGTCGCCGAGCGGGATCCGCACCGATTCGATGGTCACCCCCATCGCGGGAGCCAGTGCGGTGAGCAGGATTTCGGTCAGCCGGTGCGACCGCTCGTAGGCTTCCAGCCGACGCGGGCTCCAGCCCGGCCAGGCGGCGACGAACTCGTACACCATCGCCTTGATCAGCGCGTCCAATGCGGTCGCGGCGTCGGCGGCCTCGGGGTTGCCGGTTCGAAAATGTTGCACCGCATCGGGATTCGCGATCGGACCGCGGTCGGCGAGAATCGTCACGGCCGGTGCCAGCAGCTTGCCGAGTTCGTCCGAGGCGACCGTGACGGTGGGATCGAACAGTTCCGAGGTGGCGGGGCCGCCGAGGCGGGCGAGCACGGTATCGGCGCGCTCCAGGTGCTGCCGGGCGAAGCCCTGCCAGTAACCGGCCCAGCGACCGTCCTCGAAGGAGCGGCATCCGGCCAGCTGGGCGCGGAATTCCGCGTCCGGCATCCCGCCCAGATGGGTGAACCGGTCGGCGAACAGCGCGGGAAGAAAGGGGGCGGGACCGAAGCGGCGAGTCATCCGTTCGGTGGTGTGGGTGAGCGCGCATGCGCTGATGAAGATCCGCTCGGCGAGTTCCGGCAACGACGTCATTGGAGAGCCTTCCATCCAGCCGCCTTGGTAACGCAGAAGTATCTGCATTAGTGAGGATAGGGAGACCGGCATCACAAAAGCAAGAACTTCTGCTTTAGCATGTGGGAGTGACCAGCAACGAGGATCGCGACACGCCAGCCGACGCGCCGCAACGCCGACCGGGCGGGCGCTCGGCCCGGGTGAAGGAGGCCGTCCACCGGGCAGTCCTCGACGCGGTCGCCGAACACGGGGTCGACCAGATCGGCATCCCCGACATCGCCCGCCGCGCCGGAATCCGCGACAGCTCCCTCTACCGTCGCTGGGGCACCCGCGAAAACCTGGTCCTGGACGCCCTGCTCGGCTACAGCGAGCAGGTCCTGCCGATCCCCGACACCGGCACCCTGCGCGGCGACCTGACGGCCTTCGCCACCGAACTGGCCGCCTACCTCGCCACACCCCTGGGCCACGGCGTCGCCCGCGCCCTCGCGTACGTCACCGACACCGGCTCCATCACCGAGGCGCGACATGCCTTCTGGGCCGAGCGCTATCGCCTCGTGGAACCGATCCTCGCCCGCGCCGCCGACCGCGGCGAACTCCCGCCCGGCACCGACGCGCGCATGGCCCTGGAATTGCTCATCGCACCGATCCACTTCCGCGCCATGCTCACCCGCGAACCCGCCGACACCGACTACATCGACCGCCTGGCCGGATACGTGACCCGAGCCCTCGGACCCGATCCCGCGCCCGGCTGAGCACCCACCCGCACCACCCCGGGCCGGAAACGCACGATGGCACGTGGCCGGAAACGCACGATGGCACGTGGCCGAGAATGCAATTCGGCCCCGCCCGGGTGGGGCGGGGCCGAATCAGGTTCGCGCGGATCAGTTCTTGGGGAAGTTCAGCTTCGAGAGGTCGAAACCTTCCAGGCCCGGCGGCAGCTCGTTGAGACCGGCGGGAAGGTTGGAGAGGTCGGGCATACCGGCGGGCATGCCGCCCGGGAGGCCGGGCATGCCGGGGAAGCCGCCGCGCACCTTCGGCGGGGTCGGGCCGCGCCCGCCCTTCTTGCCCTTCTTGCCCTTCTTGGTGTTCTTGCCGCCACGGCCCGCGCCCGGCAGTCCGAACTGCCGGGACATCGCGCCCATCATCTTCCTGGCCTCGAAGAACCGGTCGACCAGCTGGTTGACGTCGGACACCGCGACACCCGAGCCATTGGCGATGCGCAGGCGGCGAGAGGCATTGATGATCTTGGGGTTGGCGCGCTCGGCGGGAGTCATGCCGCGGATGATGGCCTGCACCCGGTCGAGCTGCTTGTCGTCGACCTGGGCCAGCACGTCCTTCATCTGCCCCGCGCCCGGCAGCATGCCCAGCAGGTTGCCGATCGGGCCCATCTTGCGGATGGCCAGCATCTGCTCGAGGAAGTCCTCGAGGGTGAGCTCACCCGAGCCGATCTTGCGGGCGGCCTCCTCGGCCTGCTTGGCGTCGTAGACCTGTTCGGCCTGCTCGATCAGGGTGAGCAGGTCGCCCATGCCGAGGATGCGGCTGGCCATGCGGTCGGGGTGGAAGACGTCGAAGTCCTCGAGCTTCTCGCCGGTGGAGGCGAAAAGGATGGGCTGGCCGGTGATTTCACGCACCGACAGCGCCGCACCACCGCGGGCGTCGCCGTCGAGCTTGGTGAGCACGACACCGGTGAAGCCGACGCCGTCGCGGAATGCCTCGGCGGTGGCGACCGCGTCCTGACCGATCATGGCGTCGAGGACGAACAGGGTCTCGTCGGGGTTGACGGCGTCGCGGATACCCGCGGCCTGCCGCATGAGCTCCTCGTCGATACCGAGGCGACCGGCGGTGTCGACGATGACCACGTCGTACTGCTTGGTCTTCGCCTCTTCGATACCGGCGCGCGCCACATCGATCGGATCGGAGGCCGAGACGCCCAGCGGGTTCTCACCGCCGCCGATGGAGGTGCCCGGATGCGGCGCGAAGACCGGCACCCCGGCCCGCTCGCCGACCACCTGCAGCTGGGTGACCGCGCCGGGACGCTGGAGGTCACAGGCCACCAGCATCGGCGTATGCCCCTGCGCCTTCAGCCATTTGGCGAGCTTGCCCGCGAGGGTGGTCTTACCGGCACCCTGGAGACCGGCCAGCATGATGACGGTCGGCGGGTTCTTGGCCAGCCGCACCCGCCGGGTCTCGCCGCCGAGGATATTGATGAGTTCCTCGTTGACGATCTTGACGACCTGCTGCGCCGGATTCAGCGCGGCGGAGACCTCGGAGCCCTTGGCCCGCTCCTTGATCCTGGCGATGAAGCCGCGCACCACGGGCAGCGCCACGTCGGCCTCGAGCAGCGCCAGCCGGATCTCACGGGCGGTCGCGTCGATATCCGCCGGCGACAGGCGTCCCTTGCCACGCAGATCCTTGAGGGCACCGGCCAACCGGTCGGAAAGGGATTCGAACACCGATGCTCCTGATCTCGAGGGACGTCACTCGAGATACCAGGGTAGTGGGATCCGCGTGATGCCGTTGCGCCAGGCTCGGACCTGCGCGAACGGGGCGGCGCGGCAAGCGGTTCCGGTGGCTATTCCAGCGAGCGGGGACGCGGGCCGGGCCGCCGCAGATCGTGGTTCTCGGTGGCGACCATACCGACCGCCTCGCGGGCGGTGAGGCCCAGTTCCAGGGCGAGCCCGTCCAGCAACGCCCATTCGGCGTCGGAGGGCGCCTGGTCGGCGACGGTGGACGCGATGGTCATCGCGGTCACCGCCTGCTGGCCGCTCAGGGTGCGTCCCGGCAGCCAGGAGACCACCCAGCGATCACCACCGACGCAGCGGGCGATGTGTGCGGTCAAATCGCTGGTCATCATCGACGCGGATACGACTTCGATTGCCACCGACCTGCTCCCCTCATGCTCGCGACAGCTTGGGACCTCCGGATCGACCTTGCACGCGAATACTAGGGTGTGACTCCGATCACCTGATCGGTATTACAGCAAATCTCCTGCAACATTCTTATTAACAGGCAAACGTGCGGTTTGTCCGCTAATCCCGGTTCCTGGCGAACAATGGGGAAACCGTCGGGAGATCCGATTCAGCTGTCCGGTTCGAGAGGTTTCTTCGGTTGTTGTGGCGGCACCACCGTCAGCACCGCCGCCTCGATCTCCGCCCGCCGCCCGGGCGTGTCGGTAGCGCCCAGATCCAGGCAGAACGAGTCGATGACCGCCGAACCCATGGTCACCACCTTCGCCCAGCAGACATTCACCCCGGCCTCGGCCAGCGCCGCGGCCAACCGGCTCAGCAACCCGATGCGATCCTCGGCACGCAATTCCAGCAGTACCCGGCCCGGATCGGCGGTCTCGTGCCAGAACACCCGCGGCTGCGCCTGCGCGAACGGCCTCGGCTGGGCGCCGCCCGCATCGCGCTCCTTGCGGGCCAGCACCGAGGCCAGATCCAGATCGCCGTTGATGGCGCGGATCAGTTCCTGGCGCAGCAGGCCCGGGTCCGGCGGATCACCGAACCGCGGTGCCACGACGAAGGTATCGATGGCCGAGGCGCCCACACTGGCGAGTTCGGCCGACAGCACCCGCAGCGAGTGCACGGCCAGCACACCCGCCGCGTCGGAGAGCAGACCCGGATTGTCGGGCGCGACCACGGTGACCACATGCTGGTAGCGGCTCTCCCCCGGCTTCAGATCCACGTGCACGCCACCGGATTCCGCGCGGGTGCACAGCTCGTCGGGAATCGGGGTCGGCTCGGGCAGGGCGTAGCCCGCCATGGCCGTGCGGCAGTTGCGCACGAGATCGCCGATGAGCGAGGCCTTCCAGTCGTTCCACACGCCGGGCCCGGTGGCCAGCGCGTCGGCCTCGGCCAGGGCGTGCAGCAGCTCCAGCAGCTGCGGGTCACCGTCGAGGGCGTCGATCACCATCTTCACGGTGTCGGAATCGGTGATGTCGCGCCGCGTAGCCGTGTCGGGCAGCAGCAGGTGGTGGCGCACCACACCCGCGAGCGTCTGCACGTCGGAAGGCCACAGCCCCAGGCGATTTCCGATGGAGACGGCCAGCTCCGCACCGACCACGCTGTGATCCTCGGTGCGGCCCTTGCCGATATCGTGCAGCAGCGCGCCCAGCAGCAGCAGGTCCGGGCGGGCGACCCGGGTGGACAGCGCCCCGGCCTGGGCGACGGTCTCCATGAGGTGACGGTCCACGGTCCAGGTGTGCATGGCATCGCGCGGCGGCAGGTCACGCACCACGCCCCATTCCGGAAAGAGCCTGCCCCACAGGCCCGTCCGGTCCAGCGCCTCCACGGCATCGACGGCGCCGCGGCCCGTGCCCAGCAGGACCAGCAGGTCGTTGAGGGCTTCCTTGGGCCACGGCTCGCGTAGCTCGGGCGCGTCCTCGCCGAGCCGGTTGAGCGTGGTCGCCGACATCGGCAGCCCGGTCTGCGCCGAGGCCGCGGCCACCCGCAGGATCAGCCCGGGATCGCGCTGCGGCCGGGCATCACGGGCGAGCACCACCTCCCCGGAGTGTTCGACCACCCCCTCATCGAGTGGTCGGCGTACCGGGGCGCGGCGCAAGCGCGCGAGCCCGCGCCGAGGCAGCGCGTTCCCTGCGGTCCGCACCCCGACGTCGGTGGAGTAGCTCACCGTGCGGGCCGCATCACTGAGCGTGCGGGCCAGATCGAAGCGATCCCCGATGCGCAGGGCCGCCCCGATCTCGTCGGCGTCCTGGGCCCGCAACTGGTCGCGGGCCCGGCCCGCCACCCGGTGCAGTTCGGTGCGGACATCCAGCAGGCGGCGATGCGCCTGCTGCAACCCGCCGCCGGGCACATCCGGACCGAGCCCCGGCATGGCGTCGGTCAGTTGTGCGATGGCGAGCGCGTCCAGCAGCTGGATGTCGCGCAACCCGCCGCGCCCGTTCTTGATATCGGGCTCGGCGCGGTGCGCGACGTCTCCGCTTCTGCGCCAGCGGGTTTGGGCCTGTTCGATCAGGGCGTCGAAACGGGACCGGATTCCGGCGCGCCAGTCCCGGCGCACGCCGCTGATGAGCAGGTTGCTCAGACCGTCGTCGCCCACGATGTGCCGGGCCTCGAGCATGCCGAGGGCGGCGGTGAGATCGTCGGCGGCCACGCGCAGCGCCTGCGGGACGGTGCGCACGCTGTGATCGAGCTTGATGTGGGCGTCCCACAGCGGATACCAGAGCTGATCGGCGACCTCGGCGACCCGCTGCGGATCGACGTCGTCGTAGAGCAGCACCAGATCCAGGTCGGAGTAGGGCAGCATTTCCCGGCGGCCCAGTCCGCCCACGGCGACGAGGGCGAGCCCGCTGTCGGCGGTGATGCCGACCTCGTGGCCCTTGGTGGTGAGCCACAGCTCGTAGAGATCCACCAGCGCTTCCCGCAGCGCCTCGGGGTCCAGACGGGCCGCACGGCCGTTGGCGCTGTGCTCCGCGAGCAGTTGGTTGCGAGCCCGGACCAGGTCCGAGGCTCCGCCGGAAACCTGCTCGGCCTCGGTTCTGTCGTCGTGTTCCTGCTGGAAACCCACAACCCACCACCCGTCTGAATTCAGTTCTTCGCCGCACATGGGGGCGGCCCCGCCACCGCCGGTTCGACACCGACGGCGGCCAGGGCCGCCACTGGTTCCGCTGCTCTGGTTACCGCTTACAGAGCGTCGGAACCGCGTTCGCCGGTGCGAACCCGGACGATGGCGTCGACCGGGGTCACCCAGACCTTGCCGTCGCCGATCTTGCCGGTGCGGGCGGCCTCCACGATGACCTCGACGACCTTGTCGACGGAGGCGTCGTCCACGACCACCTCGACCCGAACCTTCGGGACGAAGTCGACGGAGTACTCGGCACCGCGGTAGACCTCGGTGTGGCCCTTCTGGCGACCGTAACCCTGAACCTCGCTGACGGTCATGCCGAGCACGCCCGCCTGCTCCAGGCCGGTCTTCACGTCCTCCAGGGTGAACGGCTTCACGATCGCAGTGATCAGTTTCATTTTCGTCATGCCTCCTTGACGGCGGCGGTGCGCGCCGCACCACCCACAGCAGCGAAATCGTATGCCGTTTCAGCGTGATCCGACTCGTCCATGCCGACGAACTCCTCTTCCTCGCTCGCGCGGAGGCCGATGGTGAACTTGATGGCGAAGGCGATGATCAGCGTCACGATGAACGAGAAGGCAAGCACCACACCGGCTCCCACGGCCTGACGCCACAGCTGGTTGAAGCCGCCGCCGTAGAACAGACCCGCGACACCGGCCGGCGCCTCCTTGGTGGCCACCAGGCCGACCATCAGGGTGCCGATGATGCCGCCGACCAGGTGGACGCCCACCACGTCGAGCGAGTCGTCGAAGCCCAGCTTGAACTTCAGGCCCACGGCCAGGGCACAGGCCACACCGGCGACCGCGCCGATGGCCAGCGCGCCGAGGACGTTCACCGAGGAGCAGGACGGGGTGATGGCGACCAGACCCGCGACGACGCCGGACGCGGCGCCCAGCGAGGTGGCGTGACCGTCACGCAGCTTCTCCACGAGCAGCCAGCCGAGCATGGCCGAGCAGGTGGCGAAGGTGGTGGTCAGGAAGGTGGAACCCGCGGTGCCGTTGGAGGACAGCGCCGAACCGGCGTTGAATCCGAACCAGCCGAACCACAGCAGACCGGCGCCGAGCATGACGAAGGGCAGGTTGTGCGGACGCATCGGGGTCTTCGGCCAGCCCTTGCGCTTGCCCAGGACGAGGCAGAGGGCCAGGCCCGCGGCACCGGCGTTGATGTGGACCGCGGTACCACCGGCGAAGTCGATCACATGCAGCTTGTTGGCGATCCAGCCGCCCTCGTGAATGACATTGCCGTCGGAGTCGGTGGCGTTGAAGTCGAAGACCCAGTGCGCGACCGGGAAGTAGACGATCGTGGCCCACACCGCGGCGAACAGCGCCCAGGCGCCGAACTTCAGGCGGTCCGCGACCGCGCCCGAGATCAGGGCGACGGTGATGATCGCGAACATCAGCTGGAACGCCACGAACACTGTCATCGGAATGTGGGTGTTACCGGCCAGCGGGATCCCGACGACCTTGGTCGGATCGGAATCCGCGACCGCGTCGGGACCGATCAGGCCCTTGAGGCCGAAGAACTGCTTCGGGTTGCCGATCAGTCCGAACTTGTTGTTGCCGAACGCTGCCGAGAATCCGAAGATTGCCCATAGCACGCCGACGATGCCCATGGCACTGATGCTCATCATGATCATGTTGAGCACGTTCTTGCTACGGACCATGCCGCCGTAGAAGAACGCGAGCCCCGGGGTCATTAAAAGCACCAATGCCGAACTCGCCAACATCCAGGCTGTGTCGCCGGTGTTCGGCAAATCAACGATGGGGTACGCCACCTTTGTCCTCCTCATCTCTGGCCCCGCAGCACCCTGCGAATAAGCCTGCAATGAGATTCACCAGTCGGTGTTTCAGCCGTGATCCTGCGGCGTTTCGCGTAGGTGAACGGGTGAGCTTGCAGTGTTGCGGTCACGTTTCCGAAACCGCACCGCTGTTATGACGACCGGGTGAGGATGATGTTGATTTCGGTATCGATGCAGTTCAGGAGCGGTTAACCGAGCAGGGCGTCGACGAAGGCGCCCGGTTCGAAGGGTGCGAGGTCGTCGGCGCCCTCTCCCAAACCGACCAGTTTGACCGGAACGCCCAGCTCATGCTGCACCTGGAAGACGATGCCGCCCTTGGCGGTTCCGTCCAGCTTGGTCAGCGCAACGCCGGTGATGTCCACGACGTCGGCGAAGACCCGCGCCTGCATCAGGCCGTTCTGGCCGACCGTGGAGTCGAGCACCAGGATGACCTCGTCCACCGCGGCCTTCTTCTCCACCACCCGCTTGACCTTGCCCAGCTCGTCCATCAGGCCGGTCTTGGTGTGCAGGCGACCGGCGGTGTCGATGAGCACCACGTCCACGCCGCGATCGATGCCGGCCGACACCGCGTCGAAGGCCACGGCCGCGGGATCCGCGCCCTCCTTGCCGCGCACGGTCTCCGCGCCCACGCGCTCACCCCAGGTCTGCAGCTGATCGGCGGCCGCGGCACGGAAGGTGTCGGCCGCGCCCAGCAGCACCCGGCGGCCGTCGGCCACCAGCACACGCGCCAACTTGCCGGTGGTGGTGGTCTTTCCGGTGCCGTTCACGCCCACGACCAGCAGGATCGACGGGTGATCGGCGTGCGGTAGGGCCCGGATGGAGCGATCCAGCTCGGGTCGTAGCGCGTCGACGAGCACCTCGCGCAGCAGGGCGCGCGCGTCGGCGGCGGTGCGGACGCTGCGGGCGGCCATCTCCTGGCGCAGTCGCTCCACGATGGCGGCGGTGCTGGCGGTACCCAGGTCGGCCATGACCAGGGTGTCCTCGATCTCCTCCCAGGAGTCCTCGTCCAGATCGCCACCGCCCAGCAGGCCGAGCAGCGACTTGCCGACGGCGTTCTGGGAGCGGGACAGGCGACCGCGCAGCCGGGTCAGCCGGCCCGCGGTGGGCTCGATCTCGGCGATGGCCGGGGCGGCCGCCTCCGCGGGGGGCGCGGTTTCGGGCGCGGCGGCGGGCGCGCCCGCGTGCGCGGCGATGGCGGCCTCGGCGGCAGCGGCCACCTCGGCGGCGGCGACGGCGGCCTCGGCGCGTCGAACCGCTTACCTGCCAGGACGATTCGATACACGGCCTGTTCCAGCTCAGGTGCGCGTTCGA
>NZ_JBSGCB010000047.1:0-77743 GCF_053601595.1 Nocardia sp. NPDC004711 | reverse complement strand
CCCTCTCTTTTCAACAACCCTTGCTGTGGGGTGCCCCCCGCGGGTGGCCGCCACCCCATCACTCACTTCGAGACACAACCTAGTCGAACGGCACCACTGTCAGCATCCACCACGGCCGCTGTGGCGACTGGAACTCGAAGGTCTGCACATACATCCGGCGTTCCCGGCGGGTCACCGGATCGTTCATCAGCACCGTGCGCTCGCGCGGCTCCGGGGGGACGACGTGGCTGTGCCACAAGCGATCCCAGTCGGGGGAGCGGCGCGCCAGATTGACGATCTCCTCGACCCGGTCCGGCCGCAGGTCGGGGGCGGCAGACCGGAAGGCCGACACCATGACCTGCGCTTCGGCCTCCCAGTCGCCCAGCCGGTAGCGGGCCATGGGTTCCAGCAGGATCGCCGTCATCAGATTCGCGCCCGGACCGGTGCCCGGAAACAGGTTCCGGAAGGGTTCGTTCGCGGCCACCACGTCGTAGCCGCCGTCGTGCAGGCAGGCCGGATGCGGAAGGCTGTGCAGGACCGCGAGATCGGCGTCCGGCGGCGGGGAGGGGTCGAACACCCTAGGCAGTGTGCGGGACAACTCTTCGGAGCGTCTTCGTATCGAGTTAAGCCCCGTCACAAGACTGGGTACTGTCGCAGAATTTCTGTCATATTGAGAGGATCCTGTTTGGTTTTATTCGAAGTGGGTTCGGGGGTCGCACAGCGACATGGCGCTCATACACATCGGGGTGCTGGGCCCACTGCACATCAGCATCGACGGTCAGCGCGTGCCTCCGGGCGCGCCCATGCAGTGCGCGGTGCTGGGACGACTGGTCGCCGCAGGTGGCCGGGTGGTGCCCACCGAACGGCTCATCGACGACCTCTGGCACGGTGACCCGCCCGCCAAAGCCGTTGCCGCGCTGCAGGTGTACATCCACAACCTGCGCCGGGTCTTCGAGCCGGACCGGCCGCGCCGGGCGCACTCGCGTGTCATCGTGTCCGAATCACACGGCTATGCGCTCAATCTCGAGCCGTCCCAAGTGGATTCCTGGCACTTCGAACAACTGCTGCACGGGCACGAGGCCGCCATGCGCGACCCCGCCGGGCGACCCGACCCGCTGGAGCAGGTGCGGGTGCTGGACGCCGCCCTGGCGTGCTGGCACGGCGGCGCCTTCGAATCCTTCCCCGGAATGCCCTGGGCGGCACAGGAAGCCGCCCGCCTGCAGGCCCTGCGGCTGACCGCAGCCGAACTGCGAGCCCAGGCGGCGCTGGAACTGAACCGGCCCGCCGAGGTGGTGCTGGCCCTGCGGCCCATCCTGGAGGAGCATCCCGGACGCGAGGAATGCGCGCGGCTGCTGGCCGTCGCCCAGTACCGACTGGGACAGTCGCTGGACGCACTCGCCACGGTGCGCCGCAGCCGCGAATTCCTCACCCTGGAATTCGGGGTGGATCCCGGTCCGGGACTGCGGGATCTGGAGACCGCCATCCTCACCCACTCGGTGGACACCGAGACGGTCACCCCGCCCGCACCCGTGCGGCCCGCCGAACCCGAACCGCTGCCCGATCCGGAACCCTTGCCGGACACCGGATATGCCGCGCAGCGGGCCGCCGTGCTGGCCGCCGCCGACGCCGCGTCCGCCGGGCACGTGCGGCTGGTCTGGCTCTCCGGTGAGGCCGGCGCCGGGAAGACCACCCTCGCCACCGCCCTCACCACACACCTGGGCGACCGCGGCTGGACCACCGTGTTCGGCCGCTGCCCCGAGGTCGAGTCCGCGCCGCCCGCCTGGGCCTGGGCCGAGGTACTCACCGGCCTCGACGCCGCCGACCCCGAAACCTTCACCGCCGCCGATGCTTTCACCCTGGCCCGGCGCGTGGTCCGCTCCTGCCGCGAACGCTCGGCCGGGAGACCGATCGCCATCGTGCTCGAGGACGTGCACGGCGCCGACACCGCCACCCTGCAGGTGCTGCGGCAGGTGGTGAACTGGCTGCGGGACCGCCCGATCCTCATCGTCGCCACCCTGCGCGGCACCGAGGCGGGCCCGGGCGTCCGCGACACCGCCGCCGCCCTGGCCCTGTTCACCGCCGACCGCCTCGAACTCGACGGCCTCGACATGGCGGGCACCCGTCGCGCCGCGGCCGCCGCCGGGCTCGCCGCCCCCGACGACCGCACCGTGGAACTGCTACGCCGTCGCACCGGCGGCAACCCGCTGTTCGTGCGCGAACTCGCCAAACTCGTTGCCACCCAGGGCACCACCGACGGCCTGCCCGACAGCGTGCGCGACCTGCTGGGCCGGCGCATCGGCCAGCTCCCCGCCGACGTCGTGGACCTGCTGCGCCACCTCTCGGTCTGGGGCGAGGACAGCGACATCACCACCCTCGCCGCCTCCGCCGGCCGCCCCGCCGACACCGTCATCGACCTGATCGCCGCCGCCGAATCCGCGCGCCTGCTGCGCACCGACCGGGCCGGCCGCGTCACCTTCGACCACGCCCTGGTCCGCGAAACCGTCTACTACGACCTCCCCACCCTGCGCCGCACCCGAATGCACTGGGCCGCCTTCGAATACCTGCGCAGCGATCCGGAACCGGGCCCGGCAGCGCCGGGCTCGACCCGCGCGGCGGTCGCGCCCGGCCAGGACGCGGGACGATCCGACACCCCGGCCGGGACGGAAGACCTTCCGGGCATGGGGAATCGAGTGCTCAGCGCGCTGTGGGGAGCCGATCACCTGGTCGCGGCGCTCCTCGGGTCCCCATGGCCCAGGGCCGCGCGTCACACCGACCGGACGCTCGCGGCCCTTCGCGGGGCCGACGAGGTGGCCACCGACTCGTCGACCGGACAGACGGAACCGGACGCCGCGGGCATCGCAGACCCCGGCACGGCGGCACCGCCCGGCCGCGGCCGAATCCCCGAGTTCGCCGACGCCGGAACAAGTTCCGCGCACGATGCGGTATACGTACCGCGCGGGCGGGACATCGACGCGCTGGCACATCACGCGGCGCTGGGGGCGGATGCCGAAACCGCCACGGTGGCTCTGCCATACGTGCGCGCCGCGGCGCGGCGGTGTGTGGAGCGGCGGATGCGGGCCGATGCCGTGCGGCGGTGGCGATCGGTGCTCGCGCTGCACGATCTGGCCGGGCACACCGGCGCGGGAGCCGCGCGCGCGGATCGGCTCGCGGTGGTCGAGGCGCGCTGCGAGCTGGTGGTGGCGCTGGCCTACGACGGGCAGCACATCGCCGCGCGGGCGGCGCGCGAGCAGGCGCTCGATCTGGCCGAATCACTCGGCGGCACAGCGTCATCGCCGGGCGGGACGCAGCTGCTCGCGCACGCCGTCACCTGCTGGCCGACGCCGCTCATCTGGTCGGTGCACGACTGGCACACCCCGGACCCGCGCATCCGCGAACCGCTGCGCCTGGCCTGCGCCGATACGGGGCTGCCGGTGCGCACGCGAATTCTGTTGCAGGTCACCGCCGTTTTCGATCGCGCTGTCGAGGAACCCTCGGCGGCCCGCATCCTGGCCGGTTCGGCCATGGCCCTGGCCGAACCGCTCGACGACCCGGACCTGCTGTGCACGGTGCTCAACGCGCAGGCGTTCGCGGCCTTCGCGGCGGGCGGCTTCCTGCGCGCCCACGACCTCGAACGGTATGCGACCCGGCTGCTCGAGGTGTCCACCGCGGCCGAACTCACCGAATTCCGTGCGCTCGCACACTATCTGCTGTTTCGCGTCACCCTGGCCGACGCCGATCTGGTGGCTGCCGCCGAACACGCCGGACGGGCCGGCGAATACGCCACCGACGGACAGCTGCGGCACCTGCTGGACGCCATCGCGCCCTTCGGCATGGTGCTGGAACTGTTGCGCGGCAATACCGATGAGGTGCTGCGCCTGCTCGGTGAGGGCTCCGGCGAACTGGACGACCTGGTGGCGCACTCCGGCGAGGGCGCGGCCGAACCGACCCGCGACGGCAATGCGCTGCACGTCGGCATCGCCGTCTCCATCGGCTGGCTGCGCAACGACATGTCCGTCTACCTGAACGATCTGCGCGAGCGCACCGCTCTCAAACCGGAGCTGTTCATCCACGGTTACGCACTGGCCCTGGTGCATTCGGGCCGCCCGGAGGAGGCCCGTCGCGTGCTGGCCGCCGCACCTCCACTGGCCCCGCAGTTCTGGTCCACCTTCACCGGAGTGAAGGCCCGCCTCGCCATCGCCCTCGAGGATCCGGCCATGGCTCTCGGCGTCTACCAGCAACTGCTGCCGTACTCGGGCACCGTCTGCGGTCTGGAGACCGGCGCCTCGGTGCTCGGGCCCATGGATTGCATCCTCGCCGAGCTGGCCACCTACCTCGGCGACCACGAGCGGGCCGCCGGTCACCGCGCCGCCGCCGAGGAACTGCAGGACAGACTGCAATCCGAGCTGGCCGAACTCGCACCCCAGGGCGTCGGGCTCATGCAGCCCAGCCGCCTCGGACCGATGGGCCGCAGCCGGCTGGTCCACCGCCCCTGAGGGAACTCCGCGGCCGGGTGGAACGTCCATATTGGTAAGGCCGACGGCCGGCCGGAACGGGGGAGGACCGAATGACAGTCGAGCTCGAGCGCCCGCAGCGCAGAGGGCGGCGCTGGCTGGTGGTGAGCGCCGTTGCGCTGGTGGTGATTTCGGCGCTGAGTGCCGGGGGAGTGCTCGGCGTGCGGTGGTGGCAACAGCACCGGCACGAGGAGTCCTACGGCCCGCGGGAGATGGACGGGCGTCTGCTGCACGACTTTCCGCAGGTCGATTCCGCCGGGTTGAGTCCCGGGCAGGCGCAGGTGGTCGATGTTCTGCGACAGCAATTCGACGAACAGAGCGGTAGGGACAAATACTCCGAGGGCATTGCCGAACCCTGGTGCGCCGACTTCGTCAGCTGGGTGATGCGCGCGGCCGGTCAACCGTTGAGCAATCCGAATTCCGGATCCTGGCGGATTCCCGGCGTCTACACCCTGGAGGAGTACTACCGGGGACAGCATCGTTTCGAGCAGGCGAACAACGGATATCTACCGCGGGTCGGCGATGTGGTGATGTACTCGGATTCCAGTGTGTTCCATCAGCACACGAATATCGTTATCGCGGTGGATTCGGATACCATCACCACGGTGGGCGGCAATGAGGCCGGTGAATCCGGCGGTGTCGCCATCCACAAATTCCGGGCGTCCGGCACATCGGGGCTGGTCGGCTTCGGGCGATTGGGAACACGCTGATTCCACATTCTGGAAACACGCGGGGCGGGGTGTACTACTGAGCGCATCTTCCGCTTACGATGGGTTTCGGCGGCGCCCGGCAGCGTCGCCGATTGATCCCTGTCCTGCTGCCCCCTCATCGGCAGGACAGGGGTCCCCGCCCGACGAAAGTAGCTGATGACGTCGTCCGACCAACCGACCTGGATCGATTACGCCGAATTCGGCGAACGTTTCGTGGCGGCGGCGGTGACGGAAACCCGGATCGAATCAGCGGTCTCCAGCGTGGCCGGGCGCGGAATCACCATCGGCCCCTTCGGAATCGGGCCCGCCGGGCTCGCCCGGTTCGTGGCCAAGGGCAGCATCGGCAAACCCACCGTCATCCGGCGTGGGCCGCACGTGCACTTCGACGTCATGCTCCCGGTGAAACTGCGGGTCGACGTCACCCTCGGCGGGCAGCGGCTGCGGCTGGAGGCGGTCGTGGAGATCGACCTCAGCATGCACGCCCGCACCGCCGATCCGCTGCTCATCGTCATCGACATTCCCCCGGTCACCGGGCGCGACGTCAGCTTCGTCATGCGCGCGCAGGCCATCGGCACCGCCTGGGAACTGCTGCTGGACCCCATCGCCAAACTGGTGCAGCGCGAGGTCGCCAATCGCATCAATGGCATTCTGGCCGACCCGGATTCGCAGCGCGGCCGCACCTTCGACGTGCAGGCCATCATGGACGGCACCCGCTCGGCCTACCGCGGGCGGCCTACCCACGAGTGGATCGGCTACGACGAATTCGGCCGCCGGTTCTTCGCGCGCATCGTGACCGCGGAGCGGGTGCGCCAGGTGGTGGAATCGATGGCGGGCAAGCCCATCGAGGTCGGCCCGCTGCGCACCGGCCCGGGCAACAAGGCCGAGGTCTGGGTGCAGGGCAGTGTGCGACTACCGAGGGTCGCCGCCGCGGGTCCGGTCACCGTCACGCCCGTGCCCGAGCCGCGGATCGCCGAATTGCCCCATGCCGCGGCCGAATCGGCCGCGACGGCGGCCGCGGCAGCCGAGGCACACGCGAACTCCCACGATCCGGCGCTGGTCCGCTTCGACCTCACCATTCCGGTGAGCCTGGACATCTCCGTGGACGTGCTCAAGACCAACCGCTATCGGGCCGAGGTGCAGGTGCCAGTGGCCCTCACCGCGCGTGCCGCCGAGCCGTTGCTGATCGTCATCGACGCCGTACCGCCGCGCGCCCGCGACATCGATCTGGAGATGACCGCTGAGGGCTGGCGAGCGGCCGCGCTGGGCAAGCTGGCCGGCATGCGCAAGCAGATCGCTGCCCAGGTGGCGAAGGTCGTGCGCGCGGAGGTGGCCGACGTGTCGCGCCGGACCATCAATGTGGGCGCCCGGTTGGACTCGACGCGGGTCTGAGGTCCCCGGCCGCGGCAATTCGATAGCTGTTAGTTAGCCATCGGCCGGTCGTTGCCCGGTTTCGCCCCGATGTGACATATGGTGCCGATGTGCTCGATGAGCCTGGCGATTCCAATGTGAATATGGTGAAATGAGGGCACGTTCAGGGCTCCCGGCGCACGGATGATCTTGTTTTCATCGGGGAAGGTGCGCCGGGCACGCCGCAAGTAGTTCCAACCGGTCACCGGTGAGACGCCGTCTCCCAATCGTCACGACTGGAATGTTCGACCAGCGAGTGTGTGCGAAGGAGCCCGTGATGCGTCCTGCCCATGTCAATCGACGGAACTTCCTCTCCGGGGCCACGGCTCTCGCCGCCGGAATCACCGCCGGACTGACCCTCCCACCCGCCACCGCGGCAGCCGGGCAACAGCTCGGCACCCTCCTCGACTACGCCGGCGGCGTCCCCTCCGCCCAATCCATCAGCGACGACGGCCATATCGGCGTCATCCGCTACGTTTCCGACCGGCGGCCCGGCGCCGAATGGATGGCGGGCAAACCGCTGCTCGCCCGCGAGGTCGACGCCCTGCGCGCCGCGGGCCTGTCGGTGGTCTCCTGCTACCAGTTCGGCAAGGGCCCGACCGCCGACTGGCGCGGCGGTTACGCGGCCGGATTGCAGCACGCCGCACGGGGATTGATCCTGCACAAGGCCGCGGGCGGGCCCGACGCCGCGCCCATCTACGCCTCCATCGACGACAACCCCGGCGACGACGATTTCGAGCAGTTCATCGAGCCGTACCTGCGCGGCTGGGAGACCGTCATCGGGCACGGCCGCACCGGCGTCTACGCGAACTCGCCGACCATCGACAACATTCGGGACGCGGGACTGTGCTCGTTCTTCTGGCAACACAATTGGGGCACCCCGAAGGGCTACGTCAATCCCGCCGCCACCCTGCACCAGTTCGAGATCGACAAGCGCGAGGTCGACGGCGTCTCCGTGGACGTCAATGCCGTACTGGCCCCGCAGTATGGCCAATGGTGGTAGTCAGGTCTGGCAGTGGCAGGTCGGGTCGGTCGCCAGGTCCGGCTCCTCGGGGACGACCCGGAGCATGAGGTGGGGATCGGTGTGTTCGTCCTCGCCGCTGCCGTCGGCGAAGACCTCACCGTTCCCGTTCCAGGAGAACAGGGACCAGCGGGACAGCGCCGAGAATGCGGAGCCGAGGCTGCCGAAGGAAGCCGAGGAGATGAGAGAGCCGAACGAGCCCACCGACCCGATCGACAGCACCGAGCCCACGCTGCCGATGGACAGGATCGAATAGGCCGAGCCGATCGACAGGATCGATCCCTCGGAACGGATCGAGAGGATCGACCGGCGCGAATGCAGTCCCCGAACGGGGTTGGTCACAGCGGCCATAGATGTCGGTCTACCACAGGAAACCGGCCGTGCAAACGATTTCGCCCCCGTCCCTTCCGCGTAGTTACGGAGGAGAACGGGGGCGAAATTCTCGGCTACCTCGGGGTGTCGGCTAGGCGACTGTGAAGAATCCGATGGTCGGCAGGAACGAGCAGGTGATCGGCTGTGACTCCGGATCGGCCTGAGTCGTCAGCGAACCCGAGACGATGGCGACCACGCGACCGGAACCGGTGTTGGCGATGGCCGACAGGGTGGCCGGGCCGTCCGGGTTGATGTGCGCGTCATTGGTCAGGTTCTGGGTGGCGGTGGCGCGCGTGTCGAGGTTCAGCCACTGCACCGTCATCGGGGCGGGCTGCACATCGGTGGGCTGCTTGGTGCCCAGCGCGGTGAACACGAAACCGGCCTGGCCCTGCGCCGGGCCGGGCGGGGGCAGCTGCGCCGGACCGCCGACGGCCAGCGCGGTGCCCACCGAGTCGGCGGAGGGGGAGATGCAGCCCTTGCCGATGGTCGGCCACAGGAACTGCGAGATGACCGGGCCATCCTTCGGGATGTCCGGGCCGCCACCGCCACTGCCGTCGAGGAACGTGATGACGGCGAGCAGCGTGGTCTTCACCTGCGCCGGCAGGTTGCTGCTCTCCAGTAGCTGCTTGGCCTGGGCGAGAATGGCGTTCTTGGGGCCCGCGTCCGCGATATCGGCGGGACCGGTGGCCGCGCCGATGATGGCGGGGACCAGCGAGGCCAGCGCGTCGACCGGAACCCCTTCGGGGATCATCGGAATCGACGCGCTCTTGGGTGCCGGCGCGGGGTTCGCGTAGGCCGTCGGCACGGCGACGGTGGCGCAGGCCGCCAGGGCCAATGCGGACATTGCGAACCGCGATCCTCGGGTGCGAAGCACTGGTGTAGCCGTCCTTACCTTCAGGGACATCTAGCAGCGATGGAGCCATCGCTCCGCGCCACTCTAGGGACCGGGCTGCCGTGTTGTACAGCCGCGGTGTGATCTTGGCGAACTCGATCAGCTGACGCTATCGAACGGGACACCAGAGTGCCTGTTACAGATGGGGTCGGTGATGTAAATGTTACAGCGGAGGGTCCGCGCTGCACGGAACATTCTGCTGGGCGACTACGCTTGCCGGGGCCACCGCAACGCCGCATTCGCGAGGCCCGCAAGCCGCATTCGCCAGCCGTGCACTCGGCCGGTGACCCGCCCGAGCTGAAAGACAGTGCCGTGAATCGACACTTCCATATGGCCGCCGCGGCACTGGGTATTTCGGTGCTGGCCCGGCTCGCGTGGGTCCTGTTCCTGCCCAATGGCATGAACTTCGTGGACCTGCACGTCTATGTGGACGGCTCCGCGAATCTGTTCGGCGGAAATCTCTACGACTACACCGATTCCAGTAAGACGCCGGACTTTCCGCTGCCGTTCACCTATCCGCCGTTCGCGGCGCTGGTGTTCTATCCGCTGCATTTCCTGCCCTTCGGGGTGGTAGCCATCGGATGGCTGCTCGCCACGGTGGCGGCGCTGTTCGGCGTGGTGTGGTTGGCGCTGGAGATGATGGTCGGCCGCGAGGCCATGCGTGAGCGGTCCTGGCGCACCGCCACGGTGGCGTGGACGGCGATCGGCATGTGGCTGGAGCCGGTGCGCTCGACCTTCGACTACGGCCAGGTCAATGTGTTCCTGGTGCTGCTCGCCATGGTCGCGGTCCGCAGCGCGCGCTGGTGGGTGTCGGGCACGCTGGTCGGCGTGGCCGCCGGCATCAAGCTGACCCCGGCCGTCACCGGGCTGTATTTCGCGGCCCGCAAACGCTGGTTCACGGCGACCTGGTCGGCGCTGGTCTTCTTCGGGACCATTCTGCTGACCTATCTGTTCGCCCCCGGTGAGACCAACAAGTACTTCCGCGAATTGCTCGGCGACGCGCATCGCATCGGGCCGGTCGGATCGGCGACCAATCAGTCGCTGCGCGGCGCGCTCAGCCGGCTGCTCGGCCACGACGTGGTGTCCGGGCCGGTGTGGATCGCGGCCGCGCTGGTGACGGCCGTGCTCGCGTTCTTCGCTTGGCGCGCACTGGATTCCGACGATCGGCTGGGCACGCTGATCATCGTGCAGCTGTTCGGGTTGATGGTGTCGCCGATCTCCTGGTCGCACCACTGGATCTGGCTCCTGCCGGTCATCCTGTGGCTGTGCTACGGCCCGCTGCGGCAGGCGGCGGGCGCCCGGGTGCTGGCCGGTTACTGGCTGGTGGTGACGCTGATCGGCGTGCCCTGGGTGCTGGGCTTCTTCCAGGATTCGATCTGGACCATCTCGCGTCCGGGCATCCTGTCCTGGGTGGGCGCGGTGGACGTGCTCGGCGTGCTGGCGCTCTATGCCTGGATCATCCGGGCGGGTCGGCTCAGCCCCGGGCATCCGGTCGATCGACCTCGTGCGCAAGAGCTGTCCGACCGGTGAGGTGAGATTTTCAGCGCGAGATCCGCGTCCCGAATATCTCGGGCGCCTCGAATGTCGGTGGTGCCCTTAATATTTGGGGTGCGCGGGATAATCGTTGGTCCGGTTACGCTCAGCGAGCGCTGAAAAGGCCTGCTCGCCAGCCGTGAATTCCGGTCGGTGATCCACCCGACCGAAAGTCCGTGCCGTGAATCGACGTTTCCGCCTGGCCGCCGCCGCCCTCGGCATCTCGGTGCTGGTCCGCCTGCTGTGGGCGCTGTTCTGGCCCAGCAATCTGATCCTCGTGGACCTGCACGTGTATGTCGAAGGGGCCGCGAATCTGTTCCGCGGGAACCTCTACGACTGGACCGATTCCAGTCGGTCACCACAATTTCCGCTGCCGTTCACCTATCCACCGTTCGCGGCGCTCGTTCTGTATCCGCTGCATTTCCTGCCCTTCGACGTGGTGGCCGTCGGCTGGCTGCTGGCCACGGCGGCGGCGCTGTTCGGCATCGTGTGGATCTCGCTGGAGATGATCGTGGGCCGGGAGGCCATGCACGACCAGTCCTGGCGCACCACCGCGGTGGCGTGGACCGCGGGCGGCATGTGGCTGGAACCGGTGCGGTCCACCCTCGACTACGGCCAGGTCAATGTGTTCCTGGTGCTGCTCGCCATGGCCGCGGCGCGCAGTGCCCGATGGTGGGTGTCGGGTGCGTTGATCGGCCTGGGTGCCGGAGTCAAGCTGACCCCGGCGGTGACCGGACTGTATTTCGTGGCCCGCCGGCAGTGGCTCGCGGTGATCTGGTCGGCGGTGGCCTTCGCCGGGACCATCGGCCTGACCTTCCTGCTCACGCCGGGGGAGACCAGGAGGTACTTCGGGGAACTGGTCGGCGACCCGGGCCGCATCGGGCCGGTCGGTTCGGTGATCAATCAGTCGCTGCGCGGGGCGCTCAGCCGCCTGGCCGGCCACGACATCGGGTCCGGGCTGCTGTGGAAGACATCCGTGCTGGTGACGGCCGTGCTCGCGTTCTTCGCCTGGCGCGCACTGCGTTCCGACGATCGGCTGGGCACGCTGATCGTCGTGCAGCTGTTCGGTTTGATGGCGTCGCCGATCGCCTGGTCACACCACTGGGTCTGCCTGGTCCCGCTGATTCTGTGGCTGCTCCACGGTCCGCTGCGCGAGGCCGCCGGTGCGCGCCTGATGGCCGCCTACTGGCTGTTCACGACAGTGATCGGGGTGCCCTGGATGCTGGGAACCCTGCAGAAGTCGATGTGGGATATATCGCGTCCGGGTTATCTGGCCTGGCTGGGCGCGGCGAACGCGATCGGGGTGCTGGCCCTCTATGCGTGGATGATCCGGGCCGGGCGGCTCAGCTCTGGGCGTGCAGTTGATCGATCTCGTGAGCGAGAGCCATATCGCGTTTCGTGAGACCGCCCGCGGCGTGGGTGGACAGCGTGAAAGTGACCCGCCGCCAGCGGATATCGATATCGGGATGGTGGTCGGCGGCCTCGGCCGCGGCGGCCACCCGGCGCACCAGTTCGATGCCGGCGATGAACGAGGGGGCCTGGATGGTGCGCGTGATGCTGTTGCCCTCATGGGTCCATTCGGGCAGTTCGGTGAGGGCCTTGGCGATGTCGTCGTCGGAGAGCAGCGCAGGACTCATGACTCCGGTTTACTCCGGATTCAGGCTGCCCGCGCGAGTTTCAGGCACTTCTTGAGTTCCTTGCCGCAGCAGCCTGCGGCTTCGGCCTTCTTCATCCGCGTAATCACAACAGGGCATTTCAGGCATCGCGTCTTCTTGCGGCAGCATTTCTTCTTCGGCTTCAGACCGGATACGTGTTTGGCCTTCACCTTGCCCATGGTTGGTTAGCTTAACCTAACCTCCGCCCATTGACCATGTGACCTGATGCGCCCGGTAGTCTGTAGCTCGCCGCATGCCCGGTGGAGTTCGCCATGTTCTCGTCGTAGGCAGCCCCACGCATGAGACCCATCCGGGTCGGCAACAGACTTTTTCACCAGGAGGAATCAAACGTGTCGTCTGTCGAGTTCCGAAACGTCGCCATCGTGGCGCACGTCGACCACGGCAAGACAACACTGGTCGACGCCATGCTCCGGCAATCCGGTGCGTTCGCCGAACGCGCCGAACTCGTCGACCGAGTGATGGACTCCGGTGACCTCGAGCGCGAGAAGGGCATCACCATTCTCGCCAAGAACACCGCTGTTCACCGGCATAACGCCGACGGATCGGTCACCGTCATCAATGTCATCGACACCCCCGGCCACGCCGACTTCGGTGGTGAGGTGGAGCGCGGCCTGTCCATGGTGGACGGCGTCGTGCTGCTCGTCGACGCGTCCGAGGGTCCGCTGCCGCAGACCCGCTTCGTGCTGCGCAAGGCCCTCGCGGCCTCGCTGCCGGTGATCCTGGTCGTCAACAAGACCGACCGCCCGGACGCCCGCATCGAGGAGGTCGTCGAGGAATCCCACGACCTGCTGCTGGACCTGGCCTCCGACCTCGACGACGAGGCCTCCGAGGCCGCGGAACTGGCCCTCGACCTGCCGGTGCTCTACGCCTCCGGCCGCGCGGGCGTGGCGTCCACCAGCCGCCCCGACAATGGCCAGGTGCCGGCCGCGGAGAACCTCGACGAGCTGTTCGAGGTCCTCATGAAGTACGTGCCCGCCCCCAAGGGCGACCCGAAGGCCACCCTGCAGGCGCACGTCACCAACCTCGACGCCTCCCCGTTCCTGGGCCGAATCGGCCTGGTGCGCATCCACAACGGCACCCTGAAGAAGGGCCAGAACGTCGCGTGGATGCACGGTGACGGCGTCAAGACCGTCAAGATCACCGAGCTGCTCAAGACCATCGGCGTCGAGCGTCAGCCCGGCGAGGAGGCCGTGGCCGGTGACATCGTCGCCATCGCGGGCATTCCGGACATCATGATCGGCGACACCCTCGCCGACGTCGACAACCCGGTCGCGCTGCCGCGGATCACCGTCGACGAGCCGGCCATCTCGGTGACCATCGGCACCAACACCTCGCCGCTGGTCGGCCGGGTGCAGGGCCACAAGCTGACCGCCCGCATGGTGAAGTCGCGCCTGGACCAGGAGCTGGTCGGCAACGTGTCGCTGCGGGTGCTCGACATCGGCCGCCCGGACGCCTGGGAGGTGCAGGGCCGTGGTGAGCTCGCGCTGGCCATCCTGGTCGAGCAGATGCGCCGCGAGGGCTTCGAGCTGACCGTCGGCAAGCCGCAGGTGGTCACCAAGACCGTCGACGGCAAGGTGCACGAGCCCTTCGAAGAGCTGACCATCGACTGCCCGGACGAGTACCTGGGCGCGGTCACCCAGCTGCTGGCCGCCCGCAAGGGCAAGATGGTCCAGATGAGCAACCACTCGGCCGGGTGGGTGCGCATGGAGTTCATCGTCCCGTCGCGTGGCCTGATCGGTTTCCGCACCGACTTCCTCACCGAGACCCGCGGCACCGGTATCGCCAATGCCGTGTTCGACGGCTACGCGCCGTGGGCCGGTGAGATCCGCGCCCGCCACACCGGTTCGCTGGTCTCCGACCGCAATGGTTCGGTCACCCCGTTCGCCATGATCCAGCTGGCCGACCGTGGCCAGTTCTTCGTGGAGCCGGGCGCCGACACCTACGAGGGCCACGTGGTCGGCATCAACCCGCGTGCCGAGGACCTCGACATCAACGTCACCCGCGAGAAGAAGCTGACCAATATGCGGTCCGCTACCGGTGACGTGCTCGAGACGCTGGCCAAGCCGCTGCAGCTGGATCTCGAGAGCGCGATGGAGTTCTGCACCGACGACGAGTGTGTCGAGGTCACCCCGGAGATCGTGCGGGTCCGCAAGGTCACCCTGAATGCCAACGACCGCCAGCGTGAGATCTCGCGCCGCAAGGCCCGCGACAAGGCTGTGTCCAACTAGCCTCCGCTTCGCTCCGGCAGTTCGCGGCCCTGTTACCCCGGTCTTCCCTCCCTCCGCTCCTCCGCTTCGCTCCCCCGCTCCGGTCAGTCCAGACCGGGGCGGGCCGCGAACCTTTGGGCGGGTGTCGTGCACAACGGTGCTCACACGGGGTGGGACCGGGGTTCTGCGATTGAGTTCGGGGCACGACTACCAGCGGCGGCGTTGGTCGTCGGGCCGTGGAAGGTGGATCCAGTAGAGTGCCGAACGTGAGAACGGGGGCCCGGATGCGCGCATCGTGGCGCGCGGTGCTGTTGATGGTGGCGACCCTGTTGGCGGTCGCGACCGGGTGCACCGCGAATCCGCCTCCGCCCATCGAATCCACCGACAGTCCGAAGACGCAGCCGGCCAAGCCGGGGAAGAACTCCGTCGTGGTCGGGGTCGACGACATCGGGATCGGGTTCAATCCGCATCTGCGGTCGCAGCAGTCGCCGGCGACGGCGGCGGTCGCGTCGATGGTGTTGCCGAGCCCGTTCCGTCCAGGTCCGACGCCGGGGGTGCCGGGCGGCACGGACTGGATACTGGATCCGGCGCTCATGGTGTCGGCGGATGTGACGGCGCAGGAGCCGTTCACCATCACCTACCAGCTCAAGAACGAGGCGTCCTGGTCCGACGGCGCACCCATCGCGGCCGAGGACTTCAAATACCTCTGGCAGCAGATGATCACGCAGCCGGGCACGGTGGATCCCGCGGGCTATCGGCTGATCTCGGATGTCAGTTCGTCGGCGGGCGGCAAGACGGTGACGGTCACCATGACGCAGCCGTATCCCGCCTGGCGGCAGCTGTTCTCGGATCTGCTGCCCCAGCATCTGGTCAAGGACTCGGGTTTCGAGCAGGGGTTGATCGACACCATCCGGATCTCGGGCGGCCAGTTCCGGATCAAGCAGGCCGACCGCGGCCGCGAGGAGATCCTGCTGGAACGCAACGACCGGTACTGGGGTCAGCCCGCGGTGCCGGATCAGATTCTGTTGCGGCGCGGCGGAACTCCCGCGCAGGTGGCGGAGTCGCTGCGGGTCGGGGACGCGCAGATGGCGCTGGTGCACGGTGGTGTGGCGTTGCAGGCGCAGCTGGCGGCGATTCCGTCGGTGCGCACGGCCACCATGCCGCAGTCGCGGGAGATGCAGCTGGCGCTCAACGGCCGCAGCGGCGATCTGGCCGATATCCGGGTGCGGCGCGCGGTGCTGGCGCTGCTGGATCCGGTGCTGCTGGCCACGGTCGGCGCGCAGACCGGCAGCTGGGTGGAACCGGCTCGGGCGCAAGTACTTTCGCCCTCGGATCCGGGTTATGTCGCGACCCAGCCGCCGCGCCTGAGCCAGGAGGAGGCGTTCGGGCTGCTGGCCGAGGCCGGATTCGCGCGGGCCGCGGAGACGCCGGCCACGCAGTCGGCGACCTCGCCCGCCCCGCAGCCGCGGTCGCTGGCCAAGAACGGTAAATCGCTGACGGTGCGGATCGGCGCGGTGGACGGCGACACCACCACGCTGGCGGTGGCCAATACCGCCGCCGACCAATTGCGCAGCGCCGGAATCGATGTCGTCGTGCGCAGTGTCACGGCCTCGCAGCTGTACGGCAAGGAGCTGACCGACGTCGGGGTCGACGCCGTGGTCGGCTGGGAACGCACCGGTGAGGATCCGGCCACGGTGCTGGCGTCGCGGTACGGGTGCACGCCGGTGGCGCCGCCCGGTGACACCGCGGACACCACCGTCGCGGACGGGGCGAAGAAGTCCCCGTCGAATGTGTCCGGCGTGTGCGATCCGACCCTGCAGCCCGCCATCGACGCGGCCCTGCGCGGCATCGATGTGGGCAAGGTGATCGGCGAGACCGAGCCCAAGCTGTGGGAACTGGCGACGGTGCTGCCCATCGTGCAGGACACCCAGGTCGCCGCGGCGGGCCCGCGGGTGGACGGGGCCTCGCTGAGCGGCGCCATTCAGACCGGCATCTTCGGTGATGCCGCCAACTGGCGGAGGCTGCCGTGAATCCTCTCGATGCTTCCCGGCACGGTCTGCTGCTGGTGCACGCGCATCCGGACGACGAGTCCATCACCACCGGCGGCACCATCGCCCACTATCGCAAGCGCGGCATCCCGGTCACCGTGGTGACCTGCACGCTCGGCGAAGAGGGCGAGGTCATCGGCGACGATTACGCGCATCTGGTGGCCGGGCAGGCCGATCAGCTGGGCGGTTACCGCATTCTCGAATTGACCAGGGCGCTGGCCGAATTGGATGCCGGGGTGCCGCATTTCCTGGGCGGCGCGGGCCGCTGGCGGGATTCCGGCATGGCCGGGACGCCGTCGGCGCGCAATCCCCGCGCGTTCGTGAACTCCGGCACCGCCGCGACCGACGCGCTGGTGCAGGTGATCCTGGAGCTGCGCCCGCGCGTGGTGATCGGCTACGACCCGCTCGGCGGCTACGGGCATCCGGATCACGTTCGCGCGCACCAGATCACCATGGCGGCCGTCGACGCCGCCTCGGACTGGGGCTGGACGGTCCCGAAGGTGTACTGGACGGTCACCGACCGTACCGTGCTGGCCATGCACACCGAGTCGTTGAAGCGCCGCACGGTGGATCAGCTGCCGGGTGCGCTGCCGCGCGGCTGGCGGCTGCCGTACGCGGGCGAATTGGCCTGTGTGCCAGCGGAATCCGTGACCACCGCGGTGGATGTCTCGGATGTGCTGGCGGCCAAGCGCGCGGCCCTGCGGGCGCACGCGACCCAGGTGACGGTGGCCCCCTCGGGCCGGGAGTTCGCGCTGTCGAACGATGTCGCCCAGCCGGTGCTGCCGGAGGAGCATTACATTCTGGTGCGTGGCGAGCGCGGCCCGCTGGGCCCCGACGGCCGCGAACATGATCTTCTCGGTGGCCTGGAATGAGAGACTGAGGCTATGTACAACTGGGACCTGCAGAACGCGATCGCGGCGTTCGTCGAGAGCCAGCGCCCCTACTTCGAGTGGCAGCACGAGCTGTACCTCTCGGTGCTCTACGGCTTCGTGGACATGCAGAGTCAGCTGCTGACGCTGCTCGGATTCCCGCCGGTGCCGTGACGGCGGCCGTCGGTGCCCGGACGGGCGATGCGGTGATGGCGGCGGGACCGGCGCGCGGGGTGCTGACCGCGTTGATCGGCACGCTGCTGCTGGCCGACGCGGTGATCACGCTCGGGTTCGAGGTGCTGTTCCTGCCGATCTACGCCGGCCGGGCCCACATCCCGGAGCCGACGCCGGTGCTGGCCGCGGGCACCCTGGCCTCGAGCATGACCGACGGCGCGATCGCGGTGCCGCTCACGGCCCTGGCCGCCGCGGTGGTGAACGTGCTGCTGGTGATGGGCATGGGTGTGATCACCAAGCGGATCGGGGTGATGGCCCTGCCGATTCTGGTGTGGGTCCTGGGTTTCCTGATCTGCGCGGGTTTCAGTCCCAGCGGGTACGCCCTGCTCATGGGTGACTGGCCGACCATGCTGCTGCTCATCTGCGGTCTGCTGCCCGCGGGCATGTACCTCTACTACCGGGCGACCGTCCGCCTGGCCCGGACCGGAGCCTGACTGGGCCGTCCTGCGGTTTTTCGACCCTTTTCCTCCGCGCTGTCACACTTCGGCGCCCTGTCTCGTCCCCCTCGTGAATCGCAATCACGATCAGGAACGAGGGAAGACGATGGGATTCGACGAACTGCGCAATGCTGTCCGGGGCCGCGTCCTGGAGTCCGGTGACGCGGACTTCGAGCAGGCCGCGCAGCCGTGGAGCCTGGCCGTGACGCAGCCGGTGGCGGCGGTCGCCGAGGTCGCCGACGCCGCGGAGGTGGCGGCCGTGGTCCGCTACGCGGGTGCCGCGGGCCGTCCGGTGGTGACCCAGCCGACCGGGCACGGCGCGGCGGGCGGCATCGATACCGCGATCCTGCTGCGCACCGGCGCGCTGAACCGGCTCGAGATCGATCCGGTCGGGCGGGTGGCCCGGGTCGGTGCGGGCGTGCGGTGGGGGCGGGTGCAGGCGGCTGCGGCGGCGCACGGTCTGACCGGGCTCGCCGGCAGCAATCCGGTGGTCGGCGTGACGGGTTACACGCTGGGCGGCGGCAAGAGCTGGTTCGGCCGTAAGTACGGCTGGGCGTCGAATGCGGTGCGCGCCTTCGAGATCGTGGACGCCGAGGGCCGCCCGGCCCGGGTGACCGCGGACAGTGATCCGGATCTGTTCTGGGCATTGTCCGGTGGCGGTGGCGATTTCGCCGTGGTGACGGGCCTCGAGTTCGAACTCTTCCCGGCGCCGGGGCTGTACGGCGGCCGCATCACCTGGACCGCCGATCGGCTGCCCGAGGTGTGGGAAGCCTTCCGCGAGTTGACTTCTCGAGCCCCCGATGAGTTGTCGGTGTGGTTCAACCGTTTCCAGTTCCCGCAGGCGCCGGAGATGGTGGGCGTGGACCTCGCCTATCTGGGCGATCCGGAGCAGGGCCGGACCCTGGTGTCCGCGCTGGATCGGATCGGCGGCGCGCTCACCGATACGCGGGCCGCCCGGTCGCTGGCCGAGCTCGGCGACATCACCCAGGAGCCGGTCGATCCCAGCCCGGCCATCACCCGCGGCGAACTCCTCGACGACCTGTCCCCGGCGGCGGAGAAGATCATTCTCGGCGAATCCGTCGCACCGCTGGTCAGCGTTCAGGTCCGCCATCTGGGCGGCGCGCTGGCCCGCCCGGCCGCGGGTGCGCGCGGTGCGCTCTCGGACCGCTACCTCGTCTCCACCCTCGGCCTCGGTCTGCCCCACCTGCGAGAGGCGGTGCACGCCAGGACAAATGCGCTGGTGGCGGAGTTCGGCGCGCTGGTGACGGGCAAGAAGCCGTTCACCTTCCTGGCCCCCGGTGAGTCGGCCGCCGCGGCCTTCGACGCGGCGACCCTGGACCGCCTGCGCACGATCAAGCGTGAGCGAGACCCGCAGAACGTGATTCGCTCGAACTACCCGGTGCTCGGCTGATCGTGCTGAATTCCGGCTCGGCGGTGGAGCATTCGATCCGCCGCCGCGCCGTTCGGTCACCGCCCGGCGGGGGTGCCCAGCTGTCCGGGGGTGACCGCGCCGATCAGGGACCACGCCTGGTCGATCGGCAGGTCGATGACGCGGTAGCGCTTCTTGCCCGCGGCGGAGGCGGCCACGACCGTGGCCACGCCGGCGCGACGCTGGAACAGGGTCTGGCGGACGGTCCAGCCGATGACGCCGGGGGCCTCCAGGCAGTCGCGGTCGCGGTCCAGGCAGCCGCTGCGGGTGATGAGCCAGGCCGGTTTGCCGTCGGCGGCGGGGAGCACGGCGTGGCCGAGGCCGCGGTAGCGGTCCCGGGCGAGGGCGGCGGCGATGGGGGTGGCGATGGCGAGTGTGATCCACATCCAGAGCGGGATGTGGCCGCCCGCAAGGGAAATGACGAGCAGCAGCGCCGCGATGGCCGCGAGCGGACTCAGGGTGCGGGTGTAGCGGCGGCGGTGGGCGGCCGGGCCGTGGGGGACCAGCGGCACGGTCACCAGTGGGGGTACCGGCAGGGTGGCTTCGGCCGGAACGGCGGAGGTGCCCAGCAGATGGGCGAGGGTGCGGTGCACGGCGGTGCGGGGAGCCTGCGGCAGGATCTTCTGCCGCGGGCTGGTGCCGGTCATGATGGCTTCGAGTTCGGCGGCTCCGGCCAGGCGCAGCAGCAGGGGCTCGTTGACGGTCGCGCCGCGCAGGCGGGCCAGGTCGAGGGTGGTCTGACGGGTGGTGAACAGCCCGTGCCGGACGGTCAGGGTCTTCCCGTCGTCCAGTACCTTCAGGCCGAACCAGGTCATGAGGTAGCGCGCGCAGGCGGCGAGGCTGACCACCACGACCAGGATCACGACGAGCAGCGCGATCACCCCCGCGATGACGGTCGCGCTGCGGTGCCCGACATCCTGGACCGTTCCGGATCTCAGGAAGAGCTGGGCGAACCCGTACTGGAACGCCAGACCGACAACCGGCGCGATGATTGCGAAGCCGGTCAACGAGAGTGGCGCGTACCGCACCCAATCCGGTTGCCAGTGTGCGATTTCCACGACGGGGTGTCCGGGCGTCGCGTCCGGTGCTTCCCCTTCGGTCGTAACTGTCCGGGCATCAATGGATTCCGCGCCCGACCGGGTGTGTGCCAGCAGCGCGAGCCGCAGTTCCGGCACCAGTTTGGCATCCAGCGAGTCCAGTTTGAACTGTTCCCGCTTTTCCGCATGCTGCCCGGTGCCGATGGACAGCACCGCCAATCCGAGCACCCGGTGCAGCAGATCGGCCTGCACATCGACCGATCGGACCCGGTTGCGCGGCACCGAAAGTCGTTTGCGCTGAATCAGTCCGGTGCGCAGCTCCACATTGTCGGGGGTGATGCGATAGGTGGTGGTGAACCAGCGGGTGAGCGCGAAGCCGACGATGATCGCCACCACGGCCAGGCTCCACCCGGGATTGTCCCGGCTCGCGCCCGCCACCAGCGTGGCGATCAGCACCGGGATGAAGCGGATGAGCTCGGTGACCGGGTGGACCAGCAGCATGCGCTTGTCGAGCCGCTGCCAGTTCTCGGCGTCCGGGCCGAGGGGCGTCCCCGGCCCCGATCCCGCGGTGATCGGTGACAGCACTTCCGTCGGATAGGAATCCGGGAACACCTCCGGATCCGGCGGTGGCGGCTGGGTCATGTGGCGTCCCCCCGGTGCTGTGCGGCGATGGCGGTGAGCTGGGCGACGGTGTCACGCGCGTCGGCCAGGGCGAGCGCGCTGATGTGCACGGCCCCGGCCGAGGAGGCGGTGGTGACGGTGACGGTGGCCAGTCCGAGCAGCCGCTCCAGCGGTCCGCGGTAGGTGTCCACGGTCTGCACGCGGGTGATGGGCGCGACCCGGCTCTCCTGGGTGAACCAGCCGGTCCGGGTGTAGACGGCCTCGTCGGTGATCTCCCAGCGGTGCACGGCGTAGCGCCACAGCGGGATGGCCACGATGCTGAATATCGCTGCCAGCAGCACGATTCCGAACACCAGCGCCTGCAGGCCGCGCCGGTGTGTGTCGAACAGCGCCCAGACCCCCACTCCGAGGATCGGCACCACCCACGACAGCGCGGCGCTCAGCGCCCACAGCAGTTTGGCGCGTGGGCTGGGACGCCGCGACGGGTCGGCCAGGATGCCGCCGGGAGCGAGGGGCTGGGACATGCTGCCCATGCTTGCATGAATCCGGCCGCGGAGGCGGTTGTTACCGGATCGGACCGGACGCCCGGTTTTCCGCCGCGGCGTGGCTCCGCTACTTGGGCGTAATGCGGAACAGCCCCGTCGTGGTGCCCTGATATTGGATTCGGCCGGGAGCGATGGTGCCGACCATTTCCAGGGTGTCGTTCACGGTGGTCGCGCCGACGAACTGCTCGGTGTCGACCTTGCCGGTATCGGCGTCGATCACCGCGAAGCTGTAGTTGTCGGTCACCCCCGCGCTGCCGCTGCCCAGGCCGCTGCTGCTGCCACTGCCGAGGGCGCCGCTGCCGCTGCCGAGCAGGGAGTGCCGGGTGAAGGTGTAGATCTTGCCGTCCGCCACCGACAGTCGCGGCACCGCCGAGGAGGGCACGGTGTTGGTCCAGACCACGGTGCAGCCGGAACCGGTGACATCGATGCGGGTCATGCCGCCCGAGATCGGTGCGCTCGCGGGCTGACTGGTGCCGGCGTTGGGCGGCAGCGCCGGGTAGGGGTAGCCGTAGGTGCTGGCCACGAACACGCTGTTGCCCGAGCCGATGGGGGAGTTCTCGGTGCCGTCGATGGCGGGCACCGAGCACACCGGCCGGCCGGTGGCGGTGTCGAAGACGAGCAGGTTCTCCTTGGTGGCCGCGTTGTCGGTGATGGCCAGGTATTCGGTGCCGTCGCCGGGTCCGAAGAAGGTCGGCGTCGCGCCGGTGCCCCAGCTCAATTGGCCGGGCTTGCGGGCCGGACCGCGGTCGTAGGCCTGCCGCCACACGATCTGCGGGTTGCCGCTGCCGTCCACGTTCAGCAGGTACAGCGCGTGGTCGGTGGCCACGGCCATGCCCTGGGGCGCGGTGGCGATGCTGTTGGCCACGTTCTCGCCGGGCGCGAGCACGATCGAATGCGCGGTGCCGTCGGTGTTGACGAATCCGGCCGCGGCGCTGTCGGTGGCGAACCACACCCGGCCCTGGTAGTCGGGGGACACCGAACTGACCGCGTCGCAGGTGCCGCCGCCGCAGTGTCCGGTGACCGCCTGTGTCACATCGGTTTTCGAGGCGATCGACAGTGACCAGGAGCCGTCGGAGCCGCGCTGGTGCCCGATCCGTAGCAGGCTGCCCGAGCCGTCCACGGTGACCATCTGGTCGTGGTTGTCCAGGTAGGCGTAGACCCCGCCGAGCAGGCTGCCCTTGGTCAGGTCGAGGTGCGCGAGGGTGTTGCCGTTGTTCGGATCCAGCAGCAGCACTTCCGGCGCGCGGTCGGTGATCTTCGTGCACAGCGCCTGCGGGAAGCCGTCCGCGCCCTGCAGGATCGTCGGGCAGGCCGCGCCCTCCTCGTGGAAGTCCGCGTTGACGCCGCCGGTGCCGACGCCGGGCAGTGGCGTGGTGTCGGAGGCCTCGGCGTCGCCGTGCATGGTCGCGGTGCCCACCGGTCCCAGGTACGGATTGGCGGGCGGCACCGGTCCGAATGCGGAGGCGGCGCCGGTGGCGATGGTCAGCAGGGCAGCGGCGCCCAGGCCGGCGACGACAGCGGCGCGGCGGATTTTCGCGAGCACGAAGGTCTCCCTCTTCTTCTGCGAAGTGGACGCCCGCGAGGCTATTTCATCGGAACCGAGATTTGAATAGATGAACTCGAGGATGCGAATAATCAACTCGGAATACCGGACGTGGGCGGCAGGTTGGCTCGTTCCATGGCACCCGAGTCGGAACAGCCGGATGGATGGCGCATGATCGAGACCGTGACGGATCTATCGAACCCGAGCCTGCCGCCGAGGCGCACCAGCAGTTCGGCTGCGCCCACGGGTTCCGCCATGCCCGATGGTTCCGCTGTGCGCACCGATACTGCCGTGCCCACCGATTCCGCGATGCGCCGCGCGCTGCGCCGGGCTCGCGACGGTGCGACCCTGAATCTCGACGAGGCCGTGGTGCTGTTGCACGCGCGCGGCGCCGATCTGGAGGATCTGTGCGCGTCGGCCGCGCGGGTGCGGGATGCCGGGCTGCGGGAGTCCGGCTATGCCGGTGAGGTGCTGCCGATCACCTACTCCCGCAAGGTTTTCATCCCCATCACGCATCTGTGTCGCGACCGCTGCCACTACTGCACCTTCGTCACCGTGCCCGGCAAGCTGCGCGCGCAGGGCAAGGGCATGTACATGGAGCCGGACGAGATTCTCGAGGTCGCCCGGCAGGGCGCCGAACTCGGTTGCAAGGAAGCGCTTTTCACCCTGGGTGACCGCCCGGAGGAGCGCTGGCCAGAGGCGCGGAAGTGGCTCGACGAGCGCGGCTACGACTCCACCCTGGATTACGTGCGCGCCATGGCGATTCGCGTACTGGAGGAGACCGGCCTGCTGCCGCATCTGAATCCCGGCGTGATGAGCTGGGCGGAGCTGTCGCGGCTCAAGCCGGTGTCGCCGTCCATGGGCATGATGCTGGAGACCACCTCGACGCGGCTGTTCACCGAACCCGGTCAGGCGCACTACGGTTCGCCGGACAAGGACCCGGCGGTGCGGCTGCGCGCGCTCACCGACGCCGGACGCCTGTCGGTGCCGTTCACCACCGGCATCCTGGTGGGCATCGGCGAGACCGTGGTCGAGCGCGCCGAGTCGATTCTCGCGATCCGCAAGGTGCACAAGGCTTTCGGGCACGTGCAGGAAGTCATCGTGCAGAACTTCCTGGCCAAGCAGGACACCGCCATGCGCCACAGCCCGGATGCCGGGATGGAGGAGTTCCGGGCCGCCATCGCCGTGACCCGGCTGCTGATGGGGCCGAAGATGCGCATCCAGGCGCCGCCGAATCTGGTGTCGCTGGAAGAATGCCGGGCGCTGCTGGCGGCGGGTATCGACGACTGGGGCGGGGTCTCGCCACTCACCCCCGACCATGTGAATCCGGAACGGCCGTGGCCGAATCTGGAGACCCTCGCGCAGATCACCGCCGACTGCGGCTATGTCCTCACCGAGCGCATCACCGCCCACCCGAAGTATGTGCTGGCGGGCCCTCCGTGGATCGATCCGCGGATTTCCGAACATGTTGCGGCACTGATGGATCCGAAGACCGGCCTGGCCGCCGATGTGAAGCCGTCCGGCCTGCCCTGGCAGGAGCCCGACCAGGATTGGGAATCGGCCGGCCGCATCGACCTGCACACCGCCATCGACGCCGAGGGCCGCCTGACCGAATCCCGCAGCGACGCGGGGATTGCCGATGATTCACTAGGAGCGTTCGGCGACTGGGAGAGCATCCGCGAGCAGGTGCTCGAGCTGGCCGGTTCCGCCCCGGAGCGTGTCGGCGCCGACGTGATGGCCGCCCTGCGCGCCGCCGAGCGGGACCCCGCGGGCCTGACCGACGACCAGTACCTGGCCCTGGCCACCGCCGACGGCCCGGCCCTGGAGGCCGTGACCGCGCTGGCCGACCAGCTGCGCCACGATGCCGTGGGCGACGAGGTCACCTACATCGTCAACCGGAACATCAACTTCACCAACATCTGCTACACCGGCTGCCGCTTCTGCGCGTTCGCGCAGCGCAAGGGCGATGCCGATGCCTTCAGCCTGAGCCCGGCCGAGGTCGCCGACCGCGCCTGGGAGGCCTGGGTCGAGGGCGCGACCGAGATCTGCATGCAGGGCGGCATCGATCCCGAGCTGCCGGTCACCGGCTACGCGGATCTGGTGCGCGCCATCAAGGCTCGCGTCCCCGGGATGCACGTGCACGCGTTCAGCCCGATGGAGATCGTCAATGGCGCGTCCCGCAGTGGGCAGTCGGTGCACGACTGGCTGTCGGCGCTGAAAGAGGCCGGGCTGGACAGCATTCCGGGCACCGCCGCCGAGATCCTGGACGACGAGGTGCGCTGGGTGCTGACCAAGGGCAAGCTGCCCGCCTCGGCCTGGGTGGATGTCGTCACCACCGCGCACCGGCTGGGCCTGAGCTCCAGCTCGACCATGATGTACGGCCACGTGGACAATCCCGCGCACTGGGTGGCCCACCTGCGCGTGCTGCGCGGAATTCAGGACGAGACCGGTGGTTTCACCGAATTCGTGCTGCTGCCGTTCGTGCACCAGAGCGCCCCGCTCTACCTCGCGGGCGCCTCCCGGCCCGGCCCGACCGTGCGGGAGAATCGGGCCGCGCACGCGCTGGCGCGGATCATGCTGCACGGCCGGATCGAGAATATTCAGACCAGCTGGGTCAAACTTGGTATCACCGGAACCCGGCTCATGCTGAACGGCGGCGCCAACGACCTCGGTGGCACGCTGATGGAGGAAACCATCTCCCGTATGGCCGGTTCCGAACATGGATCAGCCAAGACGGTCGAGGAACTGACGGAGATCGCGTCGGGTATCGGCCGCCCGGTCCGGCAGCGCACCACCACCTACGGTGTGCCGCCGACCCGCTCGCTCGCCCGCCTCTCCGCGACTTCGGCGGACGGCTGAGAGCCGTTGGAGTCGCGCACCCGTGCCGGCGGTCAGGTGGGCGTCTGAATTTCGGACGTGCCCGACGAGGTGCCGCCGGCGCAACGAGATCGGTTGTCGCGTTCCGAATGCCTGCCCGGGGTGTGACGGAGGGCGGCAGTTAGGGCAGGCTTTGCAGGAGTAATGTTGTCGGGCCGGGATAGGGTTTTGCCGGGCGGAGTATCCCGTATGTGAGGACAGACTAGGAGAGCGGCAGTGCCGTACATCATCGCTGAACCGTGCGTTGACGTGAAGGACAAGGCGTGCATCGAGGAATGCCCCGTGGACTGCATCTACGAGGGTGGCCGCATGCTGTACATCCAACCGGACGAGTGCGTGGACTGTGGTGCATGTGAACCGGTCTGCCCGGTGGAAGCGATCTTCTACGAAGACGACACCCCGGATCAGTGGGCCGGTTACGTCAACGCCAATGTCGACTTCTTCGACGACCTGGGTTCGCCGGGTGGCGCCACCAAGGTCGGCAAGGTCGACTACGACCCGCCGTTCATCGCCGCGCTGCCGCCGATGGCCAGCGAGTAGGACGAGCATTTGACCGCGCGTGGCCGGGTCAGCGCTCTGCTACCCGATTTCCCCTGGGACACCATCGCTTCCGTGAAGGCGAAGGCGGCGTCGCATCCGGACGGCATCGTCGACCTCTCGGTCGGGACACCGGTCGATCCGGTGGATCCGCTGATCCGCACGGCACTCTCGGCGGTGGCGGAGGTGCCGGGCTACCCGACCACGCACGGTACGCCCGAATTGCGCGAAGCCGTTGTCGCGGCGCTGAAGCGGCGATTCGGGATCACGGGGGTGGACCCGGCGGCGGTGCTGCCGGCCATCGGCACCAAGGAGCTCATTGCCGGGCTGCCGCGGCTGCTCGGCCTGGGATCGCAGGATCTGGTCGTCATCCCCGAGGTCGCCTACCCGACCTACGAGGTGGGCGCGCTGCTCGCCGGGGCTCGTTATGTGCGCGCCGACGGCACCACGCAGCTCGGCCCGGAGCGTCCCGCGCTGATCTTCCTCAACTCGCCGTCGAATCCGACCGGCAAGGTGCTGGGCGTCGACCACCTGCGCAAGGTGGTGCAGTTCGCCCGCGAGCGCGGGGCCATCGTCGCCTCGGACGAGTGCTACCTGGGGCTGGCCTGGGAGGGTCGCGCGGTGTCGATCCTCGACCCCGAGGTCAGCGACGGTGACCACACCGGCCTGCTCGCCATCCACTCACTGTCCAAGACCTCGAATCTGGCCAGTTACCGGGCCGGTTTCGTGGCCGGTGATCCGGCGCTCGTGGCGGAGCTGCTGGAGGTGCGCAAGCACTCCGGCATGATGCTGCCCTTCCCGATCCAGGCGGCCATGACCGCGGCCCTCGGCGATGACGCGCACGAGGTTCAGCAAAAGGACCGCTACCGGGCGCGGCGGGTCGTGCTGCGAGATGCCTTGCAGCGCGCGGGATTCCGGATCGACGACTCGGAGGCGGGTCTGTACCTGTGGTCGACGCGCGGCGAGGAATGCCGCACGACCCTGGATTGGCTGGCCGAGCGCGGCATCCTGGCGGCCCCCGGCGAGTTCTACGGCCCGCGCGGCAATCAGCATGTGCGCATTGCCCTTACCGCCACGGACGAACGAATCACCGCGGCCGCTGATCGTCTGACCAGCTGATTTCCCGTTACCACCGGGCCCGTGATAGCGTCTACGACGTTGCAAGGCCCGGTGGCCGAGCGATTGCAAGGCCCTGTGGCGCAGTTGGTTAGCGCGCCGCCCTGTCACGGCGGAGGTCGCGGGTTCGAGTCCCGTCAGGGTCGCAGTGTTCCGCCTCGCGGTTCCGCCTCCCCGCATCTTCAGCGGGCGGCCTGGGAGCCGTTTACTGCTGGCAATCCGTGCTGGCGCTTGGGGGCAATCCGATTGTGGCCGTCCCCGGGGAGTTACCCCATCTCGCGAAATCGGTTGTCGCCTCCCTAATTTTGCCCAAAACTGACACACGTTCTCTTCACAACCTCTATAACAGGTTCTCATCGCAACTCGATGAGGAGTCTTTCAGTGCGTGGTCTGTCTTATGAAACCCCCGGTAAGAGTGTCCATGGCAGCAATGTCAGCCGGCGCGGGTTCCTAGCTGCAACAGGTGTCATTCTGGGGGCGGCTGCGCTACTACCGAAGGCGCCTCTGGCCCGGGCGCTACCCACGGGATCGATCAATGACGGTGACACGATGCCGATCCTGGTCATCGGCACCGGCTACGGCGGCGCGGTCGCGGCGCTGCGGCTCGCGCAGGCCGGGCAGAACGTGATCATGGTCGAGAAGGGCATGTCCTGGACCCAGCCCGGGTCCGACGGCAAGGTCTTCTGCAACATGCTGAATCCCGACGGCCGGTCCTTCTGGCTGCGCACCGAGACCGACCAGCCGATCAACCACTTCATGGGCGCGCCCTACAACAAGTCCATCTCCAAATACACCGGTGTGCTGGATTCCGAGCAGTTCAGCGGGATCCGGATCTACCAGGGCCGCGGCGTGGGCGGCGGCTCGCTGGTCAACGGCGGTATGGCGGTGACGCCCAAGCAGGAGAACTTCGCCAGCATCCTGCCGTCGGTGGACGCCGGCTCGATGTACAGCACCTACTACCCGCGCGCCAATGCCGGGCTGAAGGTGAACAACATCGACCAGACCTGGTTCCAGGGCGCGGACTGCTATCAGTTCGCGCGGGTCGGCATCAAGCAGGCGCAGCGGTCCGGGTTCGCGTACACCTTCGTGCCCAATGTCTACGACTTCAACTACATGAAGCAGGAGCAGGCCAGCACCGCCCCGCGGTCGGCGCTCAACGCCGAGGTCATCTACGGCAACAACTACGGCAAGAACTCGCTGGACAAGACCTATCTGGCGGCGGCGTCGGGCACCGGCAAGGTGACCATCGTGCCGCAGCACGTGGTCACCACCGTGTCGCCGGCCAATGGCGGCGGCTACTCGGTGTCGATGAACCAGATCGATACCAGCGGCAACACCGTCAAGGCGAAAACCGTTACGGCGCAGAAGGTCTTCTTCGCGGCCGGCAGTGTCGGCACCAGCAAGCTTCTGGTTACCCAGAAGGCAACCGGCAAGCTGGGCAATCTGCCGGACTCGATCGGCGCCGGCTGGGGCAACAACGGCAATGTCATGGTGGCCCGGCAGAACCAGGCCTGGGACGCCACCGGCAGCCTGCAGTCCTGCATCCCCTGCGTCGGCATCGACAACTGGGCCGACAGCGGCGGCCCGGCCTTCGCAGAGGTGTCGCCGTTCCCGGCCGGCATCGAGACCTTCGCCAGCCTGTACCTGGCCATCACCAAGAACCCCAATCGCGGCGCCTTCTCCTACAACTCGGGAACCGGTGGCGTGGACCTGAACTGGCAGACCGCCTGGAACCAGCCCAGCATCGATTGCGCCAAGCGCATCTTCGACAAGATCAACAGCAAGGAAGGCACCATCTACCGGACCGACCTGTTCGGCGAATACAAGACCTGGGGCGACGATTTCGCCTATCACCCGCTCGGCGGCTGCGTGCTGAACGTGTCCACCGACAACTACGGGCGGCTCACCCAGTACCCGGGCCTGTACGTCATCGACGGCTCCCTGATTCCGGGCCTCACCACCGTCAACCCGTTCGTCACGATCACCGCGCTCGCGGAACGCAATATCGAGACGATCATTTCGCAGGACTTCCACTGAGGAAGCGGCCCCGCCGACGGAGAAATTCCGTCGGCGGGGCCGGCCGGGGCGTGTTCGTTCCGGTCGGGCAGCGGCGATCGCGTTAGCCTTGGATATGGACGCTGTCACGGTTGTCCCTGCTCCCGGCAATGAACCGGTGCACACCTATGCCCCCGGCAGTCGCGAACGCGAGCTGCTGGCCGGCAGGCTCGCCGCTCTCGCCGCCGACCCCGTGGATGTGCCGCTCGTCATCGGCGGCAAGCATCAGCCCGGTGGCGGCGAGCGGCACACCATCGTGATGCCGCACCGGCACCGCCAGGCACTCGGGACCTACACCCACACCACCCACGACGAAGCGCGCGCGGCCATCGCGGCGGCGACGGCCGCCGCGCCCGGCTGGCAGGCCATGCCCTTCGAGGAACGGGCCGCCATTCTGCTGCGGGCCGCCGACCTGCTGGCCGGGCCCTGGCGCGAGACCCTGGCCGCCGCCACCATGCTCGGCCAGTCGAAAACGGTGCAGCAGGCCGAAATCGACGCACCCTGCGAGCTGGTGGACTTCTGGCGCTTCAATGTCGCCTTCGCCCGGCAGATTCTGGCGGTTCAGCCGGAATCGGCTGCGGGCGTGTGGAATCGGATGGACTACCGGCCCCTGGAGGGCTTCGTCTACGCCATCACGCCGTTCAACTTCACCGCCATCGCCGGGAACCTGCCCACCGCGCCCGCGCTCATGGGCAATACCGTCGTCTGGAAACCTTCCTCGGCACAGACACTTTCGGCGTACTACACGATGAAGCTGCTGGAGGAGGCGGGCCTGCCGCCCGGGGTCGTCAATATGGTGACCGGCAGCGGTGCGCAGCTCTCGGAGGTGGCGCTGGCCGATCCGCGGCTGGCGGGCATCCACTTCACCGGTTCCACCCGCACCTTCCAGTACCTGTGGCAGAGCGTCGGCTCGAATATCGGCCACTACCACGGATATCCGCGGCTGGTGGGGGAGACCGGCGGGAAGGACTTCATCCTCGCTCACCCGTCCGCCGACCCGGATGCCTTGCGCACGGCCATGATTCGCGGTGCCTACGAATACCAGGGGCAGAAATGCTCGGCCGCCTCGCGCGCCTATATCGCCCGGTCGGTGTGGCAGCGCATGGGGCAGGACTTCCTGTCCGAGGTGGAGTCGCTGACCTACGGCGATGTCGCCGATCTGTCGAATTTCGGTGGGGCCGTGATCGACAACCGTGCCTACGACAAGTGCGTGGCCGCCATCGAGAAGGCGAAGGACCGGGGGCTCACGGTCCCCGCGGGCGGTGGCTACGACGACAGCGAGGGCTGGTTCGTCCGGCCGACCGTGCTGCTCGGCGAGGACCCGGGCGACGATGCCTTCGCCACCGAGTACTTCGGGCCCATTCTGTCGGTGTACGTCTACGACGACAGCGCCCCCGACTCGTTCGCCGAGATCCTCGAGGTGGTGGACGGGACCTCGCCCTACGCTCTCACCGGCGCGATCTTCGCCCGCGACCGGAAGGCCGTGGAAACCGCCGCGGACGCACTGCGATTCGCCGCGGGCAACTTCTACATCAACGACAAGCCCACCGGCGCGGTGGTCGGGCAGCAGCCCTTCGGCGGGGCCCGCGCCTCCGGCACCGACGACAAGGCGGGCTCCTACCTCAACCTGCTGCGCTGGGTCGCGCCCCGCACGCTCAAGGAGACCTTCGTTCCACCGACCGACTACCGCTACCCACACATGGAGACGCGATGAATCCGCTGCGGCCCGCGATCCTGGCCGCGGCCGGATCGTCGCGGATGAAGGACGCCATCACCCGGGTGCCGGCCACCGCCGCGGTGGTCCGGCGGTTCGTGGCCGGGGAGACCCGGGCCGAGCTGGTCCCGGTGGCGCGGGAGCTGCTGGCGAGCGGCCGCGCGGTGAGCGTCGACTTCCTGGGCGAGTACACCATCGAACATGCCCAGGCCGATGCCGCGGTGGCGGAATACCTTTCGCTCATCGACGATCTGGCCGAGGCCGACCAGATGAGGCCCGGCGGGCACACCGACATTCCCCGGGTGGAGGTCTCGCTCAAGCTGTCGGCGCTCGGCCAGTCGCTGGGGCAGGAGGGGCCGGCCATCGCCGCGGAGAACCTGCACAAGCTGTGCGCCAAGGCCGTCGAGCGCCACGTCTGGGTGACCGTCGACGCCGAGGACCACACCACCACCGCCGGCACGCTGGAGGCGGTCCGCCAGGCCCGCGCCGAATTCCCCTGGCTCGCCGTCGCTTTGCAGACGTACCTGCGTCAGGCCGAGGGCCGCGCCCGCGACCTGGCCGCCGACGGCACCCGAGTCCGCCTCTGCAAGGGCGCGTACCAGGAACCGGCGACCGTCGCCTATCAGCGCCGCGCCGAGGTCGACATCTCCTACCTGCGCTGCCTCGATGTCCTCTTTCGCAGCGCCTGGTACCCCATGATCGCCTCCCACGACCCGGCCATGATCGACGCGGCCCTCGCCCTCGCCATCGAAAACCACCGCAACCCCGGTGATTTCGAGTTCCAGATGCTCTACGGCATCCGCGACGCCGAACAGCGCCGCCTTGTCGCGGACGGCCACTCGCTGCGCGTCTACATCCCCTACGGCACCCAGTGGTACGGCTACCTCATGCGCCGCCTCGCCGAACGCCCCGCCAACCTCGGCTTCTTCCTCCGCGCCCTAGCCGACCGCGTCTGAGAATTCGCGGTCGCGGGTCGTTCCCGGCGCTCCCCCCTGGACGGGGTTTCAGGGGTGACACCCCTGAGAGCCCGAGAGTTGGTTCAGACCAGGGGGCGGCCGAGGCGGCGGCGGAGGCGCATGTCGGCGAGGTAGAAGTTGTAGGGGAACAGGCGGATCGGGGTGGGCATGCGGGTCCAGATCGCGGAGATCAGGCGCAGGAAGCCGGCGAAGATGCGCTCGTCGCGGGGGGACCAGGTCATGGCCATCTCCTCGCGCAGGTGCGGGGGGAGCAGGGCGGTGACGATGAAGCGATGCAGGCCGCCCAGGGTGATCTGCAGGGGCCAGGGCAGCATCTTCAGGTCGGTGAGGTCGTTGAAGTACTTGCGGGTGGGACCGTCGATCGACTTGGCCGCGAGGTTCTCCTCCCAGTACACGTAGAACTCGTCGCGGGTGGCGGGCCACATCTCGGGACGCATCTGCAGGGTGGTGCCCAGCCGCGCGCAGTACTGGTAGAAGGCTTCCGCCAGTTCGGGATTCATGGGGCCGCGCATGCGGTGGTAGAGGTCGTCGACGCCCCAGTAGAGGCAGGCCGCCACCCACAGCTGCAGCTCGGGGTCGAAGGCGTTGTACTTGACCGCGCTGCCGGGCTTGGAGTGGACGCTGCGGTGCGAGCGGTTCACGGCCTCGCGGTAGTCGCGGCGATCGTCGTCGTTCCCGAGCAGTGCGACCGACAGATAGGTGAGGGTGGTGCGCAGCCGCTTGATCGGGTGCAGCGTCACCTTGCCACTGTCGACGTCGCTCTCCATGACGCCGTACGCGACGGGTTTCAGCGACAGCTGCATGACGACATTGGCCGCGCCGCCGAGGAAGGCCGCGACACCGTCGATGTGCTCACGCACGGATTCCGGGGTCATCGGCTCGTAGGCCGGCGGGAACTCGTCGAACTTGCGCAGGGGGGCGGTCATCCTTGACTCGGCTCCTCGTCGTCACTCCTCGCCCATGAGGAGAGTGTGAGAAATTTCGCCACTCACCCTCTCATCGTGGTGTGGTCATGTCAATGTGCGAAGATTAGTGCCTCACCGTTTCTTTGCGACCGGAAAGGGCCCGGACCATGGCCAAACTGGCCAAACTGCTGCCGCTCGTCCGCGGATCCGGCCCCGAGGATCACAATCAGGCCAAGGTCCTCGATGCCGCGCTCATGGCGTTCCTGGACTTCGGTATCAAACGCACCAGCATGGTGGAGGTCGCTCGCCGTGGCGGGCTGTCGCTGGCCACCCTCTACCGCCGATTCGCGGGCAAGAACGATCTCATCCAGGCCGTCGGGCTGCGTCAGGCCCGCCAGCTCGTCGAGGACATCGACGCCGCGGTGCAGGTTCCGGTCGAACGCGACGCCAGCGCCGAGGAGCAGATCACCGTCCTGTTCATCGCGTTCATCGAGGGCCTGCGCGGCAATCAGCTGCTGGGCCGCCTGCTCAAGACCGAACCCGAGGTGGTGCTGCCCTATCTGACCGTGCAGGGCGCGCCGGTCATCGAACTCGGGCGCGATTACCTTGCCGAGTTCATCGCCCGCCTGCAGGCGGAAGACAAACTGCCGCAATACGATCCGCTGCCGCTGGCCGAGATCATCGCGCGCGCGGCGCTGTCGCTGGCGCTGACGCCGCAGACGGTCATTCCGCTCGACGACCCTGTCGCGCTGCGACAGTTCGCTCGCGACCACATCATTCCCGGATTCCGGATCCTCTGACCCGCACCGGGTTTCACACCAGCCGCAGGCCCAGCCGGCGCCGCAGACGCATATCGGTGAGATAGACGTTCAGCGGGAAGGCCCGCAGTGACGGCGGCACGACCGATTCGGCCGCACCGGCCAGCCGCAGCATCCGGGCCAGCGCGCGGTCCTGCCGCGGCGTCCAGGTCATGCCCATCTCGTCGCGGAGATGCGGTGGCAGCAGGCCGGTCACGAAGAAGCGGTGTACGCCGCCGAAGGCCAGCTGGAACGGGCGGGGCAGCATCTTCAGGTCGATGAGATCCTCGAAGTAGGCCCGGATCTTGGGGTCGATGCGGGTCTTGGCGAGGTTCTCGTCCCAATAGCGGTCGAAGGCGGCGCGATCGGCGGGCCACATGTCCGGGCGCACCTGCAGCGTGGTGCCGAGCCTTGCGGCGTGGAGGTAGAAGGCGTCGGCGGCGTAGTCGTCCATGGGTCCGTGCATGCGCTCGTAGAGATCACGCGCACCCCAGTACAGGCAGGCCGCGACCCAGAGCTGCAGCCGGGGGTCGAAGGCGTTGTACTTCACGGTGCTGCTCATGCTGGACCGGACGTACTTGTGTACGGAATCGACGGCCTCCCGATAGGCCGCGCGGTCTTCCTCGGTGCCCAGCAGGGCCACGGCCAGGTAGGTGAGGGTGGTGCGCAGCCGTTTGAGGGGATGGACCATGACATTCCCGGATTCCACCGGGCTCTCCACCACGCCGTAGCCGACCGGCGGGTGGGAGAGCTGCATGATCACGTTCGCCGCCGCGCCGAAGAAGCCCGCCGCACCGTCCAGATAGCGGCGGACGTCGATCTCCGGTGCGGGGGCTGCGGATTCGAACCGGTCGGGCAGCGGCCTGGTCATCGTCGACCACATCCTCGGGTGAGAAAGTTATATAGAAACTTTCTTACCCACTCGGGTCCCCTGTCAACCGGCTCGGCGGGTTCGCAAGCGATTCGTTGCCGAGCGGCTCCGGTAGCGTGGGCCCGTGTCGCCGCTGTTGCTGAGCTCGTTGAACCCGGCCGCCATCGCCGCCGGAGCCGATATCCCGGATGCCGTCACCATCGACGGGGAGACGTTGTCGCGCAGTGATCTGCTCGGCGCGGCCACCTCCGTCGCCGAACGCGTGGCCCAGGCGCGCCGGGTAGCCGTGCTGGCCGAACCGACCGTGACCACCGTGCTCGCCGTGGTGGGCTGCCTGATCGCCGGGGTGACCGTGGTGCCGGTGCCGCCGGACTCGGGTAGCGCGGAACTGGCGCACATCCTGCGGGATTCGGGTGCACAGGCCTGGCTGGGCAAGGCTCCCGAGGGCTCCGAGCTGCCGGTGATCCCGGTGCGCAAGCACGCGCGGTCCTGGCATCGATACGCCGAACCCGCTGGGAAGGCAACGGCTTTCATCCTCTACACCTCCGGCACCACCGGCGCGCCGAAGGGCGTGATGCTCAGTCGCGACGCCATCGCGGCGGGCCTGGACGCGCTCATCGAGGCATGGGGCTGGACCTCGAAAGATGTTCTGGTGCACGGTCTTCCGCTGTTCCACGTGCACGGCCTGATCCTCGGTGTGCTGGGCCCGCTGCGGGCCGGCAGCCCGCTCGTCCACACCGGCAAGCCCACCCCGAAGGCGTACGCCGACGCGCACGGCACCATGTACTTCGGCGTGCCCACCGTGTGGTCGCGAATCACCGAAGATCCCGACGCTGCAAGGGAATTGGCGAAGGCGCGGATCCTGATCTCCGGCAGCGCGCCGCTGCCCGTGCCGGTGTTCCAGCGGCTCGCCGAGCTTACCGGGCACGCTCCGATCGAGCGCTACGGCATGAGCGAAACCATGATCACCCTCTCCACGAGGCCCGACGGCGAACGCCGCCCGGGCTGGGTCGGCACCCCGGTCGCGGGCGTCGAGACCCGGCTGCGCGACGAGGCGGGCGACCCGGTGCCGCACGACGGGGAGAGCGTCGGCGGACTCCAGGTGCGCGGCCCCATGCTCTTCGACGGCTATCTGAACAAGCCCGAGGTCACCGCCGAGAACTTCACCGCCGACGGCTGGTTCCGGACCGGCGACGTGGCGGTCATCGATGCCGAGGGCTTCCACCGCATCGTGGGCCGGGAATCGGTGGACCTGATCAAGTCCGGCGGCTATCGCATCGGCGCGGGCGAGATCGAGACCGCGCTGCTGGGGCATCCGGCGGTGGCCGAGACCGCGGTCGTCGGCGTCCCCGACGACGATCTGGGGCAGCGCATCGTCGCCTATGTCGTGCTCCGGCCCGGGGCGGGCGCGGCGATCGCCGACGAGCTCATCGCCCATGTGGCGGGCGAACTTTCGGCGCACAAGCGGCCGCGCGAGGTACGCGTGGTGGACGGCCTGCCGCGCAATGCCATGGGCAAGGTCCAGAAGAAACTGCTGTCTTGACCTCGAGTGCACTCGAGGTCCTACCGTGATCGGTATGACCGCATCTCTGTCGCCCGCCCAGATCGAGTACCTGAACAGCCAGCGACTGGGGCGGCTGGCCACCATCCGTCCCGACGGCGCACCGCAGAACAATCCGGTGGGCTTCCGCTACAACGCGGCCCTGGGCACCATCGACATCGGTGGACGCGATCTGGGCGCGAGCCAGAAGTTCCGCAATCTGCTGAAGGAGGAGCGGGTCGCCTTCGTGGTCGACGATGTCCCCTCCGTCGACCCCTGGACGGTGCGGTGCCTCGAAATCCGCGGCACCGCGCAGGCGTTGCGGGGCGTGGAGCCGTGGTACCCGGGCCTGTCCCCGGAGCTGATCCGCATCACCCCCGAACGGGTCATCGCCTTCGGCCTCTGACACCGGAGTTCCGGTGCCGGAGGTTTCGGGGTCTCGTCGGGTCGATGAGCGAACGTCTAGCTTACGTGAAGCGAAACAGTCACGTTCCCAAGGAGATCCGCTCGATGCACACCTCTCTGCGCACCACCGTGGCGGCCGCCGCCGTCTTCGCCGGCCTGCTCGCTCCCGCCGCCGCGGCCACCGCCGATGCGCTGCCCCTCACCCCCATGCAGCAGCCGACCGAGCAGATCGCCGGCACCACCGGCACCGGCTCGGTGAACACCGGGCCCACCGGCACCGGATCCTTCGACCCGTCGTCCACCGGCTCGTCGAACCTGATCAAGGCCTTCCAAACCGGGTCGGGCCAGTGCAACTCCGGCAGCATCCCGTTCCCCGTCATGGACGGCTCCGCGGCGCCCTGGTGCGGCCTCTACCACTGAGCGCGAAATGACGAAAACCCCTGCGGCGCAAGCCGGCAGGGGTTGTCGCGGCACTGGAGTCAGTCGTTGGCGTGCAGCGCCGCGTTCAGCTCGATGCCGGTGCCCTTGCGGGGCCGGACCTCGACCGCGCCGGTCAGCGAGTTGCGGATGAACAGCAGGTTCGACTTGCCCGACAGCTCACCGGCCTTCACGACCGTGCCGTCCGGCAGCGCGACCTTGGTGCCGGCGGTGACGTACAGTCCCGCCTCCACCACGCAGTCGTCGCCGAGCGAGATGCCCAGGCCCGAGTTCGCGCCCAGCAGGCAGCGCTCACCGAGCGAGATGACCTGCTTGCCGCCGCCGGACAGGGTGCCCATGATGGACGCGCCGCCGCCGACGTCGGAGCCGTCGCCGACCACCACACCGGCCGAGATCCGGCCCTCCACCATGGAGTTGCCGAGCGTGCCGGCATTGAAGTTGACGAAGCCCTCGTGCATGACCGTGGTGCCCGAGGCCAGGTGCGCGCCCAGCCGCACCCGGTCGGCGTCGGCGATGCGCACCCCCGACGGCAGCACGTAGTCGACCAGGCGCGGGAACTTGTCCACGCCGTACACGGTGACCGGGCCGCGGGCGAGCAGCTTGAGCCGGGTCAGCTCGAATTCCTCGTTGGAGCAGGGGCCGTGGTTGGTCCACACCACATTGGCCAGCAGGCCGAAGATGCCGTCCAGGTTCGCGCCGTGCGGGCGGATCAGCCGGTGCGAGATCAGGTGCAGACGCAGGTACGCGTCGTGCGTGTCGATCGGCGCGGCGGCCAGGTCGGCGATGACGGTGCGCACCGCGACGACCTCCACGCGGCGTGCCTCGTCGGTGCCGACCGACGCGGCGAACTTCGCGAATTCGGGATCCGAGGCATCGAGCCGGACGGTGCCGACCTCGTCGGCGGAGAAGGTCCCGAGGCTGGGATACGGGTACCAGGTGTCCAGGACTGTGCCGTTGACGGTGATGGTGGCTAGGCCGACTGCAGATGCTCCCTGTGTACTCACGTCCTCCTACGTTACCGGGCTGTGAATTCATACCGAATGCGGTGCCGATTTGTGCCAACGCAGCGACCGTGCGGAGAACGGAGGTAATTCCTCCTTTATGGTGGATCGAGTGACCATCGATCTGAGTGCCGATCCCATTTCACTCACCGCCGCGCTCGTGGACATTCCGAGCGTGTCGAAGAACGAGAAGGTCATCGCCGACATCGTCGAAACGGCGCTGCACGAACAGACCACCGGATTCGAAATCCTGCGGCACGGCAATACCGTGCTGGCGCGCACCAATCGGGGGCTGCCCACCCGGGTCATTCTCGCCGGACATCTGGACACCGTGCCCATCGCTGACAATGTCCCCGGCCGCTTCGAGACCACCGCGGACGGCGAACGGCAACTGTGGGGTTGCGGCAGCGTCGACATGAAGTCCGGTGACGCGGTCTTCCTGCACCTGGCGGCCACCGTGGCCGATCCGGTCCACGACCTGACCCTGATCTTCTACGACTGCGAGGAGATCGCGGCCGAGTTCAACGGCCTGGGCCGCATCGAGCGCGAACTGCCCGAGTGGCTCGCGGGCGATCTGGCCATTCTCGGCGAGCCCTCCGGCGGCTGGATCGAGGCCGGCTGCCAGGGCACCCTGCGGGTGCGGCTGACCACCTCCGGCGTGCGTGCGCACACCGCGCGAGCCTGGCTGGGGGACAACGCCATTCACCGTCTCGCCCCGATCCTGGAGCGGCTGGCCCGCTACCGGGCGCGCGCGGTCGAGATCGACGGCTGCACCTACCGCGAGGGCCTGTCCGCGGTCCGCGTCGAGGGCGGCGTGGCCGGCAATGTGGTGCCGGACGTGGCCACCGTGGACGTGAACTTCCGCTTCGCCCCCGACCGCACCCTGGATCAGGCCACCGAGCACGTGCGTGAGGTATTCGCCGGTCTGGAACTGGATTTCGAGCGTACCGACGGCGCGCCCGGCGCGCTGCCCGGCCTGTCCAATCCGGCTGCCAAGGACCTGATCGAGATCGTGCATGCGCACGGCAGCGGCGGCGTCCGCGCCAAGTACGGCTGGACCGATGTCTCGCGGTTCGCCGCCCGCGGCATCCCGGCCGTCAATTTCGGCCCGGGCGACCCGAATCTGGCGCACAAGCGCGACGAGCACCTGCCCGTCGACCAGATCACCCAGGTGACGTCGATGCTGCGCAGTTACCTCACCGGCGTCAAAGGCTGAGCAGTTGTTCAACACCCCGCTGATCGAGCGACCGGCGGGGGTCACCCGCTGCCTGTACGGTTGGCTGCATGTCTGCTGACGCCGAGTACGAGGGTGTGCGCTCGCCCAAGACGCCACGATTCCGCGGGCCGATCATGCTGCGGCGGGATCGCAAGAAGGGCATAGGCACCACCGATCAGCATCTGCTGGACGAGCGCGGCCCGGCCGACTGGGTGCACACCGACCCCTGGCGTGTACTGCGCATCCAGGCCGAATTCGTCGAGGGCTTCGGCGCTTTGGCGGAGGCGCCGGCCGCGGTGGCGGTCTTCGGCTCCGCCCGCACCCCCGCCGAGTCGGCCGAGTACCAGGCCGGCATGGCCATCGGAAGTGCCTTGGCCCGAGCGGGTTTCGCGGTCATCACCGGCGGCGGACCGGGCGCCATGGAGGCGGCCAACCGGGGCGCGTCGGAGGCGGGCGGATACTCCATCGGCCTCGGTATCGAGCTGCCCTTCGAGCAGCACCTCAACGAGTGGGTCGACCTCGGCATCAACTTCCGGTACTTCTTCGCGCGCAAGACCATGTTCGTGAAGTACGCCCAGGCATTCGTCTGCCTCCCTGGCGGTTTCGGCACCCTCGACGAACTGTTCGAGGCGCTGACCCTGGTGCAGACCCGCAAGATCACCCGCTTCCCGATCATCCTGTTCGGCACCAAATACTGGGCGGGACTGATGGATTGGATGCGCGACTCGCTGCTCGGCTCGGCCAAGGTCGCCCCCGGCGACCTGGGGCTGCTGCACGTCACCGACAGTGTGGACGAGGTGGTGCGGATCGTGGCGGAGGCCGCGCAGGCTCGCCGCGAGCTGGACGAGGCGGGCGTGGAGGACCAGTGGTGAGCACCGCCTACGCGGTCTGCGTGTACTGCTCGGCCAGCGTGGACGATCCGGTGGCGCTCGATCTGGCCACCCGGGTCGGCGACGAGATCGGCCGTCGCGGTTGGCAATTGGTGTCCGGCGGCGGCAATGTGTCCATGATGGGCGCGGTCGCGCAGGCGGCCCGGGCCGCCGGGGCCAGGACCGTCGGGGTGATCCCCAAGAAGCTGGTGCACCGCGAGGTCGCCGACACCGACGCCGACGAGCTGATCGTCACCGACACCATGCGCGAGCGCAAACAGGTCATGGACGACCGCGCCGACGCCTTCCTGACCCTGCCCGGCGGCATCGGCACGCTCGAGGAACTCTTCGAGACCTGGACCGGGGCCTACCTGGGCGTGCACGCCAAGCCGGTGGTGGTGCTCGATCCGCAGGACCACTACGCGGGCCTGTTCGAGTGGGTCGAGGGCCTGCGGCTGCGCGGGTACGCGGGCCGCGACGCGGTCGATCGGGTGCTGGTGACCAAGGACTTCGACTCCGCTTTCGAGGCGCTGCGTCCCGGCCGTTGAGAAACCGAATGGTTTCACTCGACAAGATCGGGCGAATCGGTAAGGGTGACATCGGGGGACGTGAGCGCGAGGAGCACAGCGAAGTGAATACCGATGTCCGTTCGACGGTGAGCCTGCTCGACCTGGTCCGCGGTCTGCCCGGCATGGCGATGCAGGCCCCCGGCATGCTCCGCAATGTCGTGCACATGCTGGTGAAATCCGGCGACAAGGCGTCCATCGGGCTGTTCTTCCAGCGCGGCGCGGCCAGGCACCCGGACCGGCCCTTCCTGAAATTCGAAGGGCGCGTGTACACCTGGGGCGAGGCAAATGCCGAAGTCAACCGGTACGCGAAGGTGCTCGCCGCGCACGGGGTCGAGCGCGGCGACGTGGTCGGCATCCTGATGGTCAATCGTGCCGAGGCGCTGTTCACCGTGCTCGCCACCGTGAAGCTCGGCGCCACCGCGGGCCTGCTCAACCACAATCAGCGGGACGTGGTGCTGCAGCACAGCTTCGGGCTGCTGAACTCGGTGCTGGACGTGATCGGCGAGGAGTGCGCCGACGCCCTCGACACCCTCACCGAGGCCCGGCCCGCCCTGCTCTGGTCCGAGCAGCTGGCCGCCGAGGCCCGCACCGCCGACGCCTCGAATCCGGCTGTGACCGAACAGATCACCGCCAAGGAACGCGCCTACCTGATCTTCACCTCCGGCACCACCGGGCTGCCCAAGGCCAGCGTCATGACCCACCTGCGCTGGACCAAGTCCATGGCCGGCATCGGCGGGCTCGGCGTCCGGCTCGAGGGCCGGGACACGCTGTACTGCTGTCTGCCGCTGTACCACAACAACGCGCTCACGGTGGCGCTGTCCTCGGTGATCGCGGGCGGTGCCACCTTCGCGCTGGGGCGCAAGTTCTCGGCCACCCGCTTCTGGGACGAGGCCATCGCCAATCAGGCCACCGCCTTCATCTACATCGGTGAGCTGTGCCGCTACCTGCTCAACCAGCCGGCCCGGCCCGCCGACCGCGCGCACACCGTCCGGCTCTGCGTCGGCAACGGCCTGCGGCCCGAGCTCTGGGACGAGTTCCAGCAGCGCTTCGGCATCGAGCGGATCGTCGAGTTCTACGGGGCCAGTGAGGGAAACGTCGCCTTCATCAACGCCTTCTCGGTTGCCCGGACCGCCGGCTTCACCCCGCTGCCCTTCGCCATCGTCGAATACGACGACGCCACCGGCAAGGCGTTGCGCCACCCGGACGGCCGTCTGCGCCGGGTGCCGCCGGGCGGGGTCGGGCTGCTGCTCGCCAAGGTCACCACCAGCTCGCCCTTCGACGGCTACACCGACGCCTCCGCGACCGAATCCAAGCTCGTGCGAGACGGTTTCGAGCCGGGCGACTGCTGGTTCGACACCGGCGACCTGGTGCGCGACCAGCGCTGGGGCCACATCGCGTTCGTGGACCGCCTCGGCGACACCTTCCGCTGGAAGGGCGAGAACGTCGCCACCACCGAGGTCGAGGGCGCCTTCGACGGCATCGACTCCGTTGCGCAGGCGGTCGTTTTCGGCGTCGACATCCCGGGCGCCGACGGCAAGGCGGGCATGGCCGCGGTGACGCTGCACGAGGGTGGGCACTTCGACGGCAAGGTCGCCGCCAAGGTGCTCTACGACCATCTGCCGGCCTACGCCGTGCCGCTGTTCATCCGCGTGGTGCCGGAGCTGGAGCAGACCTCCACCTTCAAGAACCGGAAGGTGGAACTGCGCAAGCAGGGCTACACCCCCGACGACGAGAGCACCCTCTACGTCCTCGCGGGCCGCACCGAGGGCTACATTCCCGCGTACACCGAATACGCCGCCGACGTCGCCGCGGGGCGCGCGCCCGGCAACTGAACAGCAGCCGGTCGGAGCCCTGTTCCGGTCGGCTGCCCAGCAGTGGCGCCACAGCCCTCGGTACAGTCGAGGGCATGTGTGCGCCGTTGCCGACATTGTGCGGGAAGCCGGTGGCGACGGATCGGGCGCTTGTCATGGCGATCGTGAACCGGACGCCGGACTCCTTCTATGACCGAGGCGCGACGTTCAGCGACGAGGCCGCCATGCGGGCCGTCGACAGGGCCGTCGCCGAGGGCGCGGATCTGGTCGATATCGGCGGAGTCAAAGCCGGTCCGGGCGCCGAGGTGGACAACGTCGAGGAGGCCCGCCGGGTGGTGCCGTTCGTGGCGGCCATTCGCGAGCGCTACCCGGATCTGCTCATCAGCGTGGACACCTGGCGAGCCGACGTGGCCCGGGCCGCGGTCGCCGAGGGCGCGGATCTGATCAACGACACCTGGGCGGGGGCGGACCCGGAACTGGTCGGCGTCGCCGCCGAACTGGGCGTAGGAATTGTGTGCTCACACACCGGGGGTGCGATTCCGCGGACCCGTCCGCACCGGGTCCGGTACACCGATGTGGTGACCCAGGTCACCGAGACGGTAGTGGCCGCGGCCGAAAATGCTGCGGCGGCAGGGGTGGCCAAGGACTCGATTTTGATCGATCCGACCCATGATTTCGGCAAAAACACCTATCACGGGCTCGAATTGTTGCGTGCGATAGACGTTCTTGTGAAAACCGGATGGCCCGTCTTGATGGCGCTGAGCAATAAGGATTTCATCGGAGAGACTCTTGGTGTCGTCGAGCTGTCCGAACGATTGGAGGGCACATTGGCAGCGACTGCTTGGTCGGCCGCCGCGGGTGCTCGCGTCTTTCGAGTGCACGAGGTGGCTCACACCCGCCGGGTGGTGGACATGATCGCCGCCATCCAGGGTCACCGCCCACCCGCCCGTACCCTGCGAGGTCTCGCATGAAAACAGACTGGGTGAACACCAACACCTTCGACAGCCCCGACTGGACGGTGGCGGAACTCACCGCCGCCAAGGGCGACCGCACCGTCTCGGTGGTGCTGCCCGCCCTCAACGAGGAAGCCACCGTCGCCGCCGTGGTGGCCAGCATCCGGCCCCTGCTCGGCACGCTGGTGGACGAACTCGTCGTCCTCGACTCCGGGTCCACCGACGCCACCGCCGCCCGTGCACAGGCGGCCGGAGCCACGGTGGTGACCCGCGAACAAGCCGTCCCCGAACTCGACCCCGTCCCCGGCAAGGGCGAATGCCTGTGGCGCTCGCTGGCAGTCACCAGCGGCGACATCATCGCCTTCGTGGACTCCGACCTCATCGACCCCGACCCCAACTTCGTCCCCCGGCTGCTGGGCCCGCTGCTCACCGTCGACGGCATGCACCTGGTCAAGGCGTACTACCGCCGCCCGCTGCGCACCGGCGAATCGGTGGACCACCACGGCGGCGGCCGCGTCACCGAACTGGTGGCCCGCCCGCTGCTGGCCGCGCTGCGGCCCGAACTGTCGAATGTGCTGCAGCCCTTGGGCGGTGAGTACGCCGGCACCCGCGAACTGCTCACCTCGGTACCGTTCGCGCCGGGCTACGGCGTCGAAATCGGCCTGCTGCTCGACACTTACGACCTGCTGGGCCTGTCCAGCATCGGCCAGGTCAATCTCGGCGTCCGCCAGCACCGCAACCGCCCGCTGGCCGACCTGGGCGTCATGAGCCGCCAGATCCTGGGCACCGTCCTGGGCCGCAGCGGAATTCAGGACTCCGGCGCTGCCCTGACCCAGTTCCCCATGGTCGCAGGCGAATTCATCGCCCACGCCACCGAAGTCTCGCTGGCCGACCGACCCCCGATGAACACCCTCCGCCCGGAGGAGGCCGCCGCCTGACCTCGAGGGGCCGGGCGGCGGCACACTGCCCTCGCCCGCGCCGCCTCGCTGGATTCCGTTGCGCGCCATCATGCCGGCCATGGATTCGGCTAGCGGTCGTGGCGGTAGATCGGCGTCAGCAGGTCGGCCTCGATCGGTTCGCCGGTGGAGCGGTCGTACCGGACGCCGACCACCGCCGAGAACGGATGGGTGCTCGCGCGCTCGTGCAGGGTCGCGAGTCTGGTTGCCAGCAACCGGATTGCGCCCAGCGAGGCGGGCGGATGCAGGCCGTCGATGACCAGCACGCTGCCCTTGCCGTCCGGGCGAGGGAGGCGGGCCAGGTAGGCGATGTCGTAGGGCTCGGTGCCGCCCGGGCGGTAGACGCGGCGGGCGGCCCGGTCCTCGATGCCCCGGCGCACCCGCCCGGCGCGCGCTACCGTGCGGCGCAGGCGCGGGTCCGCGGCCACGAGATACCGCAGACTGGGCGACAATTCGGGCCCGCCGAGCACGATCAGGCCGTCCCGGTCGAGGTCGAGTGGACGACCCGGCAGGAAGCGCTGGACATTGGCGGTGAAGCCGAGTTCCCGCAGTAGCTCGACCAGCCGGTGCGGCGCCGCGGCATCGGGCGCACCCACGAGGGCGATGGCGCGCGTCGTGCTGCGGACGTCCGGGGTGAGGATGGTGAGCGGTCCGTGCCCGAAGAACAAACCTTCCGGTACTGGCCCTTGGGTACTCACCTGGTGGATGCGGGCGCGGGAAAGTCCCGCGGCCGCACCTATTCTCGCGAACGTCCAGCCCTCGGCATGCAGTTCGCGGATGACGGCGCGGCGGATGCGAGTCAGCTCATTGATCTGCTGCTGCGCGGCTGCCACGCCTTCGGTGGCGGCTTTCAGGCGTTCGACCTTGTCCTCGATCGCGAATACCCGGGCCACCTCGTCGGCCGACATGTGCGCAGTCTAGATAGCTGGACAGCATCATGCGTCAAGTACGCTCGACATATTTGATCTCAGGTGGCGTCCGGATCCACCGGCGGACGTTCGTTGCGCTCCAGCGGTTTTTGTTCCTTCGGCATCGAAACCGGGCCGGATCCGCTGTTCGTGTAACCGTTTCCGCTGTTCGGGGAGCTCACCGGCTTGTCGAAACTGGTCAGGTCATTGAAGCTGTTCAGGATCGAATCGTCCCCGTCGAGCAGGTGTTTGGTGACCATGGATCGCGGATTCATACTGCGCAGTTCGTTCAACTGCTCCAACGGTTTCCGGATCTCGTCGAATTCCGGGCCGAGCTCATTGCGCAATTGCTGAGTCGCGCCGGTGGCGTAATCGCGCGCCTGTTTGAGAGCGTGCGCGGTCCAGCGAACGGCGCCGGGCAGACGCTCCGGACCCAGAATCACAAGTGCGGCGACGAGCAGAATGAGCATCTCGCCCCAGCCGATATTGCTGAACACAGTGTCTATTTTGCCTTCCGCTTCGCTCCAGGCGGTTCGCGGCCCTGTTACCCGGTCTTCCCTCCTCCGCTCCCCCGCTCCGTCAGTCCAGACCGGGGCGGGCCGCGAACTCTGGGCGGGACATTTTCTCCAGTTTGACCTCTTAGTCCGATTCCAGGGTGACCGGGACATCGACCTCGCGGCCGTCGCGAATCAGGCGCACCGTCACGGTCTGCCCGATCTCGTGCGACTGCACCGCAACCGTCAGTTCCTCCGGACCCGACACATCGCGGTCGCCGACCTTCACGATCACGTCGCCCTCCACGATGCCCGCCTTGGCCGCCGGGCTACCGGCCTGCACATCGGCCACCGCCGCGCCGCTCATCACGTCATTGGCGACGATCTTGGTCTTGGCGCTGACTCCCAGCCGCGGGTGGTGCACCGAGCCGTCCCGGATCAATGCCTGCGAGATCCGCTTGACCTGATCCACCGGAATCGCGAAGCCCAGGCCCACCGAACCGCCGCTCTCGGACTTGATGGCCGAGTTGATGCCGATCAGCCGGCCCTGCATGTCCACCAGCGCGCCACCGGAGTTGCCGTGGTTGATGGCGGCGTCGGTCTGCACGGCGTCCAGGGTGGCATCGGTGTCGGTGCCCTCGCCGCCCACCTTCACCGGCCGGTGCAGCGCCGACACGATGCCGGAGGTGACCGTCTTCTCCAGGCCCAGCGGCGAACCCAGGGCCAGCACGTCGTCGCCGACCTGCACGTCACTGGAATTGCCGAGCTGGATCACCGACAGGTTCTTCACGTCGACCTTGAGCACCGCCAGGTCCGACTTGGTGTCGCGGCCCACGATCTGGGTCGGCACCCGCGAGCCGTCGGAGAACACCACATCCAGCTTGGCCTTGCCCGACTTGTCATTGGCGGCCAGCGAGATCACGTGGTTGTTGGTGACGATGTAGCCGGCCCCGTCGATCACCACCCCGGAGCCCGTGGATCCGGTGTCGCCCAGCCACGCCCGGACGGTGACCACCGCGGGCATGACGGCATTGACCACCTTGGTGATCTGGTTGTGCGATTCGCTGGCCGCGGGCGCGGACTGCAGCGCCACCTTGCGCGAGGTCAGCGCGGAGGTCGACGAGCCGGTGAACGCCCCGATGAACCCGCCGAGCAAACCGATGACCGCCGCGATGACCGCGAGCAGCGCCAGCGCCTGCCAGGACACCCGGCCACCGAACAGCACCTCCCGCGCACCCAGCTTGGGTCCGGGCGTCAGCGCCTGCGGCCGGGCCTGCGCCACCGCCGGAGTGCCCAGGCGCGCGGCCGAATTCGGGTCCCGCCACGGATCGGCGGGCGCGGCCGGGGCGGTCGTCTCGGTCTTTGCCTCCGGGTCCCGCTGCAGCAGGTCGGTCGAACCCTCCGGACGACCGAACGCCTCCGCCAGCACCGCGTCCGGCGGGCGATTCCGAATCTCGGTATCCCCCTGCGGCGCCGCCCCCGCGGCACCCGCCGACCGCGCCGCGAACGAGCCGTGCTGACCGTTCGGGCGGCGGAAGGCACGCGCGGTGTGGGTGTCCACATGTGGCCGCAGGACCGGCCGCGGCCCCAGCACCGGTGCGTCCGACGGCCTCAGGTTCCCCCGATTGGCCGCCGAATCGGAAACCGCATCCCGCTCGGGCCCCGGGCCCGTGTTCTTCGATTCGGTGGTCACGCTATGGACTCTACTTGCGCCACCATGAGGTCCACCGCCTGCTGTCGAACGAATCTTGGCGCAGGCCGAAGGAACTCATGCCGCGCGCCAGCGGACCCCGATCGCGGTCGGCGGGGTCGGGAGTCTGGTGGTTGCCGCACTCCTGCAGCAACGCCCGCGGAATCCGGCTCAGCGTGTCGTGCAGGCTCAGCGGCGCGGAGATCTGATCCGAGGACTGCCGCAGCGCGATCCGGGCCTGCTGCTGGGCATCCACCTCGGCCGCGCACTCGCGGCACACGGAAATATGGTGGGCGGCACGCAGGTACGCGTTCATCCGCAGCTCGCCGTCCACATAGGCGGCGATGGCCTCACTGGCCAGGTGCTCGGTGGGGGCGAAACGCGGGGGACGACGGTGCGGTAAGTCCTCGCCACTCATACGCTGCACACCCTTCCGGACGACTCGAGCTGTTCGGGCGACACCTGCCCGCGGGCGTGGTGTCCAGGAAGCGCGGGCGCAGTGCCCGCGGCTCACCCGACGTTTTCGGTGGCGGCGAATCGCCGCTCAATCCCATTATGCTCGAGGTGCTCGCGCAGTGCCTGACGTCCTCGGTGGATCCGGCTGCGCACGGTACCCAGCTTGACGCCCAGCGTCGCGCCGATCTCCTCGTACGACAGACCTTCGATGTCACAGAGCACGACCGCGGCGCGGAACTCCGGGGCCAGCGAGTCCAGCGCGGACTGCAGATCCGGATCCAGGTTGGCGTCGTGATAGGCCTGCTCGGGACCCGGGCCCTCGGAGGGCACCCGGTCGTAGTCCTCCGGCAGCGCCTCCATGCGGATGCGGTTGCGGCGGCGGACCATGTCCAGGAACAGGTTGGTGGTGATGCGGTGCAGCCAGCCCTCGAAGGTGCCGGGCTGATAGTTCTGCAGGGACCGGAAGACCCGGATGAAGGTTTCCTGGGTCAGATCCTCGGCGTCCTGCGGATCACCGGTGAGGCGGTAGGCCAGGCGATACACGCGATCGGCGTGCTCGCGGACCAGCTCGTCCCAGGTCGGCATCACGGAGCGATCGCCGGTGGCGTCGAAGGCCGCGGTCCCGGACAGGGCGGCCTCGTCGTCGGCGGGGGACAGGAGAAGGTCGCTGTCCAGCGTGGTGTCGCTGTCCAGCGGCTTGATCTGCGGGTGCAGAGTGTTGGCGTGTTCACGCGCCGCGTCGACCATGTGGATGGGGTTACCTCCTACTCGGGACCGTGGACCCGATATCGGGGACAACCAATCTGCTGGATCAGCTGTTCCCGATTCCGAGCCAGCGGTCGCTGGCCTGGCGTGAGCATTACTCTGGTCGGTCGTGATGTGGCCGCTGTATGCAGAGGCTGAGGGACACCTGAGAAAAATCGCCACACCGGCCGGTCACCGCCACGCCTTACCGGTGTATCGCCATTAGCCTCTACTTCGTGAGCCAGACTCCCGCGGCACAGAACCTGCAGCGCAACCTCGCCTACGTGGAGGAATCCGTCGCCGAGGACGACATCCTCGTCGGTGCGCGCGAGCGCGCCCTCGAACTCGGCGCGGCCCCGGTCGCGCCGGCGGTCGGCGCGCTGCTCAGCATGTATTCCCAGCTGCTCGGGGCGCGGGCCGTGGTCGAGGTCGGCACCGGGGCCGGGGTGAGCGGGCTGTGGCTGCTGGACGGCATGCGCGAGGACGGCACCCTGACCACCATCGACTCCGAGCCCGAGCATCAGCGTGCGGCCCGCGAGGCGTTCCGGTCGGCCGAGATCGCGCCGGCGCGCACCCGGCTCATCAACGGGCGGGCCCTGGATGTGCTGCCGCGGCTCGCCGATGGGGCCTACGACCTGGTCTTCATCGATGCCGCGCCGCTCGAGCACCCGCAGTATGTGGCGCAGGCGGTGCGGCTGCTGCGGGACGGTGGCGCGATCCTGCTGCACAATGCCCTGCTCGGGGGCCGGGTCCCGGACCCCGCCCAGCGCGACCCGCAGACCATGGCCGTGCGGGCGGCGACCCGCGCGATCGCCGAGGATCCGGACCTGACGAGCGTGCTGATCCCGGTCGGCGACGGGCTGCTCTGCGCTGCGCGCGGGTAGATTCAGCGCTGCCGCGCGGGTGAAAACTCAACGCCCGGTGTGGAATTCGATTCCGGCGTGGCGTTCCGCGCGGCGATAGTCCGCGCAGCAATAACTGCGTTCGAAAATCTTTCCTGGCGCGGAAAGTCTCCGGTGACGAAGTGCCCGGACGTCTGGATTTCGTAAATCCTCGCGACTCGAGTCGAAAGGCCCTTGCCCTTCGCTTGAACACGTGTTTAAGGTGTTAAACATGCGTTCAACCGACGATCTGACAACCCGGGCCCGGATTCGCGACGCCGCGATCACCGTGTTCGGGGAGCAAGGGTTCGGGGTCGGCGTGCGGGCCATCGCGGCCGCGGCGGGAGTCTCCGCTGGGCTGGTCAATCACCATTTCGGGTCCAAGGACGGGCTGCGGGAGGCGTGCGACGAGTGGGTCCGGGAAACGATCCGGGCCGCCAAGATGGAGTACATCGAGAACCCCTCGCCCGGCGGGCTCATGCGCCAGCTGGCCGAGATCGAGGAGTTCGCCCCGGGCATGGCCTACCTGATGCGCAGCTTTCAGGCCGGCGGGTCTCTGATGAAGACCTTCTTCGAGCACATGGTCGAGGACACCGAGCAGTACCTGCGCGCGGGCGTCGCGGGCGGGTCCATCAAGCCGATGCGTGACGTGCGGGCCACCGCGCGTTACGTGGCCACCAACAACGGCGGCGGCATGATGATGTTCCTGCAGCTCTACGCCGCCGAACAGCCGGGTCCCATCGATTTCCGCAAGGCGCTGCGGGAATACGCCGACCGCATGATGCTGCCCGCGCTGGAGATCTACACCCACGGCATGCTCACCGATTCCACGGCGCTGGACGCATTGACCAGTACTGAGCAATAACCCATCAACGTCGTTTTCCTACAAGGAGATTCGATGAACGTTCCTGCCAATCCCGTGATCGAAGTCCGGGATCTGCACAAGAACTTCGGGCAGGTGCGAGCCCTGGACGGTCTCGACCTCGAGGTCGCCGAGGGCGAGGTGCACGGTTTCCTCGGGCCGAACGGGGCCGGGAAGTCCACCACCATCCGCATCCTGCTGGGCATCCTGTCGCGCACCTCCGGTGAGGCCGTGGTGCTGGGCCGGGATCCGTGGACGGACGCGGTCGCGCTGCACCGCGACATCGCCTATGTCCCGGGCGATGTCACGCTGTGGCCGTCGCTGTCCGGCGGTGAGACCATCGATCTGCTGGCGCGCATGCGCGGCGGGATCGATCAGGATCGCCGCGCCGAGCTGATCCAGCGTTTCGAGCTGGATCCGAGCAAGAAGGCGCGCACCTACTCCAAGGGCAACCGGCAGAAAGTGGCTCTGGTGTCGGCGTTCTCGTCGCACGCCCGGCTGTTCCTGCTGGACGAGCCGACCTCGGGCCTGGATCCATTGATGGAGCAGGTGTTCAACGAGTGCGTGGCCGAGGCGGTGGCGCGCGGCACCACGGTGCTGCTGTCCAGCCACATTCTGTCCGAGGTGGAGCGGCTGTGTGAGCGGGTGACCATCATCCGGGCGGGCAAGACCGTCGAGACCGGCACGCTGGCCCAGATGCGGCATCTCTCGCGCACCTCGATCACCGCCGAAATGATCGGCAGCCCAGGCGATCTCAGCCGCATCCCGGGAGTCGAGGACATCAGCGTCGAGGGCAATACCCTGCACGCCCAGGTGGACAGTGAACACCTGGGTGAGTTGATCCGGGTACTCGGCGACGCCGGTGTGCGCAGCCTGGTCAGCCAGCCGCCGACGCTGGAAGAGCTTTTCCTGCGCCACTATTCGCTCGATGGTCGGGCTCCGGCCGACGCGCGCGAGCGGGTGTCGAAATGACCGCGGTCACCGCCACCGCGCCCCGCGCGTTCGAAACGCCGTCATTCGCGCGGGATTTCACCGGGACCTGGCAGCTGCTGCGGCTGCAACTGCGGCGCGACCGGATCATTCTGCCGCTGTGGGTGCTGTTGTTGTCGCTGCCGCTGGGCAGCGTGTACATCAAGAGCCTCGAGAAGATCTACCACACGCCCGCCGACTTCCAGGGCTTCGCCGACGGCATCCTGTCGAACCCTGCCGAACTGGCGATGTACGGGCCGATCTACAACACCAGCCTCGGCGCCTCGGGCGTCTGGAAGGCCGGGATGTTCTTCACGCTCATCGGCGTGGCCACCATCCTGACCGTCATCCGGCACACCCGGGCCGACGAGGAGACCGGGCGCACCGAACTGCTGGCCTCGACGCGGGTCGGGCGGTTCGCCGGACTGACCGCGGCGCTGATCGTGGCCTACGGTGGCGCGCTGGCCACCGGGCTGATCGGATTCGCCAGCATCGCGAGCACGTCCGTGCCGCGCTCCGGCTCGCTGGCCTTCGGTCTGGCGCTGGCCGGGTCGGGCATCGTGTTCGCCTCGGTGGCCGCGATCGCCGCCCAGCTGTCGGCCAGCGCCCGGGTGGCGCGCGGTATCGCCTTCGCGGTGCTGGGTGTGACGTACACGCTGCGCGCAGTCGGTGACGTGCGTGCCGCGGCGGGCCCGACCAGCCCGCTCACCTGGCTGGCCCCGCAGGGCTGGTCGCTGCAGGTGCGGGCGTTCGCGGGCGATCACTTCGCGGTGCTGCTGCTGCACCTGCTCGCCGCGACCGTGCTGACCGGCGTCGCGTATTACCTACTGGCGCACCGGGATACCGGTGCCGGCCTGATCGCGGAGCGGCCGGGCGCACTTCAGGCCGGGCCCACGCTGGGCGGCCCGCTCGGACTCGCCTGGCGGCTGCAGCGCGGGACGCTGCTGGCCTGGACGGTCGGACTCGGGCTGTACGGGTTGATGATCGGCAGCGTGACGAACGGCGTCGGCAAGCAACTGGGCAGCAGCCAGACCATTCGCGATCTGATCACCCGCATGGGCGGTTCCGAATCGCTGGAGAAGGCGCTGATCAGCTACGCGTTCACCATGGTCGCGCTGGGTGCGGCGGCCTACTCGGTGTCGGCGGCGCTGCGGCTGCACTCCGAGGAGAGCACCGCGCACGCGGAAGCCGTGCTCACCGGCGCGGTCTCCCGAACCCGTTGGGTGGCTTCGCATCTGACGTTCGCCCTGCTCGGACCCGCACTGGCGCTCGTGGTGTCGGGCCTGCTCGGCGGCCTGATCTACGGTCGCGCCGCCGGTGACGTCGGTCAGAAGACCGGTCAGGTGCTGGGGGCCGCGCTGGTGCAGGTGCCTGCGGTGTGGACCTTCACCGCCATCACCGTCCTGTTGTTCGGTCTGCTGCCACGCTGGTCGACCGTGGCGTGGGGTTTCCTCACCGCCGCCATCGCGGTCTTCCTGCTGGGCTCGCTCGCGGGCGCACCCCAGTGGTTCCGCGATCTGAACCCGTTCGAGCACGCCCCGAAGGTGCCCGGCGAAGCGTTCACCGCCACCCCGCTGGCGGTGCTCGTGCTCGTGGACGTGGCATTGATCACGGTGGGGCTCATGGCATTCCGCCGCCGCGATCTCCGATCCGCCTAACGCGACACCCCCGCGAACGCCCGCACCGGACCCGCCGATGCGGGCGTTCGCGGTGACCCGGTGTGCCGGGTGGCCCCGCGTTCGGTCGCCGGCGAATCCTCGGTTGCCGGTGCGGGTACGGCGATCGGGCGGGGTGGGCGGTGCAGGGGCAGTGCTGAGGTCTGGATTCGGCCGGTGACGCGGTGGTACAGCAGAGGGGGATCGATTTTTGCTAGGAGGTGGGGGATATGTTCGAGGGACTGGCCCTCGGGGTACACCTACCGGCCGGATGGCTCTGGCCCGCATTGGTTTTCTTCGGCGGCATCATCTGCCTGGGGCTGCTGGTACTGCTACTGATCAGCGGAGCGCGTTTCGACGACCACGCGTCGCGGTACGTGCCCACGACGACCAGTACGTGTGAACCGTTCTGCGGTGCGCGTACTCCGGTGCCCGGATATCCGAACTGAACGGTCGCATCGAGGTTTCCGGACCGTCGGCGCGGATACTCCACGGGAATAGTTCGACGAGTGGGGGTACCCATGGGGCAGCGGATCCCGGCCGTGGTCGGGTTGTACTTCCGCGAGGCCGGGCAGTGGCGGCGCATCGCCGAATTCCGGCTCGCCGCGGACGGTCGCGCCACCTTCCGGACGGTGGACCCGGTCGAAGGACTGGTCGCCCGCGTCTGGTACCACCAGGGCGTCGACGTTCTCGGCGAGAACCGCACCGTGCAGCCCGAGGACGGCGCGGCCTTCCTGCGAGCGCTGCTGCAGCCGTTCGGTTTTCGCGACTACTGGTTCCGCGACGACAGTTCGCCGCGCAGCGGGCGCAGCCGCACCGGGCACGCGGTCTCGCGGAGCGCGGCCGCGGTGCGCCCGGACGCCTGCGACAAGGACTGCGCGGCAGCGGAGCCGGATTGCCGGTGCGCCGGGGATCGAGCGCCGGCCGATGTCACTCCGCAGCCGCACGAGGAGCGGTCGCACCGTCCCGCGTCCCGGCCCGCCGCCTGGCGGCTGCTGGACGCGGACGTCCTCCGATTCTGAAGCGCCGCACCGGATCCGCTACAGGCTGTTGGCCAGCAGCGCGTACTGCGCGGCCGCCTTCCGCTGGGCGTCGGAATCATTGGTCCCGTTCACCACGCCCACGTACTGCTTGTAGCTGACGTAGCAGCGGCTCGGCGTCTTGTCCGAGGTGCGGTGCACGCACTTGACGTCGGGCACCTTGTCCGGCCCGCTGGTCGCGGACTCCTGCAGGTTGCTGATCATGCCGGTCACGAAATCCGCGCCCGCCTTGCCATCTCGCAGCCGGATGACGAAATTGCCGTCGGCACTGGACATTTCGTCGGCACCGCCATCGGACACCAGCTTGGTCCAGTAGGCCATGTCGTCGGAGGGCAGGATGAGCCAATTGGCCGGGAACACCGCGAAATTGTCGGGATCGACGGTCTTGTGGTCGCGGTCGGTCACCAGGGTGCGGGCCAGCAGACGATCGGGATCGACCGGCAGCTGGGAGATCTGGTCGTTCGGGGTCTCCTGGAAGGCGTCCAGCGTCGGGACCTGGGCGTCGAGGGTCTTCTTGGCCCAGGACAGCAGATCCTTCTGATCGGCGCTGGGGCGCAGGATGAACAGCGAGATCACGAAGTCCTTGCGCGCCATGGTCAATCCGATGTTCGGCACGCCCGGCCGCCAGTGCGCGTAGGCGTCCGGATAGTCGGGCAGGGTGAGCTTCTGGTTCACGTTCAGCGCGACATTGAAGTCGGTGTCCTCGAGTTCGCGGGCGGCCAGCTTGGCATTGTCGGCGGACGGGAAGCGCAGCACGCGGGTGGTGATGGTGGTGCCGTTCGGATCCGGATTGTCGTTGACGTCCTCGCGGTCCGAGCCGCTGGCCGCGAAACCGGCCACGAAGCCGCGGTTGGTCAGCACGCCCTTGACCGCGGAGGACAGGTGGCTGACATTCACCACATCGTCGACCGTGGACAGCACCACGCCGCCGCGGCCGATATTGAGGTGGGAGTCGATCTTCACCGCCGGGGCGACGGCCGCGGTCATCCGGATCCCCTCGAGGGTGTTGCCCTTACCGGCGTTGTTGCGGTCGTAGGTGTAGCGGTTCACCGGATAGGACCCGGTGTCCAGGGTGCGGACATCCAGCTCACCGGGAACCGGTGTGCCGGACCTACCGCATCCGGACAGCAGGACGGTCAAGGTGAGGCAGGTGATGGCGGTGACGACACGTGCCGGACGGCGCATGGTGATCCCTCCCGCGCGGCCCGTCGGCGGCGGCGCTCCATGCACAGATTTTCGGACCAGCATCGGCCGGATGTCCACTCTTATCCGTGTCGCTCGCGCGGCCGGATGGATTGAAACACCTGGTAGTCAGACCCAGATGCCCTTGCCGACGGTCACCACGCCGCCATTGCTCACCGCGAAACGCTCCCGATCCCGGTCCAGATCCACGCCGATGATCTCGCCCTCCGTCACCACCACGTTCTTGTCCAGAATGGCGTGCCGCACCACCGCACCCCGGCCGATCCGCGCGCCCGGCATGAGCACACTGCCCTCCACCGTCGCACCGTCTTCGACCAGCACATTCGAGAACAGCACCGAATTGCGCACCGTCGCCGCCGACAGAATGCTGCCCGCGCCCACGATCGACTCCTGGGCCAGGCCGCCGCGGCCGAACTTGGCGGGTGGCAGATTCTCGGCCGCACCGCGAATCGGCCAGTGCTTGTTGTAGAGATCGAAGACCGGATCCACCGACACCAGATCCATGTGCGCCTCGTAGAAGGCGTCGATGGTGCCGACATCGCGCCAGTAGCCGCGGCTGCGCTCGGTCGCGCCGGGCACCACATTGGTGGAGAAGTCGTAGACCGCGGCCGCGCCCGACCGCACCAGGCTCGGAATGATGTCGCCGCCCATGTCGTGGTCGGAGTCGTTGTCGTCGGCGTCGGCGCGAATGGCGTCCACCAGCACCTTGGTGCTGAACACGTAGTTGCCCATGGAGGCGAAGGTGACATTCGGATCATCGGGGGTGCCGGGCGGATGCACCGGCTTCTCCAGAAAGCCGATGATGCGGCCGGATTCGTCGGAATCGATGCAACCGAAGGCGCTCGCCGTACTGCGCGGCACCCGGATGCCCGCCACCGTCACGCCCGCCCCGGAGTCGATGTGCGCCTGCACCATCTGCTCCGGATCCATCCGATACACGTGGTCGGCGCCGAAGACCACGATGTACTCCGGGTCCTCGTCGTAGATCAGGTTCAGCGACTGCATGATCGCGTCCGCGCTGCCGGTGTACCAGCGCGGGCCCAGCCGCTGCTGGGCCGGCACCGGGGTGATGTACTCCCCGCCGAAGCCCGACAGCCGCCAGGTCTGGGAGATGTGCCGGTCCAGCGAATGCGACTTGTACTGCGTCAGTACGCAAATGCGCAGATAACCCGCATTCACCAGATTCGACAGCACGAAGTCGATGAGCCGGTACGCGCCGCCGAAGGGAACCGCGGGCTTGGCGCGGTCCTTGGTGAGCGGAAAGAGTCGCTTGCCCTCGCCACCGGCGAGCACGATCCCGAGTACGTGCGGCTGGCTCCTCACACTTCTGAAACTACCGGTTGTGCCCGAACACGGAATGTCCAGCTGGTGCCGTGTTCATCGCGATCTTGCGAGCCACCTCGATTGGTTAGCCCGCGAGCTAACGTTTAGTTTGGAACGGTGAGTTACCGCGCGGACGGAGCTCGCGGACTGCGAGTGGCCCTGATGACCCGCGAATACCCGCCGGAAGTGTACGGCGGGGCGGGGGTGCACGTCACCGAACTCGTACCGCGGTTGCGGCGGCTGTGCGATGTCACCGTGCACTGCATGGGGGTCGCGCGCGCGGATGCCGTGGTGCACCAACCGGATCCGATGCTCTACGCGGCGAATTCCGCGTTGCAGATGATGTCCGCGCAGCTGCGCATGGCCGAGGCCGCGAGCTTCGCCGACGTGGTGCACTCGCACACCTGGTACACCGGGCTCGCGGGGCATCTGGCCGGGGAGCTGTACGGGATTCCGCACGTGCTGACCGCGCACTCACTGGAACCGCGACGGCCGTGGAAGGCGGAGCAACTCGGCGGGGGCTACCGGCTGTCCTCGTGGTCGGAACACAATGCCATGACCCACGCCGACGCCGTCATCGCGGTGAGCGCGGGCATGCGCGCCGATGTGCTCGCCGCCTACCCCGATATCGATCCCGCCAAAGTCCACGTGGTGCACAACGGCATCGACGCCGACGTCTGGCATCCGGGCGGTCCCGCGTCCGGCTCGCGGGACGTGCTCACCGAGCTCGGCGTGTCCCGGGGGCGGCCCATCGCGGCGTTCGTCGGGCGCATCACCCGGCAGAAGGGCGTCTCGCATCTGCTGGCCGCGGCCCGGCATCTGGATCCGGGCATTCAGCTGGTGCTGCTGGCCGGGGCCGCGGACACACCCGCCATGGAGGCCGAGGTGGCGGCGTCGGTGCGGGCGTTGCGGGCCGACCGCGACGGCGTGTTCTGGATCAAGGAGATGCTGCCCACCGAGCTGGTGCGGCAGGTGCTCGCGGCGGCAACGGTTTTCGTGTGCCCGTCGGTGTACGAGCCGCTGGGCATCGTGAATCTGGAGGCGATGGCCTGCGGGACCGCGGTGGTGGCCTCGGATGTGGGCGGGATTCCGGAGGTGGTGGTGCCCGGGGAGACCGGGCGGCTGGTCCACTATGACGAGACCGCGCCCCGGGACTACGAGCGTGGCCTGGCCCGCGCCGTGAACACCGTTGCGGCGGACCCGGTCACGGCCGCCGCGATGGGGGCGGCCGGCCGCGACCGGGCGATCGGCGCCTTCGACTGGAACCGGATCGCCGCGCGCACCGCGCACATCTACGACCTGGTCCGCAAGGGATAGCCGGGCGCCGGTTCAGGCGGTCAGGGGATATCGCATGAACACGTCGGCCCGGTCATAGGGACTGGGCGGCAGCTCCGAGGGCGGCACGTGCACGAAACCCATGGCCTGGTACAGGTGCACGGCACTGGCCAGCCGGGCATTGCTGGCCAGGAAGAACTCCGTCGCGCCCAGATCGCGCACCCGCTCGATGGCGGTGGCCAGCACCACCCGGCCGATGCCGCGGCCCCGGAAGCGGGGTGAGACGGCCATTTTCGACAGTTCGAACACGCCCGGCTCCTCCTGGACCAGGGCGACACAGCCGACGGCCTCGCCGTCCAGCCGGGCGATCAGCACCTCGCCGCCGTGATCGACGATGGCCTGCGGATCGTCGAGGGCAGCCAGGTCGGCGGGCTCGACCGAGAAGATGGTCTCGATCCACTCCAGGTTCAGGTCCTTGAAGGCGCGGGCGTCGTCGGGTGAGGACATCGGCGCGACCACGATCGAATCGAGTTCCGGGGCGCGGGCTTCCGTCTGCTGAGTCACCAGGAAAGCATGTCGGACGTGGAACCATAACGTCCAATACTGGATAGCTGCGATCGATATGATCAACTTATGAACCCCGGTGTGGAGCTGCGGCACCTGCGCTACTTCCTGGCGGTCGCGGAGGAACTGCACTTCGGGCGGGCCGCCGCCCGCCTGCACATCGCCCAGCCCGCCCTCACCCAGCAGATCCAGCGCCTGGAAACCCTGCTCGGAACCCGGCTCTTCGACCGGACCTCGCGCACCGTCGCGCTCACTGCCGCGGGAATCGTGCTGCGCGAGCGCGCCCACGCCCTGCTCGGTCACGCCGAACGCGATCTGGCCGAGGTCACCCGCATCGGCCAGGGCAGTCAGGGCACGCTCTACCTGGGCTTCGTCCCCTCGGTGCTGCCGCTCGAACCACTGCGCGGGGTCCGCGAATTCCGCGAACGGTTTCCGCTCGTGCAGATCGACCTGGTCGAAGGGTTCACCAGCCACCTGATGGAGCGCCTCGCCAACGGCACTCTCGACATGGCCATCGTCCGCGACCCCGACGAGCAACCCGGCACCGTCACCGTCCCCCTCATGACCGAGCCGTTCGTGGCGATCCTTCCCGCCGACCACCCCGACGCCGGACGCGCCGCGCTCACCGGAGCCGAACTCGCCGAGAACCCGCTGGTCTTCTTTCCCCGCGCGGCGGGCGGACTCGCCTACGAGAAGAACCTCGCGCCGCTCCTGGAGTCCGGCCGCCCCCCTCGCATCGTCCAGGAGGCCACCAACTGGACCATCATCCTCTACCTGGTCGCCGCGGGCCTCGGCGTCACCATCGCCCCACGCAGCGCCACCTTCACCGCCCCCGACTCGGTCCGCATCATCCCCCTCGCCGAAACCGACGCGGCCACAACGATTTACATCGCCACCCGGGCGGACGACACCCGCCCCCTGGTCCGCAACCTTCTCGACCTGCTCCCGAACCGCCCGAAACCTCTTGAACCGCTCGGGCTCAGCGCGGGCGATACACCGAGATCGTGACCGACGCGGTCACCGGCATCGGATCGGGCAGGGCCGCAATCTGTTCCGCTCGCCCCTCGGCCGCATGAAATGCCGACGGCCCCATGGCCGCCACGTTCGCCACATCCTCGTGCGAGAGCTCCATCGTGTACTCGACCGTATCGTGTCCCACCAGCTCGAACCGCTCCCCGAGTGATTCGGCGAGCCGATCCGCCTTGGCCGCATCCACACTCACCATCCCGAGCGGCTCGATCAGCTCACCCAGATGCCGCGAGGTCGGCGTCACCACCACGAACCGCCCCTCGTTCCCCAGTACCCGCGCCACCTCGTCCGCATTCCGCGGCGCGAACACCGACACCACCGCCCCCATCACGCCATCCCGCACCGGCAGCCCCCGCCACGCATCGGCCAGCACCGACCCGCCCCGCGCATGCGTCCGAGTCGCCCGCCGCGCCGCCGCCTTCGACACATCCAGCGCGATTCCCCGAGCTCCCGGCACCGCATCCAACACAGCCGCCAAGTAATACCCGGTCCCCGCCCCGATCTCGAGCAGTGCCGGGCCGCCGCCCGCGGAGAGGAGGGTGGTGGTGAGTCGTGCTGCGGAGGCCGAAGTGACGGTCATTCCGGGTGCGAGGGTTCCGGGACGGAGGCGTCGATGCCGGGTCGGCGTGGCCGGCGAGGTGGCAGCCGTGGGGGAGTCCGCTCCGAATACTGCTGTGTCGGAATCGGTTACGGGGCGGGGGGTGGTGTCGCGGTGGGGGAGGGCTGCTGCGACGGTCTCGGCCAGGGCGGCGGCGATGGGGGCGAAATGCCCTGCGGCCTGAAAGGCGGTGCGGGCGTCGAGCATGGCCGGGGTGTCGCCGGTCATTTTGGTGGACGCGCCGGTGAGGAGGCTGATGTAGCCCTGCTTGGCCAGGTCGAAGCTGTGGCCGTGCGGGCAGCGCAAGGTACGGACGGGCGGGTCGCCGGCCGCGGGGTCGGCGCCGGGAGCCGTGAGGGGCAGGCCGCACTGTGGGCAGGCCAGCAGGTCGGCGCAGGCCAGAAGCCGTTCCGCGGGGGAGGGCTCGGCAGTGCCGACTATGGGGGGATATGAGTTGTTGTTCACCGTGGTACCGGTAAGCCTGGGAGCCCCCGGGATTCTCGAGGGGGTTCGGGGGCGAAGCCCCTGAGAGTCCCGGGAGTTGGGCTCACCGGCACCGGCGAGTCGATCGATCAGCTGGTGACTTTGACGAGTTCGTCACCGAGCGCCGCGGCTTCATCCGGCGTGAGCTCGACGACCAGACGCCCGCCACCCTCGAGTGGAACCCGCATCACGATTCCACGCCCTTCCTTGGTTGCCTCGAGGGGACCGTCCCCGGTGCGGGGCTTCATGGCCGCCATCCTCTGCTCCCTCCAGATCTGCGCGGTCTGCTGCGCACTTTCATGGAACTCCAGTTGTCACCAACCAGGCAGCCCGCCGGCATGTGGCGGGCTACACCATGCCCATTCTTCCCTATCGCGGATCGAGGCGGGTACCTGAGTTCCAAAAACCGACCGTCGTGGCGTTCAGCGAGTACCGACATTCACCCAGCAATCGGCGATGTGATCGTCTACCATCCCCGTCGCCTGCATGAGTGCGTATGCGGTCGTGGGTCCCACGAATTTGAACCCGCGTCGCTTGAGTTCTTTTGCGAGAGCAGTGCTTTCGGTGGTCACCGCGGGCACATCGGACATGCTCCGCGGGCGCTTGCGCGGGGCCGGGGCATAGGACCAGAGCAGGGCGTCCAGGCTCTCGCCGAGATCGCGGGCAACCCGCGCATTGTGGACGCTCGCCAGTATTTTGGCCCGATTGCGAACAATGCTGGCATCCGCCATGAGGCGTTCCACATCGGCATCCCCGAACCCCGCCACCCGTTCGATCGCGAAGCCCTGGAATGCGGTCCGGAAGGCGGGCCGCTTCCGCAAAATCGTGATCCACGCCAACCCCGACTGAAACGCCTCGAGGCACATTCGTTCGAATAGCGCGTCATCGCCGTGCAGCGGTCGTCCCCACTCCTGATCGTGGTAATCCCGATAAAGCTGGGAGCCTTCCGCCCATCCGCACCGAATCAGTCCGTCGGTGCTCGCGTCTGCGGTCATCGTGCGCCCGGCTCTTCGCCGTGCTCTGTCGCGACGGCCGGTTCGGCCGGGAGCACCTGGGGGGCCGCCGCCTCGCTCGGCCCGGACTGCGCATCGGCGCCGGGCTCGGCCACCGGCTCCGCCGCGGCCTCCGTTCCGGTCGCGCGGGCGAGTTCGCCCTCGAGTTCGTCGATGCGTGCGGCGAGCCGGGTCAGGGCCCAGTCCACCTCGCCCGCCTTGTACCCCCGGAACACCTGCTGGAAGCGCAGTGCCCGCACATCGCAGCCGCTGATCCCCGCCGCGGGCAGCACGGTGACGGTCGTCCCCTCCGGCAGCGGCCCGAGCTCCTCCGACCGCCCGAAGATCGCACTGGCCACCAGGAACAGCAGCGCGGCGACCAATCCGACGATCAGCACGTACAGCAGCATCGTGAGCATGCCCCGAGCTTAGGGCCCGCCCGCGACGCAGTCCGCCCGTACCCCTGGCGGAAACGCGCCCTCGAATTCCGCACTCCCCCAAAGGGAGAACAAAGTCAGGGAGCTCTCGGCGCGGGATTCGGGCGAATTCCGCGCTGAGAGCTCCCTGATCGTGATTGCTACAGGTGGCGGGTGGTGTCGATGGAGAGGGACATGCCGGCCAGGCCGCGACGGCGGACGGACAGTTTGTCGGCGATGTCGAGCAGGGCCTTGCCCGACGAGCTCTCCGGGGCGCGCAGCACGATGGGGGTGCCCTCGTCGCCGGCCTCGCGCAGCTGCTGCTCGATCGGGATCTGGCCCAGCAGCGGGACATTCGCGCCGATGGCGCGGGTCAGGTTGTCGGCCACGGTCTGCCCGCCGCCGGCGCCGTAGAGCTCCATGCGGGAGCCGTCGGGCAGATCGAGCCAGGACATGTTCTCGATGACACCGGCGATGCGCTGGCGGGTCTGCAGGGCGATGGAGCCCGCCCGCTCGGCGACCTCGGCGGCGGCCAGCTGCGGGGTCGTCACGACCAGGATCTCCGCGTTCGGAATGAGCTGGGCCAGCGAGATGGCCACGTCGCCGGTACCGGGCGGCAGGTCCAGCAGCAGGATGTCGAGGTCGCCCCAGAAGACGTCGGCCAGGAACTGCTGCAGCGCGCGGTGCAGCATCGGGCCGCGCCACACCACGGGGGTGTTGCCCTGGGTGAACATGGAGATCGAGATGACCTTCACGTCGTGCGCGATGGGCGGCAGGATCATGCGCTCGACCTGGGTGGGCCGCTGCTCGGTGCCCAGCATGCGGGGCACGCTGTGGCCGTAGATGTCGGCGTCGAGCACGCCCACCGAGAGGCCCTTGGCGGCCATGGCGGCGGCGAGATTGACGGTGACCGAGGACTTTCCGACGCCGCCCTTGCCGGAGGCGACCGCGTAGACGCGGGTGAGCGAGCCGGGCTGGGCGAAGGGGATGACCGGTTCCGCGGCGTCACCGCGCAGCTTGCGACGCAGTTCGGTGCGCTGCTCGTCGCTCATGACGTCCAGCTCGACCGTGATGGCGCCCACTCCGGCCACGTCGGCGACGGCCTTCGTGACCCGTTCCTGGATGGCGGATTTCATCGGGCAGGCCGATGTCGTCAGGTAGATCACAACGTGGACACCGCTATCCGCGCCGACTTCGACGCTCTTCACCATGCCCAGCTCGGTGATCGGCTTCCGGATCTCCGGGTCGATCACCTTCGCGAGCGCGACCCGCACATCCGATTCCATAACCACTGGCATGTGCCCAAGTCTAGGAGCGCCGTCGGCCGTGTCGTTTTCGCCCTCCGCTTATACCCGGGGCGGGTGTGCAGGGCGTGGTCGGATGCGTGGGTGGCGCGGTCTAGATGCGAGGCAGCGCGGCGGCCGCCGGGGAGATTCCCGAGCCGTACGCGGTCTCCCACGCTATGACGTTCGCGACATAGGCCATGGAGTTGTTGTAGCGCAGGATGGCCCGGGTCTGCTGGCCCGGATCACGCATGTCGAGGCCGCCCGAGCAGAGGTACTTGCCGGCGGTGAGCGCGGCGTCGTACATGTTCTGCGGATCGGCGACGCCGTCGCCATTGCCGTCGGCCGCGTACTTGCGCCAGGTCTCGGGCAGGAACTGCATCGGGCCCACGGCGCGGCGGTAGCTGCCGGACAAGCCGTCCAGGTCGCCGCCGTCGGAGGTCGCGACCACGTTGTTCCCGGCCAGCCTGCCGTCCAGGATCGGGCCGTAGACGGATTCGAGCGGATAGCCGTTGTCGTCGATTTTGCCGTAGCCGTGGGTGGATTCGACCCGGCCGATGCCGGCCAGCAGGTTCCACGGCATATTGCAGGTCGGATTCTCCACGGCGAGAATGTGTTCCGCGTTCTCGTAGGCGTCCTGCGCGACGCCCGGCATGCCGAGCGGCCCGGCGGCGCGCGCCGACGGTACCCGGCCGTCCGGCTGCGCGACGGACTTGACCTCCGGAGGGCCAACGGGCGCAACCTGTTTGGCCTCGTGCAGCAGCGGTTCCGGTGCGGCGGCCGGTATTACGGCTGCCTCGGGTGTGGGCAGTTGTTCCTCGCTGTCGTTCGACAGCTGGTGCTGAACGGTAGCCGCGAGCTTGTCGGCGATGTTCCCGTCGCCGGCTCCGGTAACTGTGGCCAGTCCGGCGGGCACGAGCCCGGTCAATGCGATGACCGATCCACGGCGAACTTTCGGGACCGGGGGTTTGCGGTGACGACCCACTGTGTGGTGACCCTCCATTGCCATCGGTTGATACCGGGGTGATGCAACGAAGGCCACGTTACCTTATCCGAGACCTTCCTGTTACCCCTTCGTGACCAACTCTCAGGATTTGAAGGAAACGCAAGTCAGACGCGAGTTCCGGAGCGGCGCGCCGTAACTCGCGAATCACACAATCGCTACGGTGCGGGCGCGGGGGCCGGCGCCGGAAGCGGAATCGTGATGCCGAACGGCAGCGTGATGCCGGGGGCCGGGGTGGTGGCGTCCGGCGTGGTTTCGGCCGGGGCCGCGGCCTCGGGTTCGGGCGTCGCGGAGGGCGTGACCGTTTGCTGGTCCTGCGGTTGCTGGACGGCCTGCTGCGGCTGATCCTGCGGCTTCTGGCCTTGCTGACCCGTCTGGGTGTTGCAGGTGGTGACGGCGGGCTGATCCTTGACCACCGGCTTGCCGTCGGGTCCGAACTGCTGCTCGGCCGGCTTGCCGTTCTCGGCCTTGGCGGCGTCCTCGGGCTTGGTCTTGTCATCGGTGTCCGGGTCGCCGGGGACCTTGTCGGCCTTCTGATCCGGCTGCGGCACCGGAACCATCACCTGCTCACAGGGATTCGCGGGCATCACCGGAGCCGGGCAGAAGATCCCGCACGGGATCGGCGGCAGGCCCGGGATGGTGATCATCACCTGGGTCGGCGTCGGCGTGGTGGACTGCCGCGCGGTGTCGGGCGCCGCGGTGGCCGGAATCGTAGTGGAGGCCACCGTGATATCCGGGCCGTTGACCGGAATGTAGTTGTTGGGCACCAGATCCGGCGAGATCCTCACCTGCTGCGGGGCGCCGCCGGTCTTGTAGGCGTTGGCCCAGCTGAGCACGTTGGCCGCGTACGACACCGAATTGTTGTAGCGCAGCACGGCCCTGAGCTGCTGCTGCGGATCGGCCAGATCCATGCCGCCCGAGCACAGGTACTTGCCCGCCGCCAGCGCGGCGTCGAAGACATTGTTGGGATCCGGTGTGCCGCTGCCCTTTCCATTGGCGGCGTACACCGACCAGGTGCTGGGCAGGAACTGCATGGGGCCGATAGCCCGCACGAAACTGCCGTCACTGGCCTTGATGATCTCGTTGCCGGGCAGCGTCCCGTCCAGGGCCGGGCCGTAGATCGGCGAGACCGTGGTGCCCGCGGCGTCGGTGCGGCCGTTGTTGGCGTGGTTGGACTCGATCCGGCCGATGCCGGCCAGCAGGTACCAGGGCAGATGGCAGTTCGGGTCCGAAGACTGCAGCGCCAGTTCGGCATTGCGGTAGGCGGCCAGCACGATCTCCGGAATGCCCAGCACGCCACTGCCGCCGGGCAGCGCAATGTCCTGCAGCGGCACGGTGCCGCCGAAGAGCGGCGATCCGTCGGCGGGCGGGGTCATTGCGCTGAGTTTGCGGGGGGCCTCCGGAGCCGCCGGAACCAGGCCGACGGTCTGGTCGGAGGGGGTGTCGGCGGGACTGTTCACGCTCCCGTTGTGCGTGGAGGCGGCTGCCAGCAATGCGTCCGGGGCGGCCTGCGGGGCCACGGTGTGGACGGTCATATTGGTGGCAGAACCGGCGGTGACCAGGCCCGCGATCAACAGTGCCGACGCTGTCACCGGAGCAGAAATTCTCTTCGCCACCACACAATCCCCTCAGTCGTGCGGCCGGTGCCCCGTGGTGACACTCATACAGCGGCTGTGTCTGGGTCGGTCGCTCGGAGCAACGTGATCCAGGTTACCCATGAGTCAGCTGGATCGGAACAACTTCGGTGGTCAGTCGCCATCTTTTTGTGGCGAAATTGCGACCTCATCAGGCTTCCGATCGGTACCCTTCTTTGCTTTCTTGACCTTCGCGACCTCGTCGCCGACTGTCAGTTTTTCCAATCTGACCAGGGACTCCTTGATGTCGTCCAGCTCCCGGCGCACGTAGTCGCGCGTGGCGACCTCGCCCACGGCCAGCCGCAGCGCGGCGAGCTCACGCGCCAGGAATTCGGTGTCGGCTTTCGTCTGAGCCGCTCGTGTCCGGTCCTCCTCGAGCGAGACCCGGTCGCGATTGTCCTGGCGGTTCTGCGCCAGCAGGATCAGCGGCGCGGCGTAGGCGGCCTGGGTGGAGAACGCCAGATTCAACAGGATGAACGGATACGGGTCCCACTGCAGCCGCAGCGCGAACACATTGAGCAGGATCCACACCACCACGATGACGGTCTGGATCACCAGGTAGCGGCCGGTGCCCAGGAAGCGGGCCACCTTCTCGCTGGAACGGGCCATCGCCTCGGGATCCCAGTCGAGGCCGCGGAAGCGACTCTGGACCGGAGTCTCCAAACGCTGGCGGGCGCTGAGTTTTTCGAGCCGTTCGCTCATGCGCGGCCTCCCGTCCCCTCGATCACGGGCATGCCGTGCGCATCGTGATGGTCTTCGTCCTGCTCGCGCCAGTCCTCGGGCAGCAGGTGGTCGAGCACGTCATCGACGGTGACGGCTCCCAAGAGATGATTCTCCGCGTCCACCACCGGCCCGCACACCAGGTTGTAGGTCGCGAAATATCGGGTCACGGCGGTGAGGGGGGCATCGGGCCGCAGCTGCACCAGATCGGTGTCGACGATGCCGCCGACCAGGTTCGCGGGCGGTTCCCGCAGCAGCTGCTGGAAGTGCACGCAGCCCAGGTAGCGGCCGGTCGGGGTGGCCGTGGGCGGACGCACCACGAAGGCCATGGATGCCAGGGCCGGCGTCAGCTCGGGATCGCGGATGCGGGCCAGCGCCTCGGCGACCGTGGTGGAGGCGGTGATGACGATCGCGTCGGGTGTCATCAGACCGCCGGCGGTGTAGGGCGCGTGCTCGAGCAGGCGGCGCACCGGTTCGGAGTCCTCCGGATCCATCAGCGCCAGCAGCGATTCCGCCTCGCCCTCGGGCAGCTCGCCCAGCAGGTCGGCGGCGTCGTCGGGGTCCATGGCCTCGAGCAGATCGGCCGCGCGTTCCACACCGAGCTGCTCGAGCAGTTCCACCTGGTCGTTCTCGGGCAGCTCCTGGACCACGTCGGCCAGCCGCTCGTCGTCGAAGGCGGCCGCCACCTCGATGCGGCGCTTGAGCGGCAGTTCGCGCAGCATGTGCGCGACGTCGGCGGCTCGCATGCCCTCGAACTGCCCGAGCAGCTGGGTGACGTCCTGGCCGGGCAGGTTCAGCTCGGTCTGGGTGAGGCCGCGCACCTGCGCCCAGTCGACCACGTGCACCGCGCCGCGCCGGCCGAAGCCCACGCCGAGGCGGCGGCGTTCGCGCACGGCGACCCGGGACACCACCCAGTCGCGGGTGCGGCCCTGCTCGATGCCCAGGTCGACCACCACCACGTCCGTGCTCGCCAGCTGTGGCAGCTCGGGATCGGAGACGCGGACCGTGGAGTCGAGAATCTGCGCGATGGCCAGCAGCTCGCCGGGCCGCTGCTCGAAGCGGCGCACGCTGATGGTGCCGGTGGTGAGGGTGACCGCGCCCGGTTCGATGGCCTGGACCCGCAGCATTGGCACGAAAATGCGCTTGCGGGTGGGGAGTTCGACGAGTACGCCCAGCACCCTGGGTTGCTGGCGGTCGTAGCGTATCGAGATCACGATGTCGCGGAGGCGGCCGATAGACTCGCCGTCCGGTCCCAGTACCACCAAGCCCGCCAACCGGGCGGCGAAAACCTTCGTCGCTGCCATGTTTGGTAAGGCTAGTGGGTCAAACGCGTCCTAAATGTCGCGCCACGTGAAGGAGTGAGCCATGACATCGCGCCGATCGGTGCTCGCCGTCCCCGGCAGCAACCCGCGCATGATCGAGAAGGCCAAGGGACTGCCCGCCGACGAGGTGTTCCTGGATCTCGAGGACGCGGTCGCGCCGGCGGCGAAGGAGGCCGCGCGGGCGAATATCGTGGCGGCCCTCAACTCCGGCGGCTGGGGCGCCCAGATCCGCGTTGTGCGGGTCAACGATTGGACCACCGAGCACACCTATGCCGACGTCATCACGGTGGTGGAGGGCGCGGGCTCGGAGCTGGACGCCATCCTGCTGCCGAAGGTCACCGACGCCGGGCAGGTTCAGGCCCTGGACCTGCTGCTGACCCAGCTGGAGAAGGCCAACGGGCTGCCGGTCGGCCGGATCGGGATCGAACCGCAGATCGAGAACGCGCTCGGGCTGCGCAATATCGACGCCATCGCCACCGCGAGCCCGCGGGTGCAGACCCTGGTGTTCGGGCCCGCCGACTTCATGGCCTCGATCAATATGCGCACCCTGGTGGTGGGCGAGCAGCCCGAGGGCTACGAGCCGGGTGACGCCTACCACCACATCTATATGACGATCCTGCTGGCGGCCCGCGCCCACGGCCTGCAGGCCATCGACGGCCCCTACCTGGCGGTCCGCGATATCGACGGCTTCCGCCGCAACGCATCCCGCACGGCCGCACTGGGTTTCGACGGCAAGTGGGTGCTGCACCCGGATCAGATCACCGCCTGCAACGAGATCTTCAGCCCGCGCCAGGCCGACTACGACCGGGCCGAGGAGATCCTCGACGCCTACGCGTTCCACACCTCGGCCGAGGGCGGCGCGCGGGGCGCGGTGATGCTCGGCGACGAGATGATCGACGAGGCCAGCGCGAAGATGGCTCAGGTGATCGCTGACAAGGGCAGGGCGGCCGGAATGGCGCGAACCACGCCTGCTCTGTGAATCGGGCACGGCGAATCGGCGTCCGTCGACGCGAAATAGCATGATGGAGTCATGACGAATCCCATGGGGAATCCGAGCCGGGGCCGTCCCGGCCTGCCGACGCCACCGTCGGGCTGGCCGGTCGGCTCCTACCCGACCTATGCCGAGGCGCAGCGGGCGGTCGACTACCTGGCCGACAACCAGTTCCCGGTGGAGGGCGTGACCATCGTCGGCGTCGACCTCATGCAGGTCGAGCGCGTGCTGTACCGGCTGACCTGGGGCAAGGTCATTGGCGGGGGCATGGTTTCGGGCGCCTGGCTGGGCCTGTTCCTGGGTCTGCTGCTGAGCATGTTCACCCCCGGCGGGACGATCGGCCCGCTGGTGGTCGGCCTGGTCGGCGGCATCATCTTCGGCCTCATCTCCGCGTCCATCCCGTACGCGGCCACCCGGGGCCAGCGCGACTTCGCCTCCACCATGCAGCTGGTGGCCGGCCGCTACGACGTGCTGTGCGACCCGAAGACCGCCGAGCAGGCGCGCGACATGCTCGCCAGGCTGGCCATCTAGATCCATGGAGGTACTGGATCAGGTCCGGGCCGCGGTGCTCGGTCATTTCGAGGTGGAGTCCGCGGACGCGGCATCGGTGACGTTCCTGGGTTTGGAGCCCATCGACATCCTGCGTATCCCGGACGGTGAGTTCGTGCACTACGCCACGCTGGGCGGTTCCCGGCATCCGATGACGGATCCGGCCGCGGCGCTGGCCGATCCGGTGCGCGGGCCGCGCGCGGAGCTGGTGCTGACGCTGCGCGGCGGTGCGGGCGCGGGTTCGGGGCTGACCCGCACGCTGGGCGTGCTAGTGGCGGCGCCCGCGGTGGAAGGTGTTGTGCTGCAGGCGGATGCGCTGCTCGATCTGGGAGAACCGTTGTGGACCAACGCGCCGTTCACCGCGGTGCTGCTGGGTGCGAGCGACATCCCGGAGGTGGCGCTGCCGGAACCCGCTGAGCCCGTGCGGTTCCTGACGGTCGCGCCGATCACCGCGACGGAGGCGGCGTGGGTGCGGATTCGCGGTGCGGCGGCGTTGCGCGACGCCTGGGCCGAGGCGGGAATCGATGTGCGCGATCCCGCCCGGGCCGCAGCGTCGCTCTGATCGACCGCCGCGTCGCGCTACTCGAACGGGTTGCCGTCGATCGGACAGGTCGCGCCGGCGACCGGAAGCGTTCCCGCGATGAGATAGTCGCGTTTCGCGGCCTCGGAGCAGGTGCTGTGCACGTACATGCTGCTGTGCCCGGCTCCCTCCACCACCAATAGGTGCGCGTCCGACAGTTCCGCCGCGCCGGCGGCGGCTCCGGCCAGCGGTGTCGCGGGATCATTGCGACTGTTGATCACCAGGATCGGGGCGGTCGGCCGATTCCACGGTCCGGAGTAGGGGTGCACGGCGGTCTGCGGCCAGTAGGCGCAGGTCAGCGCGTCCAGGACGCCGAGCCGGCCGAAGACGGGCACCCGCTGGTCCTCACTGATCGCGAGGGCGCTGTAGCGCCGCTCGTCGCGCGGCACCCGGCTGTCGGCGCACTGGACGCCGTGGAAGGCCTCGGTGTAGTTGTCGTCGTAGGTGTTGGCGCCGGTGCCGCCCAGGCCATGCGAGCTGCCCGTGCCGATATCGGCCACCTGCCGCACCAGGGCCGCGGTCTCGGCGAGCACATCGGTCGGCCGATACGGTGTGTCGCGCAGGTCGTAGAGAAGTTGCAGGGTGGCGGCGACCTGCGGCCAGCCGGCCGGATTGGACAGCTGGCCCGCCGCGGCCACCACGGTGCCGTAGTCGTAGCGTTTGCCGTCCCACGAGATCGGTTCGCGCCGTACCCGTTCCAGGATCCGCTGCCATTTGCCCCGCGGATCTCCCTGGGAGAAGGCGCATTCGGGCCCGGCCGCCACGCAGGCGTCGAGCATGGCGTCGAACGCGCCCGCGATTCCGGTGGCCACATCCTGACGGGTGTCGATGGGCTGGTCGGCGGCGGCGTCGTCGAGACCGAGGGCATTGCCGCGGAAGTCCATCGAACCGTCCAGCGCGAGGGCGCGGACCCGGCCGGGAAACATGTTGGCGTACAACGCGCCGAGGTAGGTGCCGTACGAAATGCCGTGGTACGTCAGCTTCTCGTCGCCGACGGACCGGCGCAGCAGATCCAGATCCCGTGCCGTGTTCTCGGTCGACAGGTGCGGCAGCAGGTCGGCGGCACGCTGTCCGCAGTTGTCCGCCAGCGTCTTCGCGGCCGCGAAGAACGGCGGCTCCGTGTCGGGTGTGCCCGGCATCGGGGGATAGGTGGCGAAGAACAGCTGCTGCGCGGTTGCATCCGGAAAACAGTGCACCGGTGCGCTGTTCGCGCTGCCGCGGGTATCCCAGGACACCAGATCGAAGCGGGCGCGCAGCTCGTCGGAGAACAGCCACGACCAGTGCGCCCGTTCCCGCAGCCGCTGCACCCCGGACCGACCGGGGCCGCCGAAGTTGACGAAGAGCGTGCCGATCCGCCGGGCCGGGTCGGTGGCGGGGAGTTTGATCACGGCCAGGTCGATCGATCGGGCCTCGGGATGCGCGTAGTCCAGTGGCACTCGCGCTGTCGCACAGGAGTATCCGGAATCGCAGTCGGTCCACTGCAGGGTGGGTGCCGGTGCGGCATCGGCGAGGGCGTCGATGTAGGAGTCGGCTGCCGGGCCGGCCGCGGCGGGCACCGGCACGGCCAGGAGAAGCCCGAATATTGCTGTCCACCAGGCCATCCGGCCGCGGATCGGCGAAGTCCTCATCACGAACACAGTCGAATTCATAGCAACCCGGCGGCGGGCGCGTCGAGGCGGCCGGCAAAGCCGCCGGTGGCGTTCGGTGCTCAAAGCCAGTTGTTGCGATGGAAATTCGCGTACAGCAGGGCGCACAGCGCGATCATCGCCACGATCACGATGGGGTAGCCATAGGTCCACGAGAGTTCCGGCATGTATTCGAAATTCATGCCGTAGACGCCCGCGATCATGGTCGGCACGGCGGCCATGGCGGCGTAGGCGGAGATCTTGCGCATATCGGTGTTCTGCTGCACGCTCACCTTGGCCAGCGCGGCGTTGATGAGGGCGCTGAGGGATTCGTTGAAATCGATGATCTGCTCGGTGACCGCGGTGTGGTGGTCGGTCACGTCGCGCAGGTAGCGGCGGATCTCCTTGGGCAGCGGCAGGGTGGTGTCGTGGGTGAGCACCTGCAGCGGCAGCCCGAGCGGCTTGACGGCCCGGCGCAGTTCCACCACTTCACGTTTCAGCTGGTAGATGGCGTCGATCTGGAGCTTGTTCGCGGGGGTGAAGACGGCCTCCTCGATGGCGTCCACATCCTCCTCGATCGCCGCCGTGACCTCCACGTAGGAGTCGACCACGCGGTCGGCCACCGCGTGCAGGACCGCGCCGGGCCCCAGCGCGAGCTGGCGCGGGTCGGCTTCGAGATCCTTGCGCACACCGCTCAATTCGGTGTGCTCACCGTGGCGGACGGTGATCACGAAATCCGGTCCCGCGAACACCATGATCTCGCCGGTGTCGACGATCTCGCTGACCGTGCTGAGCTCGTGCTCGACGTAGCGCACCGTGCGCAGCACCAGGAACAGGATGTCGTCGTAGCGTTCGAGTTTGGGCCGCTGCTGCGCCTTGACCGCGTCCTCGACGGCGAGTTCGTGCAGGCCGAAGGTCTGCGCGATATCGGCCATGAGTTCCTTGCCGGGTTCGAGCAGTCCGAGCCAGACGAATCCTTCGTGGCGTTCGCGCACTTCGGCCAGCGCGTTCTTGTAGGAGCTGTGCTCGAACAGCCGCACCCCGTCGACGTAGACCGCGCAGTCGACGATCCGGCTGTGATGGACGGGCATCCTGGCGGGGTCGCGCGGCTCGCCGGACCGCCCGGGCCAGTGGAAGGACGGCAGCGGCGGAATCGAGGACACATCAGGGATGCTAATCGTCCCGCCCCCTGGCAATGGTTCGGGCCGCAGGCAATATAGGGGGCGTGCGCATCGATCTCCACACCCATTCCAACGCGTCCGACGGCACGGACACCCCGGCCGAACTGATCGCGAACGCCGCCGCTGCCGGTCTCGACGTCGTGGCCCTGACCGACCACGACACCACCTCCGGCTGGGCCGAGGCCGCCGCCGCGCTCCCTCCGGGCCTGACGCTGGTGCGCGGCATGGAGATGTCGTGTGTCGGGCTGGGGGAGGACGGCTATACGGTGCCTGTGCACCTGCTGGCCTACCTGTTCGACCCCGAGGACGAGTCCTTCGCGCAGGAGCGGGAGCGGTTGCGCGCCGAGCGGGTGGTGCGGCTGCGGGCCATGGCCGAGCAGATGGCCGCCGACGGTCTGCCCATCGATCCGGACGCGGTCATGGCCTCCGTGGGCCCGTCGGCGGGTCGCCCGCATCTGGCCCGGGCGCTGGTGCAGGCCGGGGTGGTGCCGAGCGTGGACGCCGCGTTCGAGGATCTGCTGGCCCCGCACGGCCGCTACTACGTCGAGAAGGCCGACACGCCGCTGCGGCGCGCCGTCGAAATGGTGGCCTCGGCCGGCGGCGTGAGCGTGGTGGCGCACGCCCGGGCTCGCAAGCGCGGGCGGCTGCTGGCGCTGGATCACATTCGCGAGCTGACCGAGTTCGGGCTGGGCGGCCTGGAACTCGATCACCCCGACCACAGTGCGGAGGACCGCGAGGTGCTGCGCCGGCTGGCCGCCGAGCTGGGTTTGCTGACGACCGGCTCCTCGGATTACCACGGCGCCAACAAGACCATTCGGCTCGGCGAATTCACCACCGACCCAACGCAATTCGAGGAAATCGTGGGCAAAGCGAGCGGCGTCCCGGTGATCACCGCATGAAAGTGGTCCGGGGCCTGAGCGGAGTGGTCGCCGGGGGCACGCTGGTGCTGGCGGCCACGGTCGTCACCACCGCGATCATCGGTGCTCGGCGCGGTTTTCCGGGCCCCGGATGGGCGGCGGTGACGTGGCATGTGACCGCGGCGGCAGCCGTGCTGGCCGCCCAAATTTATGCGGATAGACATCGGGGTTTTGCGGCTTTTTTCGGATGTTTGGTCGTTTTCGTGATAGCCGGATATCTGCTCTGGGCGCAGTGGTGGAATTGAAATACCCATAACGGTTGCGAGTGAGTGAACCGTCGTCGAACATTTGTCGTTATGACCGAATTCGACGCCGATGTGCTGGTGCTGGGAGGTGGCCCGGCCGGAGCCTGGGCCGCGCTGGCTGCTGCCGCTGCGGGCGCGCGGGTATTGGTCGCTGACAAGAGCCGTTGCGGCAGCAGCGGCCCGACGGCGCGGGGCGGGGTCACGCTGTGGAACATTCCGGCCGGTCCGGCTCGGGAGGAGGCCGTGCGGCAGAACTTCGCGCACGGCGGCGGGCTGGGGGACCCGGAGTGGATGTACCGGGTGCTGGAGGAGACCCATCGGCGTGTCGCCCAGCTGGTGACCGGCGGCTTCCGGTTCCGGGGTGAACACGCCGAGCGCCCGGCGCGGGTCTATCTCGACGGCGCGAAGTATCTGGGCCGGCTGCGGCGCAGCATGGTGATCGCGGGGATCCGCATCCTCGACCACCATCCCGCACTCCAGCTCATCACCGACCGTGACGGCGTCGTGTCCGGCGCGGCGGGTGTGACGCAGGGTGGCGAGTTCCGCGGCTGGACCGTCCGGGCGCGCGCGGTGGTGCTGGCCACCGGCGGCTGTGCCTTCCTCTCCGGTGGCGCCGGCACCGATGTGGACACCGGTGACGGGCTGCTGATGGGGGCGGAAGCGGGGGCCGAGCTGTCCGGCATGGAGTTCTCCAACGCGTATTCGCTGACCCCGGTGGCCGATTCGCCGCTGCTGGGCGGCCGCCCGGTCGCCGCGGTATTCGCCTCCGACCAGGTCATGCACTTCGCCACCCTCTACGACGAGTCGCGGGCGGTGCTGTGGGGGCAGGGATGCGGTTCGCGGGCACAGGCTTTCGCGGCCATCGCCGACGGGCGGCGGGTCTACGCCGCGCTGGACGAACTGCCCGAGGCGGTGCGTGCGGAGCTGCTGCGGCACGGGCCGAGCCTGACCGGTCAGGTGCCGCTGTGCGCGGTGCTGCAGGGCACGGTGCGCGGCACCGGCGGGCTGCGGCTGACCGGACCCGACTGCGCGACCACGGTTCCCGGCCTGTACGGCGCAGGCGACGTCACCACCCGGGAGCCCATCACCGGGGCGGTCAGCGGGTTCGGCGGTCAGAACGGCGCGTGGGCCATCGCCTCCGGCGTCTGGGCGGGCGCGGGTGCGGCCGATTTCGCCGTGGGCCGTCGCAAGCTCGGCAAGGCGCGCCCGGTGCCCGGCGCGGGCCTGGGCGACCGGGCGCGCCTCGATCCGCGCGCGGTGGTCGGCCTGGTCCAGGAGCACACGCTGCCGCTGCGGCGCAGCTACTGGCGCAGCGACGGCAGCCTGCGCGACAGCATCGGCGAACTGGACGGAATGTGGCCCGGCGTCGAATTGGCGCTCGGCGGAAAGGGACCCGATCGCCTGCCCGCCCGGCAGGCCGCCGCGCTGCTGGCCGTCGCCCGCTGGACCAAGTACTCCGCCCTGGCCCGCACCGAGACCCGCGGCATGCATCGCCGCACCGACCATCCGGGCGCCGGAAGCGACTGGCGCGTACGGTTGCTCTCCGGGGGTCTCGGCAGCGTCTGGGTCCGGCCTGACCTCACAGCGGTGGGTGCAACCCCCGCTTGACAGCTCACAGCCGCCGTCGCGACCGCGTTGTGACAGTTCTCCGAGTTCAGGTTCCGACCAGCGAGTTCCTGTTCATCTCGGCGTGATTCGACTGCCTTACCCTTCAACGATGGTGAGGCGACGCGACGGACCCGGGGGCGATTTGGCAGGCCGTCGCAGCGACTGGCAGAATGGGCCGATCCCGGCCGCAGCCACCGCCCGGCCCGGGACACTCGGTGATCACGAACCCCGACTCGCGGGTTCACACGAGGTCACCCCGGCTGTATCGCCCGGACACACCCCTCCGGTTCTCGCTCGACGATCTGCGCTGCCGCGACACACTTCTCGCAATGCCGTAATACTTTGTATGCGTCGCCACGATGAGGTGGCAAGGTTTCCACGAAGTGGCTCGGAAGTGGTGTCGACGTCGCTGAACGCGGCTGCGGCAAAAGATATATGAGCACCGAAACCACAAATTCCGCTATTACCGAACGGTAACCGTCAAACGGTTGAGTCCGAACCGATCAGGAGTGAAATCGTGTCATCCGTGACTGAAGCAGTGAATGCCACCGAGGCCCCCGCGTCCAATGGGGCGAACCTGTCCGACATCACCACGGAAGAAATTTTCGCCGGGCACCTTGGCGGCAAGCTCTCGGTCGAACTCACCGCTCCGCTCGACACCCAGCGTGATCTGTCCATCGCCTACACCCCGGGTGTGGCGCAGGTCTGCCGCGGCATTCACAAGGACGAGAGTCTGGCCAAGACCTACACCTGGGCCGAGCGCCTGGTCGTGGTCGTCTCCGACGGCACCGCCGTGCTGGGCCTGGGCGACATCGGCCCGCGCGCCTCGCTGCCGGTGATGGAGGGCAAGGCGGCGCTGTTCAAGAAGTTCGCCGGTCTGGACTCGATCCCGATCGTGCTGGACACCAAGGACGTCGACGAGATCGTCGAGACCCTGATCCGCCTGCGCCCGAGCTTCGGCGCGGTCAACCTGGAGGACATCTCCGCGCCGCGCTGCTTCGAGATCGAGAAGCGCGTCGTCGAGGCCCTCGACTGCCCGGTCATGCACGACGACCAGCACGGCACCGCCATCGTGGTGCTGGCCGCCCTCAAGGGTGCGGCCGCGGTGCAGGGCCGCGACATGTCCGGCCTGAAGGTCGTGGTGTCCGGCGCCGGCGCGGCCGGTGTGGCGTGCACCGACATCCTGCTGGCCGCCGGGGTTTCCGACATCGTCGTGCTCGACTCCAAGGGCATCGTGAGCCGGGATCGCGGCGACCTCAACAACGTGAAGGCCGAACTGGCGCAGCGCACCAACCCGCGCGGCCTCACCGGCGGCGCGGCCGAGGCGCTCGAGGGCGCGGACGTGTTCCTGGGCCTGTCGGCGGGCACCATCGCCGAGGAGTTCATCGCGTCCATGGCTCCCGAGTCCATCGTGTTCGCCATGTCGAACCCGGACCCGGAGATCCACCCCGAGGTGGCCAAGAAGTACGCCGCCATCGTGGCCACCGGCCGCAGCGACTTCCCGAACCAGATCAACAATGTGCTGGCCTTCCCGGGCGTCTTCAAGGGCGCGCTGGACGCCGGTGCGCGCCGCATCACCGAGGGCATGAAGGTGGCCGCGGCCGAGGCGATCTTCAACGTGGTGGCCGGTGAGCTGTCCGCGGACAAGATCATCCCGAGCCCGCTGGACCCGCGGGTCGCGCCGGCCGTCGCCGAGGCCGTCGGCAACGCGGCTCGCGCGGAGGGTGTGGCGTAGCCACTCGCCGAGCAGCGAAAGGGGCGCTTCGTCGTAAGACGAAGCGCCCCATTTCTTATTGGGCTAGACCGCGGCCGAGACCTATTCGAT
>NZ_JBSGCB010000046.1:0-81057 GCF_053601595.1 Nocardia sp. NPDC004711 | reverse complement strand
CGTTCGATCTGCTCACAGCAGCGGATAACAAGAACTTGCCGTATACCGACGCTTCGCGCACCGTCGCGGTCGCTTCGACCAGCAAAACACCAACCAGGGCATCCAGTCTGCGGCACGCAGCAACCGCTTCATCCCGTCCGGGCAGTCCTCACCAGCACGTTCGGCCTGCGTCCACCCATTCTTTGGCTCCAGACCCGACAACAGGCCCGACACATACTCTCTCGCGCCCGTCTCCGCGGCTCGGACCAGGTGAACCGCCCCCCGATCCTCACCCATCAACGAATCCAGCTTCACGGCAGCACGATCCAACACCGGTCGTAGCCCGCTCCCATGGTCAGCACCAGCTTTCCCAGCGCGACGGAGCCTTCCACCGGTCCTTCCGCGACGGTGCCCCATTGGACGTGACGGGTGCGGATTCCGCTATCGCCGGCCACGACGCTTCCACGGTCCAGAGACGGAAACCTCAATGCAGCCTCAACCAGGGAGCCCAGGTTCAGATGTCCTGGTCATCTGCGTTGCTGGAAGAACACGGCGGAGCCGGTCGGCGCCGGAACGACAGCGCCAACCGGCTCCGCTCGGCCGGGTCGGTCAGGTCGGCGGGCGCTGCAGGGGCTTGGCCGCGACGAGAATTGTGCGGATCAGGTCCGCCGCCTGGTGAAGTCGGTCGAGGTCGATCCCCGTCGTGATGCCGTGGTTCTCCAGGTGCGCGACAAGGGTCTCAGTGGCGAGGTTGCCGTGGGCACCAGGGGCGAAGGGGCAGCCGCCATAGCCACCGGTGGCAGAGTCGAATCGGGTCACACCGAGCTCGAGGGCGGCGTCGACGGTTTCCAGTGCCCGACCGTGCGCATCGTGCAAGTGCAGCCCGAGCTCGGTGTCCGGCAGGGCGTCGCGCAACGCCGCGACAGACCGGGCCACCAGTTCGGGCTCGGCGATACCGAGGGTGTCGGCCAGGGTGAGGTGTGTGAGCCCGATTGTGTCGAGCGCCGACGCCACCCGGACGAGCCGCTCGGCGGGGACCTCACCGTCGAATGGGCAGACGAACGCGGTGGACACGGCCGCAGCGAAGCGGATGTCCGGGTACTTCGCGCCGACGGTGGTCATCTCGGCCAGCGCAACGTCGACGTCCCGCCCGGCGTTGGCTCTGCTGTGGCCCTCGCTGGCCGAGACGACCAGAACGATGTCACGCACACCCGCGGCGATCGCGCGCTCCGCGCCGCGAGGGTTGAGTGCGATCGCGCTGTAGCGGGCGTCGGTGCGGTCGGGCAAGGCCGCGACGAACTCCTCGGCCGCGGCCATCTGCGGGACCCGGGCTGGGTTGACGAACGAGGCTACTTCGAGATGTCTCAGACAGGAGTCGAGCAGCGCCTCGGCGATCCGGACGCGGTCGGGGACCTCGACGAAGACGGGCTCGTCCTGTAAGCCGTCGCGAAGGACGACGTCGTTGATCGTGATCGACATCGTCAGATCACCTTCCGTGTGCGGTAGTCCTCGATTTGGCCGGGGGTGAGGCCGAGCAGGCGGCCAAAGACGTCGTCGGTGTGCTCTCCCAGCTCGGGGCCTGCCCACCGCACGTCGCCGGGAGAGCCGGGCAGGCGGGGGACAACACCGGGAAGCCGGACCTCCTCCGGTTCGCCGTCGATGAGAATCTTGGCCGGTCGCAGCATGTCGCGAGCCTGGTAGTGGCGGTCGTGCACGATCGCGGCTGCGTCGTAGATCGGCCCGGACGGGACCCCCACGTTGGCGAGGATGTCCACCGCCGCGGCCGCGTCCAGAGTGCGGGACCAATCGGTGATGGCTTGATCGAGTTCCTCCTCGCGTTGCGCGCGGGCCGGGCCGCCTGCGAGGCTCGGGTCGTCGGCAAGATCCTGGCGCCCGATTGCGACCATAAGGCGTGAGAACGCGCGATCGGCGTTGCCCGCGATCATGATCGACTGCCCATCGGCGGTCGGGTAGAGCCCGCTGGGTACTACGCCCGGCAGTGGGCCTGCGGTGCGCTCGCGGATTGTGTTGTAGGCGTCGAGGTCTGGGACCAGCGAGTCCATGATCATGAAGACCGACTCGTAGAGGGCTACGTCGGCGACGCGTAAGCCCTCGTGCGGTTGTCCGTCCTTCTTGGCCAGCAGCAGCATCAGGGCGCCGATCGCGCCGTAGAGGCCGGCCACGCAGTCACCGACGGCGGCGCCCGGGCGTACCGAGTCCCGGTCGGGGTAGCCGGTGACGTGGCGCAGCCCGCCGAAGGCCTCGGCGACGCCACCGAATCCGGCCCGGTCTTTGTAGGGGCCGGTCTGCCCGTAGCCGGAGATCCGCACCAGAACAATGTCCGGATTGGCGGCGGTCAGCTGGTCGGCGCCCAGCCCCCACCGCTCCAGCGTGCCGGGCCGGAAGTTCTCGATGATCACATCGCAGCTCCGGACAAGGCCGAGCGCAAGCTCGCGGCCATCCTCGGTGCGCAGGTCCAGGGTCACCGACTTCTTGTTCCGGGCGATGGTGCGGAACATCATCGACGTCGACCCGCGGCCCAGCCGCCACCCACGCAGTTCGTCGCCCGAGTCCGGCCGCTCGATCTTGATCACTTCGGCGCCGAAGTCGGCGAAGATGCGCGCGGCGAACGGGGCTGCGATGAAGTTGCCGAGCTCCAAGACCCGGATCCCCTCCAGCGGAGGGTGAGCGTTCACACTGAGATCCGACACGTGCCACCTTGCTTCTCACCTGTGAGGACAGTGCGCACCTTCTCGGGCGACGCAGCGGTGCCACTACATCCGCAGTGACACCGGTCCGGGACCAATCGTCCCACCATTAGAACGAAGAGATGGCAATACGGTCAAACAATTTCCACAATATTAGGCACTGTGTCCAGTTAAGTGCGGGTGCATTGGGCCGATATCGAGCAGGTGGCACAGTCTCGAGGTGGAGCCAGACTCACGGCCGTCATTCCGCTCCGGCGATGATCGAGTCGAGCAGCGGGCCGACTCGGGCTCCAAAGCGCCGCCGCAGCACGATCTCGCTGCGGGTTTGCCGGACTCCCTTGACCTGAACGATTTTCCGCAATAGATCCTCGAGATGTTCGAGGTCCCGTGCGAAGAGCCGGCAAACGAGGTCGGCGTCACCGGCCACGGAGTTGACCTCGATCAGATAGGGAATACGCTCGAGCTCGGCGAGAGTGTCCTCGAGCAGATCCTGGGTAACGTTGACACGGACGTAAGCAAGCACCGGCACCCCTATCGCTTCGGGCGACAGCACTGGGCGATAGGACTTGATCGCCCCGGCCTCCTCGAGCCGGTTGATGCGCGCCTGTGCGGTGCCACGTGCGATGCCCAACCGCCGTGCCCACTCCCGGACGCCAAGTCGCGGCGCCTCAACCATCGCGCGCAGCATCTCGAGCTCCGCCTTCTTCAACACCACTGAGGCCACTCCCATCTGTTGGCGCCGAATCGGCGCCATGCCCGACTCGCACCGTCGCAGGTTGCACTCCTGAGCACAGTGCGCAGAGATTCGCGCATTCCTTGGCCTGACAGGCTAGCCTTACTCTCGTCGGCCAGCTACGCAAGCTCGGCGTCGGCGCCGTCACGGTCCTGGATCGAGGCCGGGGGCCCACCACTGCCAGGATCAGCTCGAGAGTGTCGCGTGCGACATGGCGTTTGCGGCCGTTATCTCCAGCTCGACCTTCCGTTAGGGTGTCTGACCTGGGTGACTGCTTGGCGTGCAGTGTCGACGACGCGGCGGTCGGCATGGTCCGATTGTGGCTCAAGATTTTCATTTCGGTGTGTCGCCGCGCAGAACTAGGTTTCGGTCGGGTAGCCAGGTTTGCACGCGTGATATCTGCTGCACCCGTGACCTCGAAAGCAGTGGGGTGTCGGTGGCGATCGTGTTGTATACCGCGGCGATGGCGCGTGCGGTGAATATGCCGTTGACGGCGGGTATTTCGCTGAGAATCGCTGGGTCGGTTCCGGAGGCGAGTCGTTCGATTCCGTGGGTGTAGATGCTACGGATGAATCCGGTGCCCGGGGCCGGGATTCGTCTGGCGATCCGCAGGAGGTGGCTGGCGTGGGGGATGCCGAACGGGATGGGTGATCCGTGCGGGGTGGCGACGGTGGTGTTGGCCGAGGGCGGTGGGGCGCCGAGGTGGAGGCCTTCGGTGTGCAGTGGTCGGGCGAGTTCGGTGCGGTACAGCTCGCCCATGCCTTTGCCGGTGACCGCGCGGGCGATTCCGGAGGCGAGTCAGCCGAAGGTTATTGAGTGGTATGCGGGTATTCCGCGCCATCGGTTCGGTGCGGCGGCGATGCGTTCCTCCATCAGGTGGTGGTCGAGGAGTTCGTCGAGGTTCGGGCGAGCGGGGTGACATGCGAAAGTCCGGCGCGGTGGCTGAGTATCTCGGCGATGGTGATGTTCTTTTGCCGTTGGCACCGAATTCGGGCCAGTATTCGGCGACCGGTGCGTAGTAGTCGATCAGTCCTCGCTCTGCGGGTCGGCGTAGCACGCTGGCAGTGATGCCTTTCGCGGTCGAACACGACAGTGCGGCGGTGTTGTGTTAGCCATGCGACGCCGCGGTCGTGGTCCGGCGATGCCGGTCCAGATGTTGACGACGAGACGGCCCTGATGGTAGGCGGCGAGTACGCCACCGCCGCGTCCGGTCGAGAACAGTCGCGCGAATGCGGAGATCGCGTCGGCGTAGCGGGGTGCCCCGGTACCGTGCACGACGGTGCCGGGACGGGTGTGGGTGATCGTGTCGAGATGAAAGCGGTTGGGGCACTTCGTCATTACCTCATCTATCGCCGTTGCAGTGTCACAGTTCACGGCAGTCATGCCGGTGTTGCTGGAGCGTCATGGCAAGCTGCGGCAGAACCAACTCTGTTGCAGCACTCCTTACTTTCAATGGTTGTGCTGGCAGAGAGCATGAGAGGTCGCCTGCCCGATGTCGACTTCGATACGCTCGAGTTCGGGCTGCCGCCCAACCAGCTCGAGGTGAGGATGGTCTGGCCATGCGCGTGTCGGAGAGTCCAAGAGAATTCCCTCTTGCCGGAGGACGGCGCCGACCGTTGCCACGGCCGACGAGTTCGCCTCGCATCGGAGCTGCTGCTGGATACGAACTTCTTGTCCCTGTGGCACAACGGATCGTGTGAGGCGCCCGAACTGGGTGCTTACTATGCGAGCACCACGACCCTGCAGGAGCTCTACAGCATGCAGGCGCCGCAGGGCTGGGGGTATCGATATCTGCTGCCGAGCCTCGCGAGGGACCATCTGTGGGGTCTGCCCGATATCAATCACCTCGTGGAGCTGTACCAGGGCCGAATACTCAAGGGCCAGGCGGGGATGGCCCGCACCGACAAGCTGCTGATCAACTTTCCGGCCAGTCTCGCGGGTCATGGTTTCGCCGCCTACCTGGAGAAGTCTCATCAGGCGGTGGCGAATGTGCAGAATGCGCGGGCGTTCGGACTGATCGAGGGCATGGCTTCGGTCGCGATCGACCGCAATATCGGGCGGATCGTAGGGGTTCGGGCTCGCTTCCTCAGCGACGTCGAGGTGGCGCCGCTGCCGTTGACGATGAGTGAGATCACCATTGCGGTCGATCTGCTGCAGGAGGTCCTGCGCGCCAGGATCAACCTCAAGCAGCATCGCCGAAACTCCTTCAACGACTTGCTGATCCTCGCCACGGCGCTGCGATGGGGCCTCAGGCTCAAGACCGACGACAGGCTGCTGCTCGAATTGGCCTTGCGGGCCGGGATGATCCAGACCGACGACGCCAGCGGCGTCGCGAGCCTGATTCCGCCGGCACCTGCCGCCGCCACCCCGCCCTCGCACGAGTCGAAGCGCTACATCAATTCTCGATGGCGGGCGCGGCGTCCGGCGGGACCTCCGCGGTCCTGACATGACGGTGGCACACTGCTCAACCGTGCGGCACGGCGCGATCCGATTCCGATTCCACTGAGCGCAAGGATTCATCGCTGTGGCCGTGTCTGCTTCGCTGGAACGCGAGAGGAGTCATGCCATGGCCATACGCACCGACGTGCTTCTCGCCGACATCCTGATCACCGCCGAACAGCTGAACGAATCTCGAAGGACGGCTGGATCGTTCGCCCGCGCGCACATCCAGTGCGCCCCAATCTGTTTCGAAGGGGTTGCTCGATGACCGGCACGCTCGATCAGTTCGACACCGGCACTCTGCTGTCCGCGCTCGGTGCGCGGGAATCCCCGATCGGCGGGTTCGGTCCACCGGCCACCGGTAGCGTGCCGGATGCTATCCGCCTGCTCGGCGGGGTTCCCGCCGACGAGGCCCTGCCCACCGCGCAGTTGGCTCGCGCCTATCGCGAGGTGCTCGAAGATCGAGCCGAATCGGCTGCGGCTCGCCGGTGGCGCGCGAAACCTGATGCCCGCGTTGATCGATCAGGGTGAGCGCCGCGGCGGGGACGGAGCGTAGGTCGCGCTACGGTGCGCCACTGCCGGAATCGCCGGCGGTGCCGAACTGGCACGGCGAGCTGTGGCGGCTCGTCTCCCTAGTTCGACGCGGCTGTAGTGCGTTCGACCCATTCGGCGTAACTGTCGATGCACCACTCGACCGGGCTCGCGGTTACCTCCGGACTGTCCCAAGGGTGCAGCTCGGCGACGCGTGCCGCTAGCTGGTCCCGTACCGCGGTCGATGTACGCAAAGTGACTCGCCACTCTTGGCCCTCGCCGAGTTCACCCAGATGCCAGAACACCGATGTGGCCGGCCCAGTGACCTCTGCCCCAGCAGCGAGACGTTCGCCCACGGTGGTCCGCGCGATGGCCTGTGCGTCATCCTCGCTTGGTGCCGTGGAGGTCACCGTCCAAACCCGTACCGTTCCCATGCCGCAACCCTAGGTGTCCAGGCGGGCCGCCGAGGGCCCACCGGGTTGCTGTCAGAGCTCCCGCGGCGTCGGCATTCGGCTGCAGCTATTCAGAAGCAGGGCCCTGATGCGGGCGCCTGGCGTCTCGGTGCCTCGGCTCAGGGAACGCAGAAAACGTTGGTAAGGCTGCATTCGTGGCGGACTTGGTAGCCGCTCTCACCGCCTCCCACAGGAGCTCGACCGCAGTGCGGTTTGCTCCCGATCGCCACTGTGCCCGTGCCGCACGTGCGGTGATGAGTAGTGAGGCTTGTCGATCGCCCGAGATAGTTGCGGCGAATTCCGGTACGTAGCAGGCGAGGGAATGCGGGAATGCCCTCGATGTGCCGGGCCTGCGCTCTGGTATGCGCAGGTATCCGCAATCGCCCCACCTACATACGGCTTCCAAAGATGTTACGAGCCGCCAGCTATCGCCCCGCAGCAGGGATCAGCCCATGGCGCCGTGCGTCATTCGCGAGAACGACACGCCGAGTTCGAGGTTGGTAATTCGATCCAGGTTCCCGACCGCGCATCGCGATTCTCGGCGAGGCGTCGCCGGACAACCAGGCAGAACTCATGGCCGTCGGGTGCGACCTGCGGTCCTCGCCGGGGAAAACCGCTGAAGAGATCCTCGCCGTACCGGCTGACGTCCCACCCGATCAATTCCAGAGATCAGGCGGCGTAGAGCGCGTCGAACAGCTGTCGTTGCGCGATGCCCAACCCTCGTGACATAGGGCGACTTTAAACTGCACTCCGACGCTTTCGGTGCCCACCGCGTGATTGGAACGGTCCACAAAGTGGACGCGGCTCCCCCGAGTGCGAGTCGGGGGAGCCGCGATTAACCAATGTCCTGAACACAGTGAACAGAGGTTTCAGGAATGAGGGTGGACTCCCCATCCCCAGTTGGGAATAGCCGGTGCTCGAACAGTCGCATCAGGCGTAGCGAACGTACAGCATGCTCAAGCATTCGCCTTGATCGAGGGCATGGCTTCGGTCGCGATCGACCGCAATACCGGCAGGATCGTGGGGGACCGTGCCCGGTTTCCTCGGTTGCGTCGCTGTAGCGCCCCCGCCATTGACGATGAGTGAGATCGACATCACGGTCGATCTTCTCCGTGAGGTCCTCGGTGCTTGCACCAACCTCGAGCGGCATAGGCGAAACTCCTTCAACGACATGCTGATCCTCGCCACCGCACTGCGATGGGGTCTCGAGTTCAACACCGACGATCGGCTGCTGCTCGAGCTGGCCTTGCGGGCAGAAATGATCCAGACCAGCTGCCCCAGCGGTCGCCAGCCTGAGACCTCCGTCCACACCACCGGTAAGTCCTGTTCGCTCGAGTCCAAGCGCTACATCAATTCGCGGTGGCGGACACGACGTCCGGGCGGACCGCCGCCCTGAGTTCGGTACCCGCAAGACATGAGGTTTGCGAGATGGTCTCGCGTGTGAGTTCGGCGCCCGGTTGGGTGGCACGCATAGAAATCATGGTGATCAGAATTCTGTTGATTCGAACGCAGTTCGGGGTGCGGGAGGCTCAAGGCAAACTTCAGGAATCGTGCATGAATTCTTGTCGATCCGAAGGGGCGGTTCTCGCGCTCGGTGGCTCTAGCCTTCACCGCCATGAGGAATTCTCGACTGCGCGAGCTCATGGTCGCGGGCACGGTGGCCATCGCCCTGGCGACAGCGCTCTCCGCTTGTGGTGGGTCGTCGTCCTCGCCCGGGCGCCCCGCCGGTGACCCGACTCCCGGTGGCACACTGCACTTCTACGATCCGATCGAGTACACCGCATGGCTGCCGACCAATTCCATCTGGTCCAACAGTCAGGTCACCAACAACCTCGCCGAGCGCCTCACCTGGCAGGATCCCAAGAGCGGTGCGATCAAACCGTGGCTGGCGAAGTCCTGGCAGATCAGCGACAACAAACTCGAATACACCTTCCGATTGCGCGAGGGCGTCACGTTCAGCAACGGGGACCCGGTCGACGCCGCCATCGTCAAAGCGAACTATGACCAGCACGGGTTCGGGGACCAGCGGCTCGGGATCCCGCCGGACCCCTTCTTCTCCGACTACAAGTCCAGCGAGGTCGTCGATCCGCTGACGGTGAAGGTGTCCTTCACCAAGCCCAATGCCGGCTTCCTGCAGGTGGCTTCGTTCTATCGGGCCGGCTCGATTCTGGCCGCGCCGTTCCTGAACCAAGACCTCAACGGCCAGGGCCAGGCCAAGAACTGGATCGGCTCGGGACCGTTCGTGGTCGAATCGGTCAACGGTACAACCGGAATCACCCTCAAACGGCGTGAGGACTACAACTGGGCACCGGAGGGTTCCGGGCATCAGGGTAGGGCGTACCTGGAGCGGGTCGTGTTCAAGACCGTTCCGGAAGCGGGCACCCGGGTGGGTGCGCTGAAATCAGGCGAGGCCCAGATCGCCCGCAATATCGCACCCTACGACGAGGAAACCGTCACCGCGGACGGCGGCGTGATCGAAGCGTTCCCGGTCCAGGGACAGACGAACAAGTTGTCGTTCCAACTGGATTCGGCGACGCCGGTGCTCGACAAGAACGTGCGCCTGGCGTTGCAGGCTGCCACCGACCGGCAGGAGATCAACACAACGGTGCTCTCGCCGAGCTATCCGGTGCCCACCAGCATCCTGGTCCAGGGCACCCCGAATCGGGGCGACGCCACCCGCTTTCTCAGCTATGACCTCAACCGCGCCAAGTCGCTGTTGGAGGCGGCAGGCTGGAAGCCTGGCGCAGACGGCATCCGCGTCAAGGACGGTAAGCGCCTGCAACTCGACGTCTGGGTCGCGCCGTACTACCAGGTCTCCCAGCCGGTGCTCGAACTGCTGCAGTCGCAGTGGCGTAAGGCCGGTGCGGAGTTGAAGATCAACGCGGCCTCACTGACTGAATACGAGTCGACGCAAGCCGCGCGTCCGGCCAATTGGTCTCTGGTGCAGGGCCAGACCTCACGCGCGGAGCCCGATGTGCTGCGCACGGCCTTCGACAGTGCTGCCACCAACGAACTGCACGCACCGGCTCCCGATCAGCAGCTCAACCAGCTGGTACGCGCACAGGCCTTCGAATTCGACCCAGCCAAGCGCGGTGCCGCGGTGCAGGCGATCGAGGACCGGTTGTTCTCCGAGGGCTACGTGATTCCGCTCTACGACGAGACCCAGGTTTTCGGTCTCGCGCCGAAGGTGCACGGGTTCGGTACCGAATCCACCGCGCGCACCTGGCTGTACGACACCTGGCTTTCGGAATAGCGGGCACGAAAATGCGCGTCTACATCCTCGAGCGTCTAGGACAGGCCGTCGCGGTGTTCTGGGCCGCGTACACGCTGTCCTTCATCTTGCTCAGCGCCCTGCCCGGCGATGCGGTCAACAATCGCATCCAGAACCCCGAAGCTCAGATCACGCCTGAGGCCGGTCGAGTCATGGTCGAGTTCTACGGCCTCGACCGGCCCCTCTGGCAGCAGTATCTGCACAGTCTCGCAGGCGTTTTCACCGGCGACCTCGGATACTCGCTGACCAGCGGCAAGGCAGTAGGGGAACTGATCGGTGACGCCTTGCCCAGCACTGTGCGGCTCACGGCGGCCGGGCTGGGGTTCGGGCTGGTCTTTGCGACTGTCGTCGCGGTGGCAGGCAACTACCTGCCGTGGCGGTGGCTGCGGGAGCTGCTCGGCGCGGCACCGGCGTTGTTCGCCTCGGTGCCTACTTTCGTGGTGGGAATTATTGCCCTGCAAATGCTTTCCTTCCGGCTGCACCTGATTCCCTCGGTGGACGACGGCAGCGTCGTGGCGCTGCTCGCGCCGGGGGCGACGCTGGGCCTGTTCGTCGCCGCGCCTCTGGCTCAGGTGTTCGCGGCGTCGATCCGTACCACGCGAGGACAGCCGTTCGTGCACGTACTGCGTGCCAAGGGTGCCGGAGCCGGCTACATCTTTCGCAAGGACGTGCTCCGCAATTCGTCGCTGCCGGTGCTGACCTTGCTGGGCCTGGCCGTGGGCGAGTTGATCGCGGGATCGGTGGTGACCGAGTCGGTATTCGCGCGCGAGGGTATCGGGCAGCTGACCGTGAGCGCGGTCAACACCCAGGATCTACCGGTGGTGCAGGGCGTGGTGCTGCTGTCGACTTCGGCGTACGTGCTGGTGAATCTGGTCGTCGATCTGGCGTATCCGTTCATCGATCCGCGCGTGCTCCTGGACGGCAGGTCCCGTCGAGTCGCCAAACGCCCTGTGCGACAGCCCCAGTCGAATGCGACCGCCGATCCGCGGCCGCCGGTGGAAGTGGCGATGCCATGACACGTGCCCTCGAATCCTCGACCCGGCGCACGAATATCGTTGCCGCGGCACGCCGATGGGCGCGGCGTGCGAGCCTGCTGCTCGCGGTCACCGTGGTCGGCCTGGTCCTGCTGTGGGCGATCGTGCCGCAGCTGTTCACCGATATCGATCCGCTCGCGGTGGATACGGCGGCGAAACTGCGTCCGCCGTCGAGCCGGCATTGGTTCGGCACCGATCAGCTCGGCCGCGATCTCTACTCTCGAGTCGTCTTCGGTGCGCGGGCTTCGCTGAGCGGCTCGGCCATTGCGGTGGCCGTGGGTGTGGTGGCCGGGTCGGCGCTGGGTGTGCTGGCCGGCTGGTTCGCCGGCTTCCCGGATATCCTCGTCATGCGGATCATCGACGTCCTGTTGTCGATTCCGGGGTTCCTGCTCGCCATCACCATCGTCGTGCTGCTCGGTTTCGGTGTAGCACAAGCCGGGATTGCGGTGGGTCTGACCTCGGCGGCCACGTTCGCACGCCTCATCCGCGCTCAGGTGCTGCAAGTCCGCACCAGCAATTACGTCGACGCGGCTGTCACCAGCGGTGCGTCGACCGGTGCGATCCTGTGGCGCCACGTGATTCCCAACTCCGCGCGGCCGACGGTCTCGCTGATCACCGTGCAGTTCGGCATCGCCATCATCTGGATCGCTTCGCTGAGCTTCCTCGGTCTCGGTGCGCAGCCACCGGATCCGGAGTGGGGGCGTCTGGTGGCCGACGGCCGCAACTACATCGCCACTCGCGGCTGGCTCACGTTGTGGCCGGGCCTGACCGTGGTCGTGGTGGTGCTGGCCATCAATCACCTCTCCCGTCATCTGTCCAGGAGGACGTCGTCATGACCGTCGCCGCCCATGCGCCCGCCACCGTGGAACCGGACACCCTCGGCGCACCGGTGCTGGCGGTGCAGGACCTGACCGTCGGATACCAGATCGGTCGTGGTTACGAGCCTGTCGTGCACGGGGTTTCGTTCGAGCTACCGCCCGGGCAGGTGCTGGCCCTGGTGGGGGAGTCCGGATCGGGAAAGACCACCACCGCGCACGCCATCCTGGGGCTGTTACCGGACAACGGTGCGGTGATCGGCGGCCGGATCATGTTCCGTGATCAGGTGCTCACCAGCTTGTCGGCCAAGGGCTGGCGAGACATCCGCGGCCGGGCCGTGAGTTTGATCCCGCAGGATCCAGGACTGTCACTGGACCCGGTGCGCCGCGTCGGTCCTCAGGTCGAGGATGTGCTCGTATTGCACACCGACCTCGATGCCGACGCCCGGCGTCGCCGGGTGCACGAGCTGTTCGAGCTGGTCGGCTTCACCGATGTGGACCATCGGTACCGGCAGTATCCGCACGAGCTGTCCGGCGGCATGCGTCAACGGGTGCTGATCGCGGCGGCGGTGGCGGCCGAACCGGATCTCATCATCGCCGACGAGCCGACCTCGGCGCTGGACGCGACAGTGCAGAAGCAGGTTCTCGACCTGATCGACGACCTCCGTCGCCGCAGCGGCACCAGCGTGGTGTTGGTGACCCACGACCTCGGGGTGGCTGCCGATCGCTGCGATCTGCTCGCTGTCATGCGTGAGGGGCAGCTGGTGGAGTTCGGCCCGACGAAACAGGTTGTCGCGCAACCACAGCACGACTACACGCGCCGGTTGCTCGATGCCGTACCGGCGCGGTCGACGCACGCACGCGCACGACCGGCCATCGCCGAGGCCGGCGAGCCGGTCATCGAGATCACCGAGCTGCGCAAGGAATACGGCGGCGCGGCGGCAGTGGACGGCATCTCGTTGCAGGTACGCCGTGGCGAAACCTTCTCGCTGGTCGGTGAATCCGGCAGCGGCAAGACCACCACCGCGCGGGTGATCGCCGGTCTCACCGAGGCGACCTCCGGGCAGGTGAAGCTGCTCGGCGCCGAGATAACCGGACTGGGACGCAAGGGGTTTCGGCTGCTGCGACGTGACGTACAGATCGTCTATCAGAATCCGTACTCCTCCTTCGATCCACGCTTCGATGTCTACGACGTTGTCGATGAACCGCTGCGATCGTTCCAACCACGGCGCGGGCTGCGCCGCACCCGCAGACCCAATGCGGACCGAGTCGTCGCGGCCCTGGAAGCGGCCGCGCTGCCGGCCGATTTCATCGACCGGCACCCCCGCGAGCTGTCCGGCGGGCAGCGCCAGCGCGTGGCCATCGCACGCGCCCTGATCCTGGAACCGAAGGTGCTCCTTCTCGACGAGCCCATTTCGGCGCTGGACGTCTCGGTCGCGGCGCAGATCCTGGACCTGCTGCGAGGTCTGCAAGAAGAGCGCGAGCTCACCTATCTGTTCATTTCCCACGACCTGGCGGTGGTGCGGGCGATCTCGGACCGAGTCGCGGTCATGCGGCGCGGACACATCGTCGAACAGGGCACGGTGGACGAGGTTTTCACCCGCCCGGTCGACGACTACACGATCGGGCTGCTCGATGCGATCGCCGGCCGCACCCTTGCTGGAGGACTGTCATGACGACCACACAACCGGCCACCGTCGAGGAAGCGCTGATCGCGATTCGCGCGATCCTCTCGGAGTTCACCGCCGGCGTCGGTGACCGCGATGTGAATTCCGAACATCCCGATGCCCTGATCCGGGATCTGGCCGACGCCGGATTCGGCAGACTGCGGGTGCCGAAGGAGTTCGACGGTTTCGACGTCGATCTGCCCACTTTGTTCGCGCTGCTCGCCGAAGCCGGAGAAGCGGACTCGAACATCCCGCAGATCTGGCGAGGTCACTTCACCACCGTCGAGATCCTGCGTGCAGAAGTCGATGCCGAGGTGCGATCGCACTGGCTGCGCGCTGTGAGCCGTGGTGCCGTCTTCGGCAACGCGCAATCCGAACCTTCGGCGCTGGTCGCGGCGGCGGTGGCCGAGGGTGCAGCGAACATCGGATGGGGAGCGATCGCGACACGTGTGCGCATCGACGAACACGGCCGAAGGTTCGTCTCGGGTACGAAGTTCTATTCCACCGGGTCCCGCTTCGCCGACTACATTCGCGCCGCCGTCGTCGACGCCGCGGGAGACCGCGGCTTCGTCGTGATCGCGGCCCGGCACCCCGGTGTCACCCACATCGATGACTGGGACGGCATCGGGCAACGTCAAACCGGCAGCGGCACAACTCGATTCGATGACGTACCGGTTGAGCCGCAGGGAGACATCGGCCGATTCAAGCAATCCCTGCGCGGTCTGGACTCGTTCGTTCAGATCGTGCACCTGGCCAATCTGACCGGAATCGCGCGCAGCATCGTCGCCGAGACCACCTCCATCGTGCGCAACCGGACCCGTACCAGCCTGCACGCCACCACGCAGCAGGCCGGCGCCGATCCCGAAGTGCTGGGCGTGATCGGCCGCCTGGAAACTCGCCGGCTCACCGCCGAGACATTGCTGCAGCACGCTGCGCAACGGCTCGAAGCCGCGCACCACAGTGGCGCCGAATCCGATTACACCCGTGCCTATCTCGATACCTCCGCCGCCCAGGTCGCCATCATCGAGGCAGTCCTCGACGCCGCGACCTCCGCGTTCGATGCTGGCGGTTCGTCGGCGGTGCGCACCAGCGTGCACCTGGACCGGCACTGGCGCAACGCCCGCACCCTCGCCTCGCACAACCCCGTGGTGTACAAGCCGCGGGTGATCGGCGACTTCCTGGTCAACGGCGTTGCACCGGTGCCCGGCTACTACCGCGACCGGCCCTCGGTCGCCGATCTCAGCTCCGAATCCGACACCGGCGAAAGGGTCGCGCAGTGAGCGGTCGACTGCACATCAACGTCAATATCCTCAATGCCGGCGTCTTCGGCGGCTCCTGGCGTTTCCCGGGAACCGATGGCGCGGCCAGCTACACCATCGAGCACTACACGGCCATCGCGAAGAAGGCCGAACAGGCCACTTTGGACGCGGTGTTCCTCGCCGACGGACCGGTGTTGGACCCGAGCATCAAACACCGCACCGGCAACAATCTCGAACCGACCACGGTCCTGGCTCGTGTCGCGGCCCAGACCGAGCGGATCGGGCTGATCGCGACGCTGTCTTCGTCCTACAACGACCCGGTCGAGTTGGCCAGGCGACTGGGCGATCTCGACCATGTCAGTGGCGGCCGGTTCGGCTGGAACGTCGTCACCACCGCCGGTCCCGTCGCTGCGCGCAACTTCGGCCGGTCCGGCGAGCCCGACCACGGTCTGCGGTATCAGCGTGCCGCGCAGTTCGTCGAGCAGGTCGTGGCATCGTGGGCTGAGCGGTCGGACTACCTCTCACCGCAGGGGCGCCCGGTCGTGGTGCAAGCCGGCGGCTCCAGCGACGGCAAGCGGCTGGCCTCGCGGGTCGGCGAGGTGATCTTCTCCGCCGAACAAGACATCGCCAAGGCTCGCGCGTTTCGTGACGAACTGCGTTCCGGTGCCGCAGAATTCGGTCGAGACCCGCAGGAGATCGTGGTGCTGCCGGGCCTGTCGACGGTGCTCGGCAGCACTGAGGCCGAGGCGCGACAGCGACGCGAACTGCTCGATGAACTGCTCCCGGACGCGTATGCACGGGCGCGACTGGCCGGGCAGCTGGGTCTGTCGCTGGACGGGCTGGCCGACGATGAGCCGATTCCGGTCGAGCTACTGGCCGAACCCGATGCCGCGGGCGGTTCGCAGACGTTCTATCGGGTGGTCAAGGACATCATCGACCGCGAGAACCCGACGCTGGGGCAGCTGCTGAAGAAACTGTCCGGCGGTGGCGGGCACCGCATCGTGGTCGGCACCCCCGAGCAGGTCGCCGACGATATCGAACTCTGGTTCCGCTGCGGTGCGGCCGACGGCTTCAACGTGATGCCTGATGTGCTGCCCTCGGGTTTCGACGATTTCGCCGACCATCTGATCCCTGAGCTGCGCCGGCGTGGACTGTTTCGCACCGACTACGACGGCACCACCCTGCGCGGTCATCTCGGCTTGGGCCTGCCACCCGCACCGGTGGGCGTGTGGGATCGCGGACCGTTGCACGCCGCTCGCTGAACACCGCCACGACACGAGAACAGGTGATCTCATGGCTTTTCCGATTCTTCTCGACCTGGCTGTCGGCACGCCCGACGGTCACCGCGCTGTCGGCACGCCCGGCGATGACCGCGCAGACCCGGTGCCCACTGCGGTGTCGCTGGACTCGGCCGCCGAAATCGCGGCTGCCGCTGCGGCGGCCGGTGTCGCGGCGTTGCGGCTGCGCGACGCCGCCGGTGCTCAGCGAGCGCTCGACCCGAGCGTGGTCGGCGCCTACCTTGCGGGGCGGACCAGTGAACTGGGCTATCTGGTGGATCTGCCCACGACCGGCAACGCGCCCTACAACGCCGCCCGGCGGGTGCTGTCGTTGGACCGCGCGACCGGGGGACGTGTGGGGGTGGTGCTGCGTAGTGGCTGCGATGACGAGGTCAGTCGCGCGACCGCGCCCGGCGACCTCGTCGAGGATCCGGCACGCCGGTGGAGCGAGTACGCCGAAATTCTCACCCGCCTGTGGGAATCGTTTCCCCGTGAGGCGCTGGTGGCCGACCAGGAGAGTGCGATCGTCGTCGACGACGCGCTGATCGCCGCGATCGACCACGACGGTGAGTTCTATCGGGTCGCGGGTCCGCTGGACGGGCCTTCCTCGGTGCAGGGCCACCCGGTCGTCGTCGCCACCGATCTGGACGTGTTGTCCTGGGACGCGATTGTTCGTGTCGCCGATGTCGTTGTCGTGCATCGTGATCGGGTCGCTGCCGCGTCCCGGGAGCTGGCCGCGGCCGCGGCGCGGGCGGGCCGGGAGCGCGCACGGATCGCGTTGCTGGCGAGCACGCCGGTACGGATCGGCGCCGACACCGAGGCCGCGGCCATCGCCGCGGAACTGTCGAGCTTGGTCGGCGAGCACGGTGCCGACGGGCTGTTGCTCGCACTGGCCGGTGATGGCGAGCAGGTGGTGGCCACCGTCGGTGCCCTGGTCCCATTGCTGGCGGGATCCACGGGACCGACCTTGCGTGCAGCCCTGGGGTTGCCGGTCGCCACCGGAGTCGCGGCGTGACCGCCGCGGCCGAGGCGCGCGCGGCCGCGGCGCCCGGTGACGGCGAGCCCGGTCCGTTCGCGACCGCACTCAGCGTCGCCGGTGTGCGCGCTGCCATCGCCCCGGTGCTCGAGCGTCTGGCGATCAGCGCGAAAGACCGTGAACGCGAACGTGATTACGCCTTCGACGAGGTGCGGGCACTGGCCCGGGCCGGGATCGCCCTGGTCGGCATTGATGTCGGCGAGGGTGGGGCGGGTGGCAGCATCCGTGAGGTCACCGAGGTGGTGATCGAGCTGGCGCGCGCGGATTCCAATGTGGCGCAGGCGTTGCGCAGCACGTTCCTGCTCGCCCATCAGGTCGCCGCTCGTTCGGATCTGCCCCATCGCGAGCGCGTACTTGCCCGCCTGGTTGCCCGCGATCTGTTCGCCGGGACCGCCAACGAACGCACCGGGGCCGCCAGCGGGCAGACCACCGCCACTGCCCGCCGCGACGGGCCGGACTGGATCGTCGACGGCGAGAAGTACTACTCGACCGGCGGTCTGTACGCCGACTGGTTCTCCACTCAGGCCGTGACCGCGGACGGGGAGATCGTGCGGTTCAGCGTGCCTGTCGATCGAGAAGGCGTGCAACGGCTCGACGACTTCGATGCGGTCGGGCAGCGCTTGACCGCCAGCGGCACCACCCGCTTCACCGGGGTGCGGGTGCTCGCCGAGGAGGTGACCACCGTGGGCGAGCCCGAGCCGGACAACCCGTGGACGGGTTCGTTCGCGCAGTTGTATCTCGCTGCGGTGCAGCCCGGTATCGCGGCGCGCGCATTCGATGACGCGGTGGCCTTCGTGCGTGAGAGGGCGCGCCCGATCAAGCACAGTTCGGCGGCTTCCAGTGCCGAGGATCCCTATGTACGCCAAACGGTCGGGACGATCGCGGCGCGGGCACAGGCCGCGCGGGCGGTTGCGGTGCTGGCCGCCGAACAGCTCGACGAGCTGCGCGGGCGCACGGGGGCAGACCTTCGGCAGGCCGGTGCCGCGGCGGCAGTCCAGGTGGCTTCGGCTGGTGTGATCGCCATCGAATCCGCCCTGGCAGCCGCAGAACTGCTCTTCGACGTGGGTGGCGGCTCTATCACTGATCGCGGTCTGGGCTTGGACCGTCATTGGCGCAACGCGCGCACCGCCGCCAATCACAATCCGCGCCAATGGAAGCAAGCGGTCGCAGGCGCCTACCACCTGACCGGTGAGGAACCTCCGACCAGCGGATTGTTCTGAACCACAACCACTGTCGTCACTGTGGCCGACCTGAATCCCGACAACCACCGAATCCCAACAAATACCGAGGACATCGATGAATTACGGCCCCTTCGAACTGACCTATGCGGCCGCACCGCAGCGCTACGAGACGATCCCCTACCGCCGTACCGGCCGATCGGGACTGGACCTGCCTGCGTTTTCCTTCGGCCTGTGGCAGAAGTTCGGCACCGACTACCCGCTGCACACCCAGCGTGAGATAATCCTGCACGCCTTCGATCTGGGCATCACGCACTTCGACAACGCCGACCGCTACGGTCCGCCGCACCGCGCCGCGCAGCAGAACTTCGGCCGGGTCCTGGCCAAGGACCTCGCGCCGTATCGCGACGAGCTGATCCTGTCGACCAAGGCCGGCAACGCGATCGGGCCCAGCCCGTATCTGCGGGGAGGATCGCGCAAGTCCATCCTGACCTCGCTCGAGCACAGCCTGCGTGACCTGGGCACCGACTATGTCGACATCTTCTACCACCACGTCCCCGATCCGGCCACGCCGCTCGAGGAGACGGTGGGTGCACTGGTCAGCGCCGTGGGCCAGGGCAAAGCCCTCTACGTCGGTATCTCCAACTATCTGCCGGACCGGACCCAGCAGGCGGTGGAACTGCTGCGGGCGGCCGGGGCGCCGTTGCTCATCCACCAGAGCCGGTATTCGATCTACGATCGCCGCCCCGAGCAGAACGGCCTACTCGACGCGGCCGAGGCCGAGGGCTTCGGCGTCATCGCGTATTCGCCGCTGGCACAAGGCCTGCTGACCGATAAGTACCTCGAGACCATCCCCGCCGGGGCACGCGCGCTCAACAGCACCTTCCTCACCCCCGAGGTCATCGACGACACCTACCGCCAGCGCACCGCCGCGCTGAACAAGCTCGCCGAGGCACGCGGCCAGTCGCTGGCGCAGCTGGCTCTGCAGTGGGTGCTGCGCCGCCCGCAGGTCACCTCCGCGCTGATCGGTGCGAGCTCCACCGCGCAGCTGGACCACAACCTGGCCGCGGTGACCTTCCCCGATTTCACCGCCGAGGAGCTGGCGCTGATCGACGAGCACGGCGTCCACGGCACCGGTCTGAATCTGTAAGCGCGCCACCGAGATCAGGAGACCACGATGACACAGGCGGAACCCGCGAGCATCGGTGCCGGAGTCGAGGATGGCAGGCCGTTCCGCCTGGGTTTCCTGCTGCACCTCGACCGTGATGTCACCCCCGCCCGCGCCTACCGCGAGGCGATCGAGCTGTTCGAGGCGGCCGAGGACCTCGGCTACGACTCGGGCTGGGTGATCCAGCGCCATTTCCGGCAGGGACGCGAACACGTCTGCGCGCCACTGGTGGTGCTGGCGGCCATCGCCGAGCACACCCGCCGGATCCGGCTGGGCACCGGTGTGCTGGTGCTGCCGCTCGAGGATCCGCTGCGGGTGGCCGAGGACGCTGCCACTCTCGACGCACTCAGCGGCGGGCGACTGGAACTGGGCGTGGGGTCCGGTCCCTTTCCCGGCGCGTGGGAAGCCTTCGGCAAGGATCTCACGCGCAAGCACGACGAGTACGACTCCGCGGTCGAGCGCCTGCACCAGGTGCTCGGGGGAGGCTCACTCAACAGTCTCGGGGAGAGGTTGCATCCCGACGGCGCCGGGGTGCGCGGCCGACTCTGGCAGGCGACGACCAGCGATCCGCAGCGGGCATCCGCTGCGGCCGCCGCCGCGGCGAAAGCCGGTGACGGACTGCAACTTTCGCGTGCGACCCGCTGGCGCGACGAGACGATCGCGCAGGCGCAGCAGCATCAGGCCGCATGGATCGAGTCCTATCGCGGGGCCTGGGATCGCACCGACGGCTCTCCGCGCGTTCAGGCTTCGCGAGCGGTGTACCCGCACCCCGATCGGGATACGGCCCGCGAACTCGTCACCCCGGGGGTGCGGCGCTGGCAGAGCTGGGCACCGCCCGGGCGTGGCATCGAAAACCTCACTGTCGCCGACTATCTCGACGCCGATCACGCTCTGGTCGGCCCTGCACCGGAACTGGCCGCCGCGCTGGGCGCGGACCCGTCGCTGACCCACATCACCGACCTTCTGGTCAGTTTCGTACCTGGCGTGCCCGATCCGGGCGAGCATCTGCGGCTGCTGGCCGCCACCGCCACCGAGCTGGCGCCCCTGCTGGGTTGGTCGCCGGCAGCGGTGCGGTCCTGAACGGTTTCTGTATCGACGAGAGGCAACCACCATGGCTGGATTCCATTTGAACCTGTCACTGATGACGCCGGGCCATTTTCGCCACGCGTGGCGTGCCGAGGGGGCAGACCCGCTCGCCTACCTCGACATCGACTACTTCCAGCGTCTGGCCCGCATCGCCGAGACCGCCAAGATCGACGCCGTTTTTCTCGGTGACGGTCCGGCCTTGCGCGCTGAGATCGAGGAAGCTCCCGGCACCGGTATCGATCCGCTGATCCTGCTGGGCAATCTGGCCGCGGTCACCGAGCAGCTCGGTGTCGTGATCACCGCCTCGACCACCTACAACTCGCCCTACAATCTGGCACGCCGCTTCCAGGCTCTCGACCATGTCACCAAGGGCCGCGCCGCGGTCAACATCGTCACCACCGGAACCCCGGCTGCCGCAGCCAATTTCGGCGCCACCGACCACCCCGACAAAGCAACCCGGTATCGGCGCGCCTGGGAGTTCCTCGACATTGTGATCAAATTGTGGGACAGCTGGGAGCCGGACTGGCTGATCGCCGACAAACGATCCGGCCGCTACGCCGACCCCGCCAAGATCCACCGCATCGACCACGACGGTGAGTTCTTCTCGGTGGCAGGTCCTTTGCCGGTAGCGCCGGGACCGCAGGGCCGCCCGGTGATCGTGCAGGCCGGAGGATCGCAGGGCGGTCTGCGTCTGGCGGGCGATTTCGCCGAGGTCGTGTTCACCGTGGCCCAGACCTGCGGCAAAGCCGTCGACTTCCGCTGCGAGGTCCGTCGGCGTGCAGTCGCGGCAGGCCGGCGTCCCGACGATGTGAAGATCTCCCTGGGGGTGGTGGTGCTGGTGGAGGCGACCGAGGAGCAAGCACGCCGCCGCGAACGTGACCTGTATGCGCAGTTGCCGATCGAGCGGCTCACCGCCGCCCTGCTCGCCAATCTCGGTCTGGCACCGGGCAGTTTCGGCCCCGACGATAAGATCTCCGCTGCTGATCTACCCGAAGACGTTCCGGCAGAGGCATTCTCGACCGGCTTCGGTGCCTCGCTTCGTGCGCTCATCGCCGAAGGTCCGCGCACCGCACGGGAGTTGATCCAGCGCGGTGCGGGAGGTGCCGGTCACCGGCTGCTGGTCGGCACGCCACAGCAGGTCGCCGACGATCTCGAGGCATGGTTCCAGGCTGGGGCCGCCGACGGTTTCACCGTGATGCCGGCCGAGACCGCGATCGATCTGGAGAACTTCGCCACCCTCGTGGTGCCGATCCTGCAGCAGCGCGGGCTGTTCCAGCGCGAGTACAGCGCGCCTACCTTGCGCGAGCGACTCGGTCTGCCCCATCCTCATCGCCGGCGTGGCGCGGATGCGCCGGCCCGAGATCGGCCATCAGCAACGCTAGCGCCGCCACCAGTGCCAACACTCCCATGACTACGAGGAACCGCCAGTCGCTCAGCCACGCCGCGGCCAGCGGAGCACCGGCGCGGGACAGAGCGATCGGCACCGTCATCACCGCGACGATGCTCGCGAAGCGGGCAACCCCGAAGGTGTCGGCGACGAGGGAGGGTCGTGCGACCACACTGGTGCCGTAGCCGAGCCCGAAAGCCACCACGCAGGCCACCGTCGCGGGCACGGCGGTGCCCGCCAGTGGCAGCAGAACCAGTCCGAACCCCTGTACCGCGAAGGACACCGCGGTCACCGCCACCAATCCGAAGCGACGCGCCAGCGGCGCCAAGGCCAGCCGGGAGCCGATTTGGGCGGTTCCGACCGTGATCGGCAGCGCGGCCGCCGTCGCCGCCGAATACCCGATATCCCGGAAGTAGGACACCATCATCAGCAGGAACGCCGAGGTGGATCCGCTCTGCGCCACGAACGCCACGACCAGCAGCCAGAATCGGCGATCGCGCAGCGCGCCGCCGACCGGTATCCCGGAATGGCGCACAGCACGCTGCCGGTGGGCGTTGCGCCCGGGCACCGCCCACCAGTGCAGGGGAACAGCGACACAGACCAGCATGGCAGCCAAGATCACCAGCGCGTTGCGCCAGCCCCACCACGCTTCGAGGCGTCCGGCGAGCAGGTAGTAGAAGCTGGTAGCCAGTCCGCAGATCATCGTCACCGTGACGATCGCGCGGTCGCGGCGGGAGGGATCACCGGCGGCGACCAGCACCGCGAACGCCGCTTCGTAGGTCGACATGGCCAAGGCCAGGCCGATCAGCACGAACGCGAGGTAGAGCTGCGTGAGAGTGTGGGCTTGGGACCACACGATGACCGCCACCGCGCCGATCGCCGACCCGGTCGTCATCAGCATGCGCCCGCCGTATCGGTCGAGCAAGTGTCCGACCGGGACGGCCGCGAGCGCGCCGACCAGAGTCGACAGCGTTGCAGCCCCGGCGATCTGTGTACGAGTGGCGGCCAGGGATTCGGCCATCGGCGATAGCAGTGTGGTGAACGCCTGGATCATCGCGCCGTAGCCGACGGTCTGGGTGAGGGCGAACACCACGACCAGCCGGCGCCAGGCGGTGCGTTCGGCCGCGGTGGTCGGGTCGGCGAGTGTCGGTGTCGCCGAACTCATTCGGCCAGCAGCGGCAGCAGCTGCTCGCCTTGGCGCTGGATCTCGCGCAGGTAGGGGGTGTCGGAGAGCACGAAGTGGGTGATGCCCAGATCGCGGTATCTGCGCAGCGATGTGGCGACGTCGGTGGGGGAGCCGACCAGCCAGGTGGTGGCCGCGCCGCCACCCCCGTAGCGGCCCGGGGTGGTGTAGAGATTGTCGTCGAGCACCTCGCCGCGGGCGGCCAGATCCAGCAGCCGCTGCTGACCGACCGCGGTGCTGCGGTGCGGGTTGGCGCCGGTGTGCTGGCGCGCCATCTCGGCGACCTTCGCTTCGGCTTCGGCCCAGGCCGCTTCGGTGGTGTCGCGGACGAATGTGGTGATGCGCAAACCGAATTCGAGTGGGGCGTGTTCGCGGCCGAGTTCGTCGCTGAGCGCGCGGAGCCGCTGGATGCGTTCGCGCACGCCGTCGAGGGGCTCGCCCCAGAACAGCTGGACATCGGCTTCGGCGGCGGCCACTCGTTCGGCGGCCTGCGACGCGCCGCCGAAGTAGAGGGTGGGATGCGGGCGGCCGGGGCGGGCGACCACGCGGGGTTCGACGGTGGATTGGCTCACCTGGAAATGCTCGCCCCGGTAGGTGACGCCTGGCTGGGTCCACAGCTTGCGCACCAGTTGCAGGAACTCCCGCGTGCGGCCGTAGCGGTCGGCCTGGTCGCCCTCGCTGTCGCCGTAGGCGGCCAGGTCGTCTTTGCCCGAGACGATGTTGACCCGTACCCGGCCGCCGGTGAGGTGATCGAGAGTCGCTGCCGCGGAAGCGAAGTTCGCCGGTTTCCAGTATCCCGGCCTGATCGCTATCAGCGGTTCGAATGTGGAGGTGCGTGCGGCCAGCGCGGCGGCCACGGTGAAGGTGTCCGGGCGGCCCCATCCGGTGCCCAGCAGGGCGCCGGTCCAGCCGTGTTGCTCGAGCGCGGCTGCCTGGGTGGTGAGCGTTTGCAGGCTGTTGTGGTCGGTGCTGACCGGTTCGCCGCGGTGACCTGCGGTGACCTGGTTGGGGATGTACCAGAGGAATTCGGGACTCATGGAAGGGTCGATCCTGTTCGTGAGGTGATCAGCGGGCCAGCTCGGCCAGCTGGGCCCGGCGCACATCGGCGGTCTGTCCCTGCACCAGTACGAAAAGTGCGGAGCGGGCGTGCAATTGGGCGGTGTCGTCGCGGCTCAGACCGCGTCCGGATCGGGCGATGAGCAGGGCGCGGGTCAAGGTGGACAGCGCTTCGCCGCTGGCGACCTTGGTGGCGAGACGTTCGTCGAGGCGATGGGGTCCGCCGCCGTGGGCTTTCGCCTCGTCGGCGAGGGCGTAGGCGCGGGTGCGGATCGCGGCGACACGCGGGCGCCAGGTCTGGGCGACGTGACGGGCCTGCGGGTCGGTGACGGCTTCGAGTTCGCGCAGCACCGTCTCGGCCAGCCCGAAGTGGTGGCTGCGGGCATCGCTGGCCAGCCCGACATCGAGCAGGCGGGCGCGGTCGAGCGAGTGCGCCGAGAGCACCTGCTCGTCGGCGACGAAGACCTCGTCCAGACGTACCCGCTCGGTACGGCTTCCGGCGACGGCGGCCAGGGTGAGCGGGGTGTCGCTGCGGGTGCGCTCATCGACTGGAACCAGCGCGGTTACCACGGTTTCGGTGCCCGGATCCACTGCGGCCACGGTGAGTGCGGCGTTGAGTCCCCACCCGCTGACCCAGGAGATGGTGCCGGTGAAGGTCCATCCGCCGGGAGCGCGCGAGGCGTGGATGTAGTGGTCGGGGTAGCGACGCACATCGCTGATCCCGGCGCCGAGCAGCAGTCGCCCGCGCAGCACGCGGTCGGCGAGTTCGGAACCGGCCAGTCCTGCGGCTCGCGCGTCGATGATGCGCTCGGCCAGGGGAGCGTGCTGGGCCCAGACCAGCCAGGTGTTGAAACACGCTCCGGAGATGATCTCGTGCACCCGACGATCGGTGTCGCGGTCCACGGCCAGGCCCCCGTATTCGGTGGGGGCGAGATGATTCAGCAACCCCAACTCGGCCAGCTCGCCGATGCGTGCGGACGGCACACCGTCGCGGTCGGTCCGCAGCGCGTGCGGCCGTAACACCGATTCGGCGTAATCGCCGACGCGCGTGAGGAAGGTGTGAGTATCGGTCGCGGTGACCGAGGCACTGTCGGCCGCCATCGATCTCCTTTCGTCATGCAGTTCATGAGAATTCGGCTGTGCACCGCTCAGTTCATCGATATGCTCACCGCATTATCGGCTTGTATTTCGAGACGACGTTCGCGACTATGGTCGGGCTTCGATCCGGAAATGTTTCCTGAGCAGCGCGAGAGGTCGGCCGAGTGGATAAAACTCTCGACGATTTCAGTTCCCCGCGACCATGTTTCAGAAAAACTGAACGATTCGCGAAGCGCAGCTCCGTTGTTCGCCGTAGAGCGGTCGTGCATTCTGCTCGACAAGTTGAGCAGGCTATCGGGCGCATTCCGCTCGACCTCGCGGCAATTCTTCTTCGCAGTATTGCAGGCAACCAGAAAGGCACACGATGACTGTGGCGGTCACCGCGCACGCCGATCCCCTCTCCGGATGGGACGAACCGGCGTGGGAATCCACCCTCGGCCACATCGCCGCGCAGGCCGACAGATACGACCGGTCCTCGACGTTCCCCCACGACTCCTTCGCCGCACTGCGTGAGATCGGCGCGCCGGCGTTGGTGGTACCGCGCGAATTCGGTGGCGGAGGAGCGGATCTGGCGACCGCGGTGGAGGTCATCGAGCGCGTCGGTGCGGCCGATCCTTCGGTGGGCCTGATCCTGCAGTGGAACTACACCAACCACTTCAATCTGCTGGATCCGGATTGTCCCTGGCCTTCCGAGGCGCGAGAGGCGGTGTTGCGCTCGGCCGCTTCCGACGGCGCGCTGATCAACGGCTTGGGGGTGGAGCGTGCGCTGGGCAGTCTGTCCCGCGGTGGTTTGCCGGCCACGACGGCCACCCGGCTGCCGTCGGGGGACTGGCGCATCGATGGTGAGAAGGCTTATGCCACCGGCATTTCCGGACTCGCCTGGTTCACGGTCACCACGCGCACGGCCGACCCGCAGCCCCGGTTGGCGACCTTCCTGCTCGATCGCTGCGCCTCCGGATGGCAGGTGGAGCCGACCTGGAATCACCTCGGGTTGCGCGCCTCCGACACCCAATCGGTCGTGTTCGACGGCACGGTCGTGCCGCACGCGCGACTGGTGGAGATCCGGGACCCGAGTTCGGGTCCGGGCCCCGTGCGGCCGGGGCGGCAGGCTCTGCCGCTGCTGCTGGCCGCCAACTACAACGGTGTCGCCATCGCCGCCCGCGACTGGCTCACCGCATACCTGCACACCCGTGTTCCGACCGCGCTGGGCGCGTCGCTGGCGACCGTGCCGCGCTTTCACGATCGGGTCGGGGAGATCGAGGCCGCGATCCAGACCAGCCGGGCACTGCTGCGGCAGGGGGTGGCGGATCTGGCGCGCGACCGGCGAAGCGAACTACCCGGCCTGGCGAAACACGTGGCCACCACGACAGCGGTGCGGGTCACCGAATCCGCGCTCGATCTGACCGGCAATCCGGGGCTGGACCGCCGTCATCCGCTCGAACGGCACCACCGCGACGCCATGGTCGGCCGGATCCATTCCCCGCATAGCGATCTGGTGCTCAGTGCCCTGGGCCGCGCGGCGATCGCCCGCGCCCGCTGACAACAGGAGTTTCGAAAGACGATGCAGAACAACAGATTCCGGCGCACCGCATTGTTCGTGACGGCCGCCGTGTTCGCCACGGTCCTGGCCGGATGCGCCGCCTCGGGCGGCCACGTCCAGGGTGGCGACGACGCCGGGCCGCCGGTCTCGGGCGGCACCTTGAAGTTCGGCGTGCTGGACGCTCCCGCCAACCTCGACCCGCACTCGGGCAGCTCCTATCCCGAATCGCTCATCACGAGCAATGTCACCGACAAGCTCACCTACCAGAACCCCGACACCGGGGCCATCGAACCGTGGCTGGCGAAGTCCTGGGAAATCAACGATGCGCTGACCCAGTTCACCTTCCACCTGCGCGACGACGTGAGCTTCAGCGACGGAACGAAGTTCACAGCCGATTCGGTCAAGGAGAACTTCGATCTGCTCGGTCGCGGGGACAAGGCGCTGGGCATCGTCCCGGTGACCGCCTACTGGGTGGGCTACACCGGTACCGAGGTCCTGGACCCCGCGACGGTGCGGGTGAGCTTCGACCGCCCCAATGCCGGTTTCCTGCAGGCACTGTCGCTGTACTTCTCGGGAATTCTCGGGCACTCGACCCTGCAGTTGTCCAAGGAACAGCGCGCCCTGGCCCAGAACATCGTCGCGACGGGTCCGTTCACCATCGCCGAGCACATCTACCAGCAGAAGACCGTGCTCAAGAAGCGTCCCGGATACGCGTGGGCGCCCGCCAGCCGCAAACACAACGGCGAGGCGTACCTCGACCAGGTCGAGATCGACGTCATCCCCGAAGCCGGGGTGCGCACCGGCGCCCTGCGCTCGGGGACCGTCGATGCCATCCTCGATGTCAACAACACCGACGAGGCCCCGCTGCGCGCCGAAGGGTATCGGATTGTGCCCCAGCTCATTCCGGGCCGCGATATCTCCTTCGACTTCAAGACCGACAAGTTCCCGACCGACGACCGCGTCGTGCGTGAAGCGGTGAAGCTGGGCTGGAATCGCGACGCGCTGGCCAAGACGGTGCTCACCTCGAGCTACAAGGTGTCGACCTCGGTGCTGTCCTCGCGGGTGCCGGGATACCACGATTTCAGCCAGGACCTGAAGCAGGATCAGGCCAAGGCCGAGCAGATCCTCGACGCCGCCGGCTGGAAGAAGGGCTCCGACGGCATCCGCGTCAAGGACGGCCGCCGCCTCGAACTCGCGCTGCTGGGCATCGACAACCTGGTCAACAACAAACCCGCGTATCAGCTGATCCAGCAGGACCTGCGCAAGATCGGCATCGATCTGCAGCTCAATGTGCTGCCCATCCCGGACTACACGGCCGCGAGCACCCAGAAGGGCCGCTGGAACGTGCAGGTCGCCAATCAGAGCCGCGCCGACGTGGCGGTGCTCGAGCAGATGTATTCCCCGCAGTACGGCAACATCTCGGTGCTGGCGCCGGACAATCCTGTCTCTCAGCAGGCGATCGACATGCTCAGCGCGCTGAGCAAGACCCTCGATCCCGCGGCGCGGGCCAAGGCGGCCGAGCAGGCGCAGCGCTTCCTGCTCGACGATCAGGTGCTCACCGTGCCGGTCTACAACCCCGCGCAGGTCACCGCGGCCTCGCCGCGGGTGCACAACGTCGGATACGAGGCGCAGTCGCGCAACGTCTTCTACGACACCTGGCTCTCACCGAAGTAGCGGCAGGGGAGGTTTTCGCATGCTGCGCTATGTGGCCGCCAAGTTCGCCCAGGCGGTGTTCGTGGTCTGGGGCGCCTACACGCTGACCTTCGCGCTGCTCTACGTGCTGCCCTATGACGCGGTGGATCTGTTGTTCGACCCGACACAGGGTGATCTGATCACCGAGGCGGACAAGCACAACGCGCGCGTGTATTACGGGCTCGACCACAATCTGATCGGCCAATACCTGCACCGGCTGGCCGCCGCCGCGCACGGCGACTTCGGACGCTCGACCCGCACCGGGCAGGACGCGTGGTCGATGCTGGCCTCGGTCCTGCCCCAGACCGCCGTGCTGGCCGCGACGGCGCTCGTCTTCGCCGTGCTGATCGCGGTCACGGTGGCGCTGGCGGCGGCCTACTCCCAGCGGAGGTGGCTGTCGGATCTGCTGGCGTCGCTGCCGTCCGCGGGCGTCTCGATTCCGGTGTTCCTGGTCGGATTGGCACTGCTGCAGGTCTTCTCGTTCCAGCTCGGCTGGTTTCCGCCCATCGGCAACGACGGACTCGCCGCGCTGGTGCTGCCGGCGGTGACGCTGTCGATTCCGGTGTCGGCGCCCATCGCGCAACTGCTGGTGACAAACCTGGACAGCGGCATGCGGGCCGGATACGTGACGGTCTCACGCGCCAAGGGCGCGACCCGGTGGTGGGTGCTGCTGCGGGAGGTGCTGCGCAACGCGGCATTGCCCGCGCTCACCATCGCCGGTGTCACCTTCGGCAATCTGCTGGCCGGCGCGGTGATCGTCGAAACCGTCTTCTCGCGTTCGGGATTGGGCCGGATCACCGAGACCGCGGTGCGCACCCAGGACGTCGCGGTGGTGCAGGCGGTGGTGGTGTTCGCCGCGCTGGTCTTCGTGACGGTGAACTTCGTGGTCGATCTGATCTACCCCGTACTGGATCCGCGCCTGCGGGCCCGGCTACGCAAGGACGTGCTCGCATGACGGTCCTCGAGATCACTTCCGCGGGACCGCGACAGGTCATCGCCGGTCCCGCGCGCCTGCTGCGCAGGGCACTGGCCCGGCCGGGCCTGATCATCTCGACCGCGGTTCTGCTCCTCGTCGCGGGGTGGGCGGTGGCGCCGTCCTGGTTCACCGATTACAGCCCGACCGAGGGCGATACCGACGCCAGCTTCTCACCACCAAGTGCGGCGCACCTGTTCGGCACCGACCGGCTGGGCCGGGATCTGCTGGCCCGCACCATCTACGGGACCTCCACGACGGTGAGCGCGACACTGCTGGCGGTGGCGATCGGCTTCGTCGTCGGTTCACTGATCGGGCTGCTCAGCGGATTCATCGGCGGACGGGCCGACGCGGCGATCATGCGCTGTGTGGACGTGCTGCTGGCCGTCCCTGGACTGCTGCTGGCCATGACGGTAGTCACAGCGCTCGGCTACGGCACCGTCAATATTGCTGTGGCAGTCGGTGTTTCCGCGATCGCAGCCTTCGCGCGCGTGATGCGCGCGCAGGTGCTCGAGGTCGCCGGAACCGACTACGTCGAGGCCGCCTACGGCTCCGGCGCCGGATTCTGGCGTGTGGTGATCCGGCACGTGCTGCCCAATTCCGTCACCACGGTCTTCGCACTCGCGGCGCTCGAATGCGGGTCGGCGGTGCTGGCGGTGGCCGCGCTGGGCTTCCTGGGCTACGGCGCGCCGCCACCACAACCGGAATGGGGGCTCGCGGTGGCCGAAGGCCGCGACTTCCTGGCCACCTATCCGTGGATTGCTCTGTTCCCCGGAGCCCTGATCGCCGTTGTCGTGTTGTCCGCCAACCGAATCGGCCGAGCGATAGGAGAATCGCGATGAATGCACTGAACCCGCTGCTGCGGATCAGTGAACTGAGTGTGTACTATCGCGGGCACACCGCACCGTCGGTCGAGCATGTCTCCCTCGAGGTGGGCGCCGGTGAATTCGTCTCGGTGGTAGGGGAGTCCGGCTCGGGCAAGAGCACCACCGTGCATGCGGCGCTGCGGTTGCTGCCGAGTTCGGCGCGGGTGCAGGCGGCCGCGCTGGAACTGGATGGGCGTGATATCTCGACCTGGAGCGATCGGCGGCTGTCGCGGCTGCGCGGTCCCTTCGTGGGGTTCGTGCCGCAGGATCCGGGGACCTCTCTCAACCCGGTCAAGCGGGTGGGCGCCCAGGTGCTCGACGCGTTACGGTTGCACCGGCGCGTCGAGTCCGGTCCCGCTCGCGCACTGGCACTGGCGAAACTGGAACTGGCGGGACTGCCGGCCCGGGTGTTCGAGCAGTATCCGCACGAATTGTCCGGGGGGATGAAGCAGCGGGTACTCATCGCGATCGCGCTGGCCAATGATCCTGCTCTGCTGGTGGCCGATGAGCCGACCTCGGCGCTGGATGTGACCGTGCAGAAGCTCATCCTCGATCACCTGGCCTGCCTGCGCGATGAGCTGGGGCTAGGAATCCTGCTCGTCACCCACGATCTCGGTGTCGCCGGCGAGCGCTCGGACCGGATGATCGTCATGCGTGAGGGCCACATCGTCGAAACCGGCAGTACCCGAACGATTTTCGAGAACCCTCGTCAGGACTACACGCGGTCGTTGCTGGCCGCCGCGCCCTCCGCCCATCGTGGCCGGCTCGAACCCTCGATCCGCGTGCCACGGCCGGTACCCGCCCCCACCGATGAGGTACTGCTGAGACTGACAGCGATAAGTAAGCGTTTCGCTTCGGGAATTCGTGCCGCGGACTCGGTGTCGCTGGACATCACCTCCGGCTCCACGCATGCGCTGGTCGGGGAGTCCGGGGCCGGCAAGTCCACGGTGGCCCGGATCACGGCGGGGCTCACCGCGCCCGACAGCGGTGCGGTCGTGCTCGGCGGCGATATCGTGCCCAGCGCACGGCGCTCACGTGAGCTGCGTAGGCAGATCCAGTTCGTGTACCAGAACCCGTACTCCTCGCTGGATCCGCGTTTCGACGTCGAGCGGATCGTCGCCGAGCCGCTGGTGAACTTCGGGCTGATCGGTGACCGCGTCGGGCGACACGAGCGGGTCACCGAACTGCTCGAGGCGGTGGCATTGCCGGGTGATCTTCGCCGTCGTAAGCCCGCCGAGCTCTCCGGTGGCCAGCGTCAGCGGGTGGCCATCGCCAGGGCGCTGGCCGCGCGACCACGGGTGCTGGTTCTCGACGAGGCGGTCTCGGCGCTGGATGTGTCGGTGCAGGCACAGATTCTGCAGCTGCTGGTCGACCTGCAGGCCCGCAACGGCTTGACTTACCTGTTCATCACCCATGATCTGGGGGTGGTGCGGCTGATCGCCGACGACGTCACCGTCATGCAGGGCGGGCAGGTGGTGGTATCAGGTCCTGCGACACGAATTCTGGACAATCCGGAGCAGGATTACACGCGCCGGCTGTTGTCGGCGGTGCCGGTGCTCGACAAGGGTCTGGTTCGCGCGGTGTGAGCGTGTGAACGACGACTGCCGCCTGGGCCATATGGTCCGGTCGGCAGTCGTCGTTCAGCGCGGTGCGGGAATCACTCGGCACTCGATAGTGCAGCGATCGACTTGCCGGGGATCGCGGCCAGCAGCGCTTGGGTGTAGGGGTGTTGCGGTGCCTCGTAGAGCTGTTGGGCGGGACCGTGTTCGACGACTCGGCCGTGGCGCATCACCACCAGTTCGTCGCACAGGAACCGCACCACGGCCAGGTCGTGAGAGATGAGTAGCAGTGTCAGTTCGCGTTCGTGGCGCAGTCGTTCGAGCAAACGCAGGATGCGCGCCTGCACCGACAGGTCCAGAGCCGACACCGGCTCGTCGGCGACGATCAGAGCCGGATCACTGGCCAGCGCTCGCGCGATGACCACCCTCTGCAGTTGGCCGCCGGAGAGTTCGCGAGGCAGCCGATCGGCGTAAGCCGGTGGCAGCTCGACCTCCTCGAGCAACGCCCGTACCCGCGAGGCCACCGACTCACCTCGCAGGTCGACACCGTTGAGCTCCAACGGTTCCGCGATCGATCGCCCGATACTCAGACGAGGGTCCAAGGCGCCGAACGGGTCCTGGAAGACGTATTGCACCGCACGTCGCCAGCTGCGTGACTGTGCCCGGTCCAGAGCGTCCAGCGACCGGCCGTCGTACTCGATCGTGCCGCTGTCGGGTCGATCCAGACCGACGATCTGGCGCGCGAGCGTCGTTTTGCCCGAACCGGATTCGCCGACGATCCCTACGGCCGCGCCCGCCGTCACCTCGAGGGAGACCCCGTCCAGAGCGATGTGCCGAGTGCGGCGCAACCGGCCAGGGGTTGTTACCGGGAAGGACCGGTGCAGGTAGCGGGCCCGTAACAGCACCGGCGCAGCGAGGACGGGTTCGGAGTCGGAGGTGGTGCCGCAGACCGGTGTGGCGCGCTGCAGCAGCGCCGGTGTGGCCGCGAGCAGTCCGCGTGTGTAGGCGTGACGTGGCGAGTGCAGCACCTCGGCGGTGGCGCCGGATTCCACGATCCGGCCCTCCGACATGACATGCACCCGGTCGCTGCGGTCGGCGATCACCCCGATGTCGTGGCTGACCAGCAGCACCCCCAGCCCGTGCTCGCCTTTGAGTTCGTCGATCAGGTCGAGCACCTGCGCCTGGACGCTGACGTCGAGGGCAGTGGTCGGTTCATCGGCGATCAGCAGGGCCGGATCGCGGGCCAGGGCCATAGCGATGACCACGCGCTGATTGAGTCCGCCCGACAGCTCGTGTGGGAAGGCCGCCAGGGTTTTGCCGACCTCGCCGAAGAAGTCGGCGCAGCCACGGCGATCGCCCGGTGGCGGCCACGTACCCGATGATCCCCCCGGTGAAAACCCCGAACGCCAGTGCCGCGGCTCCCAGCGTCGCGCTCGGCGCCAGGCGATCCAACGCCAACGTGAGCGGATCACTGTTGTAGCGCAACGATTTCGGGAAATTGCCGGAGAACATGTTCACCAAGAAGCGCACGTACTGCTCGTAGAGGGGCCGGTCGAAGCCGTAGAGCCGGCTCACCCGCTGCAACTCGCCTGCCGGTGCGTCGGGCGCGACGAGCATGACCGCTGGATTGCCGCTCGCGGACAGCGCGAAGAACACCACGGTGACCGCGCCCCACACAGCCAGTGGACCGGTGAGCACCCGCCGTGCCAGATAGTACGGTGGCAGCGGTAGCCGCAGCACCCGGCCGGTGTGCACCGCGGTCATGCCCCGGCTCCGGGGGAGTGGCGGTGCCCGGCCAGATTACCGCGCAGTGTCGTGTCGGCGTACTCGGTGCGGAAGATGCCACGCCGCTGCAGCTCCGGTACCACCGCGCGGGCGATGTCGTCGAAGGCGCCGGGAAAGTGGGTGGGGGAGAGCACGTATCCGTCGACGGCCTCGGCTTCGAACAGCCGTGCCAGCTGATCGGCGACTTCGGCGCCAGTGCCGACCAGCTGCGGAGTGAACTCGCTCGCGCCGAAGTGGCGGGCGACCTCGCCGAGTGACAGTTCGCTGCCGAGGGTCTCCCCGTTCCCTTCCGCGAGTGCGGTCAGGTTCTCGAGCAACCGGACGCCGGTCGTGGCGTCGGTGGCGCGTTGAGCGACGGCATCGGTGAACCGCAGGGCGGGGTCGAGTCCGGTGAGGTCTACGCGAACGAACTGGCTCAGGAACGCCACCGCGGCGTCGACACCGATGAGGGTGGTGAGGAATTGCTGTCGTGCACGGGCGATCTCGGTGGTCTCGCCGATGATCGGCTGGGCTGCGGCGATGAGTTTGACGCTGTCGGGGTCGCGCCCGGCCGCGGCGGCGAGCCGGCGCAGGTCGTCGCGCTTGGCGCGCAGATCGGCCTCGTTGTTCTCGATGGCGAAGACCAGCTCGGCCCATTTCGCGCCGAATCGCCTGCCGCGCGGGGAATCTCCGGCCTGGATGAGGACCGGTTTGCCCTGCGGGGATGGCGGCAGGGTGAGCGGTCCGCGTACCTGGACGTACTTGCCGTGGTAGTCGGGTGTGGTGATCTGTGCGGGATCGGCGAAAACGCCGGACTGCTTGTCTACCACGAGTGCGTCGGCCGACCAGGAATCCCACAGTGCGACAGTTGATTCCACGACCTCGTCCCCGCGGTCGTAGAGCTGTTCACGGTCGAGTTCCTCGACGAACGGAAAGTTCGCCTGCGTCGCTTCGCCCTTGCTCATGATGATGTTCCAGGCCACCCGGCCGCCGCTGAACTGGTCGAGACTGCCCAGGGTGCGGGCCAGATGGTAGGGCGCGTTGTAGCTGGCCGACAGGGTCACCCCGATGCCCAGGTGCCGGGTGGCGCCGGCGATCACCGCGGCCAGTTGAGTGGGTTTGTGCTTGAGTGCGTTGCTCAGGCCGAAGCGTGCGAAATTCGGGTTGTGGGCCAGTGTTTCGGGGATGAAGGCCATGTCGAACTTGGCGCGTTCCAGGGTGCGCCCGACGTGTTCGAACAGGGCGCGGTCGTTGAAGTCTCGTTCGGAGTAGGGGTGGCGCCACGCTCCGATGTAGTGATTTCCGGGGAAGAGAATGTATCCGGCGAGAAACAGCTGTCGTTGGCTCATGCTCGGCCGACTTCCTGTGCGTAGAGGTAACGGGTGGTGCGCGGGGTCCAGGTGAGGCCGTTGCGTATCAGGGCGGTGAAGGTGCCCGGCCACAGGAAGACGGTCTCGGCCTGGTCGTGGTAGCGGGCGGTGGCCTGATTGGCCAGATCGCGTGCGGTGGCGGGGTCGGTGGCGGCTTGGAGCCGGTTGATCAGATCGTCGAAGACCGGATCGGTGATGTTGCTCTGGGGGTAGCGCGATTTGCTGGTGAACGGGTCGAAGATCGTCCATCCGTTCTTGTAGTAGCTGCCCCACCCGATGTAGACGAGGTCGGCGGCTTGGTCGCTGGGCCCGTTCTGGCGTGCGAGCCATGCCGGGAACGGCGTCTCACTGATGTTGATCTTGATGCCCACCGCGGCGGCCTGCTGGGCTACGGCCTGCCCGATCGCCGTGCCCGCAGCGTAAGTACCGGACGGGATGTCGAGGTTGAGCACGACGTCACCGGAATGCCCGGCCTCGGCCAGCAGCGCCCGTGCCTTGTCCGGGTTGTAGTCGTAGGCGCCGACCGCGGGATTGGGTTCGTAGAACGGCGGTGCGAGAACCTGGCCCTGCGACGGCGAGACCGCACCTTTGAGCAGACCCGAGACGATCGCCTTCTTGTCGATGGCGTAGTTGAGGGCCTGGCGCACACGCTCATCGGTGAGCGGTCCGCCCTTGTTGGTGTTGATCGAGATGACCTGAACCCACGAGCTGTCCGACAGTGTCGAGCGGTAGTTCTTGTTGCCCGAGAACTGGTCCAGGCTCAGCGGATCGAGGTTCAATGCGATGTCGACCTCACCGGCTTGCGCCGCCGACACCCGCGCGGCCTCCGAGGGCAACACCCGGTATTTCACGTGCTCGAAGGCCGGCTTGGTACCCCAATAGTTCGCGTTGGCGGTGAGCTCGGCGCCGTTCTCGAGGTCGATGGAATTCAGCACGTACGGGCCGGTGCCCAGTGCCTGGGTGTTGTGATTGCCATTGTCCCAGAACTTCTGGGTCGTGATGTAGAAGTTCCACAGCCGCGAGGGCAGATCGATGGCCGGCACTTTCAGATGGAACACCACCACGTTGGCGCCCTCGGCGCTCACCGAGTCGGTGTAGATCTTCAACTGTGCCCCGAGCTGGCTCTTGGTGGTGGGATCGAGCAGTTCGCCGAAGTTCCAGGCCACCTCTCGAGCGGTGAGCGGTGTTCCGTCGGAGAAGCTGCCCCCCTCACGCAGGGTGAAGCGCCATTCGAGCGGTGTGGGATTGGTCCACGACGTGGCCAGCCGCGGCTGGACTCGACCATCGGGGTCCAGCGCGGTGAGCGCCTCGTAGACCGTGGCCTTGACCGAGCCGTCGCTGTCGGGAGAACCGCCGTTGTGCGGGTTCACGCCGGTGAACTGTCTGGACAGGGCGAGGGTCAGTGTGTGGTTCGCATCCGGGGCGCCTCCCGCCCCGGAGTCGCCGCCCAGCGCCGAGCCGCAGCCTGCGGCGAGCACGCTCGCGCCCACCACGAGCGCCGCGATCAGCCGCCGGCCGCCGGAAAAGGAAAATCTCATCGGTGCTCCGAAAGTTCGTACGACAACGAACGTGCTGCCGCCTGGGAAGGATTCGCAGGAAAGGGTGCTGCGATGAACCTGAAGTGTGCACACGCCCGAAGTGGCGAACAACGAAGCTCAGCTTTGCGATTCGTTCAGTTTTCGTGCACGGTGGCACGGCCTGTGAAGGTGGAATACACAAAATCGTTCTGATCGTAAGGATTTTCTCGCCGATTGCTCGATTCGATGATGAATGTCGAAGCGCGGCTGCAGAAACGAGGGTCCATGTACGACATACGACGCCTGATCCTGCTGCGGGACCTCGCCGAGCACACCACCATGACAGCGGTGTCGGAACTGCACGGCATCACCACCTCGGCGGTCTCACAGCAACTGCGGATTCTCGAGGACGAAGTGGGTGCGGTGCTGACCCGCAGAGAGGGGCGCGTGCTGCGCCTGACCCACGCCGGTCGGGTGCTGGTCGATCACACTTCCCGCATCCTCGCCGCGCTCGAGGAAGCCGAGAGCGCGGTCACCGCCACCGGGGAAGCGGTCACCGGTGTTCTGACCGTGGCCACCTTCCGCACCGCGCAACTGCCGCTGGCCCTGCCTGCGGTCGCGCGCCTGCGCGCCGAGCACACGGGGCTTCGGGTGCGGCTGGTCGATCTGATGCCGGTGGATTCGGTGCCCGCGGTTCGTCAGCAGGACGTGGATCTGGCGATCACCTACTCCTATTCCTTCCGCTCCCGGGATCTGCCCCTGGGGCTGTCCTCGGAGTTCCTGTTCAGCGACCCACTGGTCCTGCTGGCACCCGCGCCACTGCGTGAGAGGGTCCGCCAGTCCGGGCTCAACGCCATGCGCGACGCCGACTGGATCGCCGCGCGTGACGGAGCGCCATCGATCGCCTCGGTGGTCTTCGCCTGCCGCGAGGCCGGATTCGCGCCGCGTATCGAGCATCGCTGCGGCAGCTTCACCGGTATGGCCGAAATGGTCGAGCACGGCCTCGGCGTCACGATCGTCCCGGAGATGGCGGTCCGCGAGCGGCATCGAGCCCTGATCGCCTGCACGATCACCGGCGGCTCGCGACAGGTGGGCGTCACCTACCGGCAAGCCTCGCTCGAGCGACCAGCGATCGCGGCGGCCATTCGCGCGTTGCGATCGATCGCACAACCGCAGCGACTGGCCTCCTGAACGAACGCTCAGCTGACCGGCGCCGTCGAGAAAACTGAACGATTCGCGTAGATCGGCTTGCTTGTTCGCTGCCGGGAGCACTCGAATACTGGTCCGGCCGTCGAAATGAAAGGACATTCATTGGTACACAAGGAAAGTCGCGAGCGATCCTTCCGATACCTGGGCCGCACCGGCGTCCTGGTGAGCCCACTCACGTTGGGAGCCATGAACTTCGGTGCCTGGGCCAACGGCGACCACGACGACGCTGTTCGAATCATTCACCGCGCACTCGATTCCGGCATCAATGTCATCGACACCGCCGATGTGTACTCGCAGGGAGAGAGCGAGGAGATCGTCGGCAAGGCCCTGGCCGGACGCCGCGACGACGTGGTGCTCGCCAGCAAATTCCACGGCCAAGTCGGTAACAGCCCGAACAGCCGCGGCAACTCCCGCCGCTGGATCGTGCGCGCTGTCGAGGACAGTCTGCGCCGGCTGCGCACCGATCACCTCGATCTCTATCAAGCCCACCGGCCCGACCCGGACGTGCCGCTGGAAGAGACGCTGCGCGCACTCGATGACCTGGTCACCGCCGGTAAAATCCGCTATCACGGCACCACGACCTTCGAACCCCATCAACTGGTCGAAGCCCAATGGATTGCCACCGACCGCAACCTGCGTCGGCCGGCCACCGAACAGCCGCCGTATTCGATCCTTGCGCGTGCTGCCGAACGTGCGACCCTGCCTCTGGCCGAGCAATACGGTTTGGGCGTGCTGACGTGGAGCCCGCTCGCAGGCGGATGGCTTTCCGGGCGCCACCGGAACGGGGAACCGGTGGCTGTCTCGAGCCGGCTGGCGCGTCAGCCCCACCGCCACGACCCTGCGCTGGCAGCCAATCAGCGCAAACGGGAAGCAGTCGATAACCTCGCGAAACTCGCTGCGGAGGCGGGAATTTCGCTGATCCAGCTGTCGCTGGCCTTCGTGCTGCAGCATCCGGCGGTCAGCACCGTCATCATCGGTCCGCGCACGCTCGAGCAACTCGAGGATCAACTCGACGCCGTCGACATACGTTTGAGCTTCGAGGTCCTCGACCGCATCGACGACATCGTCGCCCCGGGCCTGACGATCAGCGCCGCTGATGAGGGCTACATCCCGCCCTCGCTCACCGATCCGGCGCAGCGCCGCCGCACCCCGACAGGAGCCCGCCGATGAGTCTGTCCGACCTGCGCCTTCTCGGTCGCACCGGGGTGCGTGTGAGTCCATTCGTGCTCGGGGCGATGAATTTCGGCACCCGAGGCGGCACCACGCACGAGGAATCGATCGCACTGATCCACCGCGCCCTGGACGCCGGCATCAACACCATAGACACCGCGGACACCTACTCTCACGGCGAATCGGAAATCATCGTCGGCAAGGCGCTGGTAGGCCGACGCGACGAGGTCGTGCTGGCCAGCAAGTTCCACAACGCGGTGGACGACGACCCCACTCACCGCGGCAACTCACGGCGTTGGATCGTGCGCGCAGTGGAAGATAGCCTGCGTCGGCTCGGCACCGATCACCTGGACCTGTATCAAGTGCATCGCCCCGAATCGGTCACCGACATCGACGAAACTGTCGGAACGCTCGACGATCTGGTCCGGGCCGGCAAGATCCGCTACTACGGAACTTCGGTGTTCTCGCCCGGCGAGCTGATCCAAGCCCAGTGGGCGGCCGACCGCCGAGCCCTGAACCGCCCTGCAACCGAACAGGATCCGTACTCGCTGCTGGTTCGTGGCATCGAACGTGAAACGCTGCCGATCGCACGCAAATACGGCCTCGGCGTGCTCACCTATGGGCCGCTGGCCGCGGGTTGGCTGTCGGGGAGCTACCGTGTCGGCGCACCACAGCCGGAGTCTCGTCGCGCCGACCTCATTCCGGGCCGATTCGACATCGCCACGTCGGACAACGCAGCCAAACTGGCCGCTGCCGACGCGCTGGCAGAACTCGCCGACCAGGCCGGACTGAACCTGGTCGAACTAGCCATCGGATTCGTTCTCGCACATCGCGATATCACCGCCGCCATCATCGGCCCGCGCACGCAAGAACACCTCGACACGTATTTGCGTGCAGCCGACATTGTGCTCAACGACGACATTCTCGACCGAATCGACGAAATCGTCCCTGCGGGAACCGTTTTCCGGGAACGTGACACGGGAACGATCCCTGACGCCCTGGCCGAACCGTCCAAGAGGCGCAGGGTCGCCTAACGGAAGCCTCGGTCGGTGGCGGTCAGCCTATCGCACCGGGTCTGGCCGCGCCGCCCGGTAGTGGTCGCTTGTTTGGTCTAGCGTAGATATGTATACGGCGCAGGCACAATTCTGGTGACAGTGGGTGAGGTGACTGGCTCACGTTGATGCCGCCGAGAATGCGCGTATGGGTGTGGAGGCGTATACCTCGTGGGGAGTTCGCCTATTGGCGATTCAGTGGTTGTCGCGCCGTAGCGAGCGAAACTCGACAGACTGACCCTTCAGGCGAGGAGTCACATGGATGTGATTCGCTTCAGGCCGTTGTCACCGGTTGTGCCGCAGAAGGTTCGGTGGTGCTAGGCGGCGCCCCGCGGCACCTCAAGAATCTCTGCAAGAGCGCGCCCGATGCCCTCCCGGCCCCAAGATCCCGTCGAGCAACTCGGATTCCTGACGCAGCCCGAGGACGTTGCCAAGACTGGCAACCTGAACGAGTCGCGAACGACACGATGAACTGGAAGCAGTTGGCAGCAGCCGAGGCAAGCACGGAGAATGCCCGAGCCTCGGCTGTAGCCGGCGATCACATCGCAAAGCCCTCGAGGGGGTTGGGCGGACCTGGGTGCTGCACGCGAGGTCCAGTGACGAGAAAGTCACGCCTAGAGCTTCTAACAGGTTCGGTCAGTTGGTGTCGGGTTCTGTTGCAGTGCAGGATGTTTCGGCGCAGCAGCCCCCTGGATCGTGGATGATGAGTTGTGGGCGGTAATTCGAACCGCTACTGCCGGTGAAACTGGCCGGAACACCGGGACCGCCGCAGATGGGCAGCCGACGGGTGCTGAAGGGGTCTTGTTCGTGCTGATCACTGGGATCGGGTGGGAAGACCTCCCCTAGGAGCTGGAGTTCGGGTCCGGGGTGACATGGTGGCGTAGGTTGCGGGACTGGCGAGCCGCCGGGGCGTTCGACAGATCCATCGGGGGCGTGCTTGCCCGTTGCCACGGCGCAGGGTTGATCGATTTCGACCGGGTCATGGTCGACGGCGCGGTGAACTCGTCGCGGTCGGCGGTCCCCGCGAGAAACTGGACGTGCTGCGAGGAGTGCGCCGCATTCGCGCCTGCGCGCACCTGATGCGGGCGATCGTGCTGCTGGCGGCGGTGGGCTTCTTCGCAGTCGACCTGCGGGTGACGGCCCGGCTGCTGGCCAAGTCCGAATTCGGTGTCGTGCCTGCGACTTTCGGGCTGGTCGCGACGTCGCTGGCCGCTGGTTCGCGGCTGTGCTCGGCGGGGCGGAGGCCGTGCTGGGGCGGGTGACGAATCTGACGGCGGCGATGGTGCTGGCTTGCGGTGTGCGGGGTCGCGATGACCTCGTTTCTGCCGTCGACGAATCACCATCTGCGGTTGAGCTGCGGGCCCGAGGACCGCACCCATGTCATCGCTGTCTGCACCACAATTGTGCAGGGCGTGACCCCGCTGGCCGCACTTGCGGTCGCGTTCTTCGCCCATCGGGTGGGGGTGCTGGCGGCCGGTGGTCTGGCCGCGCTCGGCGTCGTGGGTGCGATGCTCCCGCAACAGCGTCGCGCACGGCGATGACGAGGGACGCGGGCGGGGATGTCTGGGTCGGTGGGGCAGCCCTGGCGCGGGTGTCATCTCAGCGGCCCGCCAGCAACTCGCGGGTCAGCGCGTCGAGTGTGCGTGCCGCGGCGGGATCGAACCCGGGGGCGCCTACGTCGATGCGTCTGCCCTCGACGTAGGCGCTCAACAGCTCCCTGGGCGGAGAATCGATGAGCTCGATGATCGGTTCGGCCGCGACCGGGATCGGTTTGCCGTGGCGGCGCATGTTCTCCACCATGGCCAGAGTGCCGGGGTCGTATTCGCCGGTCTGACCGGTCGCGGTGACGCCGGGGTGTACCAGGATGTAGCGGGTCTTGCCGTGCGGGTACTGCTCGGCGAACGACACCCCGAGCAGGTCATTGAGCTTGCCGCCCTGACCGAGCGCGGCTCCGCCGGCGTAGTGGCGGGCGAACTGCAGGTCGCCGAAGTTCGCCGCGGACAGCGGTGCGCCGGGACCGGCCACATTCACGATGGCCGGTGTGTCGGCCCGTTCGAGCGATTCGCGCAGTTCGTGGCTGAACAGGAAGCGGCTCAGATAGAAATGCGCGAACGTCGACTCGATCCCGTCGGGGGTTTGGGCCCGGCGCGAGCGGTAGAACCGGGCGCACAGCACGAGGGTGTCGATCACCGAATAGGACGCCTTGATCTCGTCGAGGACCTTCCGGTTCGCCGCGAGCGGGCCGAGGTCGGCGCGCACGAAGATCCCGTGCTCGCCGGCGTGGGCGAGGAACGCGCGGCCTTTCTCGGCGTCGCGGCCGATCACGACAACCCGGTCACCGCGCTTGACGTATTCGTCGGCCAGATACCGGCCGATGCCGTCGGTGCCGCCGGTGATGACGATGGTCTTCACTTATGCCTCCTGGCCGACCGCGGTCGGCGACGATGGAGTTCTAATTCAGTCATGCCGGATGCTTTTGGCACGCTGGGGATTTCGTACCAGTGTGAGCAGGAGTTGCTGGGCCGGTGCCGAAAACGAGGACACCCGGTTGTCCTGGAACGGGTCTAAGATCGGCGGATGACGCTGACCAGGCCGATCGACTGGACTTGTTTCGCAGTGCATTTCGATATCTAGTAGGACTGGGTCATCGATGCTAGGTGGACAGGCTGGTTGGTCGGCGACACCGTGCGCGTGCGCGCCGGGGCTGAGCTCGGGATCGCGCGGTGCTACACCGTGGGCAGGGATGCAGCCGCCGAGGAGTCGGCCCGGTCGGCGGTGAGTGCCCCGGCCAGTGCCCAGGTGCGGTGCTGATTGTCCGGGCCGGCCAGGTCTGTGGTGGTCAGTACGACCTCGGTGGCGCCGGCGTCGTAGTAGCGCTGGATTCCGGCGGCGATGGTCTCCTCGTCGCCGATGAGCGCCAGATCCGCCGCCCGCGAGGCGCCTTCGAGTTCGATGACCCGGCGATAGGACGGTACCTGCTCGTAGAACGCCAGGTGTTGCACCGCCGTCGCACGGGTGCCCTCGACATCGGAGGTGACGATTGCTGGGACGAAGGCGACGATGCGCGGCGCGGTTCCTGACGTCCGCGTGATCACTGGCACGATGTGCTCGCTCAAGGTCTTCGGGCCTGCCAGATACGGCAGGATACCGTCGGCGAGTTCCCGGGTGACGCGTAGTGCTTGCGGCCCCATCGCGGCCACCAACACCGGTACGCGTGGTTCGGCCCCGGGAACCGCGGTCGGTAGCGGCGGTGTGACCGTCAAAAGTTCGCCGTGGAAGCCAGCGGTGCCTGTGTCGAGCAATTCCCGAAGGGCGGTGAGGAACTCGCGCAAGCGAGCAATGGGCCGGTCGAAGGCCATGCCGAACGCGCCGGCGGCGAGCGTCGAACCGACGGCCAGACCCAGGTGATAACGCCCATGCGTCGCGGCTTGGACGGTCTGCGCCTGAGAAGACACCAGCAGCGGATGGCGCCCGACCACGGGGATGGCCGAGGTGCCGACCTGTACGCCCGGCACCTCCCGGCCCACGATGGCGGCGAGGGCGGGGGAGTCGTAGTCCATCCGCTGTCCGAACCACATCGACCCGATACCCAGCTCGGCGACTGAGCGGGCCTGCGCCACGATCTGGTCGACGTAGTTGCCCGAATTGGAGGCAGCGAGCGCAATTCCGAGAGTCATGCCAGGCGCAACCCACGCGCGTGAGCGCCTGTTCCTCAACAGCGAGATGAAATCATCTTGATCACAAGGATTTTCGTCATCCAGGAGTCTGCGGGACGATCCTTTGGGAAGTGATACGCCGATGCGGCAGTGGCGACTGGGCCTGCTGTTATCGGCAGGACCCGTGCCGGGATCAGGAACTCGCCGACCAGCGCGAAAAATCTGCCCTGAACAGTATTTCCGTTGCATCTTCCGGCGATGCTATGGCGACCCCAGAAGCGGGCGAAGACTCCGCTGGTTCGATCAGGTACGAGCCGACTTGGTACAGCCAGAATCGTTGTGATCGTAACGATTTCTTGCACAGTGCTGGGTGACGATGATGGAGGTCGGATGTCCGGCAGGAGAAGCGAGAACACATGTACGACATTCGACGGCTGATGCTGCTGCGTGGCTTGGCCGGGCACGCGATGCGGACAGCGGTTTCCGACTGCATAGCGTCGGCGGTCGGCAACAGCTGCGCATCGTCGAGGACGAGGTCGGCGTCGTCATGACCCGGGTGCGAAGGCCGTATCCTGCGCCGGGTGAGCCGGTGATCGTTTGGGCTGGTGCGTCGGCTGGTGGGGGAACTCGTTCCGTCGGAGTATGCGCTGACGGCGGCGGCCGGGTGGGTGGTCAGGCGTGCGAGGAATCGCCCGCATAAGTCGGAGACGACGCTACCTGAGGTGGTCATGATGTCTTGCTCCTGGAAATCTCGGTACTGCTCACAGGTATTCGAAGATCCGACCATGGCCGGAGAACCGATCGCCGATCCGAGGCTGCGCAGCGCATGCCAGTACAGGACGGCGTTGTTCGACAGAACGGGCTTGTCGAGGAACAGTTCGGCAGCAGCGGCGAACCGTGCCATCGCGATGTTGGTACCCACTTGAACGATGGCTTCGATGTCCAGGGAGTCCACCGTCTCTACGGCCGCACGAAGGCTGCGGTGATCGATATGGGCGATCGATGCCGGCGTCGCGGCGCCCAGTCCCTCGATCGCGACGACGTCGTCGTACTCCCAGTCGTCGAAAAACCTTCGTACCGTGGTGCCTCCGAGTTTCAGATACGGCGTGATCACAGCGAACCGAGTCAGCCTGCCCAGCTGGCTCAGCGCCGCGCTGATCGTGTCCGCGCTGGTGATCACCGGACGCCCGCCGGCGTCGTCCCGGAACGCCGCCACGATCTTGTCCTGGTTGTCGGACCCAGCCCAGAACGCTTCCGGGGACCCGCCCACCACGACGATGTCGGGATCGGCCGTGCACAGCGATTCGATGGCCGGTGTGGCGGACGCGCGGATATCGTCGAGGACTTGGTCGAAGCCGGGGCGCTCGACCATCGTGGAATTGCGAATCACCATTCGCGAAAGAGGATTGGTGACCCCGACCGGACGCAGATCATCGATTTCGGGTTGGGCGGAGGTATTCGTGGACGGCACCAAGAAACCGACCTTGGCGCGATATCCCTGGCTGTCGGTCATTGTTCACTCATCGCTTCGGTCGGCGAAATAGCTCGCCGCCATGTCCTCGTGGCCGTGCCCGGCCCGCTGTGCCGCTCGATAGCGCGCGAGCCCGGCCTCGATTTGCGGCAGCCACACCTTGGCTGCCGCGGCCGCGTCGATGGCCAGTTCGGTGTCCTTGATGGCGTTGTCCACCGTGAAGTTCGGAGAGAAGTCCTGCTGCAGAATGGCATTCGTTTTGATCGTGCCGAATGCGGACTCCAGTGGTCCACCGGTGACGGCGGTCGGCAACAACTGCGGGTCCACGCCGAGGGCTTCGGCGAAGCGGATCGATTCGGCGACTCCGTGGGTGATCGCCGAGATCAGTGTGTTGACAACCAGTTTCAGCTTGCTCGCGTCGCCGGGGCGGTCCGAGACCCAGATCGTCGCCTTACCGATCGCGTCGAACACCGGGGCCACCGCTGCGCGGACCTCCCGAGGTCCCGAGGCGAGGACCACGAGCTGGGCATTCTCCGCGGGACCCTTCGTTCCCTGCACGGGAGCGTCCACGAGGACCAGCGAGCGAGCCGCGGCCGCCTTGGCGATGTCCGAGATTCCCTGGACACCGACCGTGCTGATCTGAACGAGCACAGTGCCCGGGGTCAAGGCGTCCCCGGCGGCCTCCAGAATCGCCAGGACCGCCGCGGCGTCCTTGACGACGGTGAGCACGATCCGGGCGCCGTGCACCGCGTGGGGGACCGAGTCGGCGACCCGGACATCGTCGGTCCGCAGATGGTGCGCCCGGTCGACGGTGCGGTTCCAGACGGTGACGGCGAATCCCGCGCGCCGAAGGTTGCGCGCTATGGGCGCGCCGATCGTTCCGGTACCGAGTACGGCGACGGCGAGTTCTTGCCGGGTGAAAGTCATGATTCCTTCCGATCGTATTGAACTGTTCGTTCCAGTAAGAGGCAGCGCGCGTAACGCTGGAGAATGCGGGGGCGGCGCCTGGCGCCGAGACGACGGGATCGAGATCCTGCGCTGTTATTGGTGCAACGGTGCGAGACAGGTATCGGTGGCCGCGCTCAGCCATTGCGCGCGATGGTCGGCAGCGATCGCCTTGGCCACCACGCGTAATCCCTGCACGGTGACCACGATCGACCGAGCCAGCGCTTGCGGATCGACCGAGGATTCGACCTGTCCCAGCGACTGTGCGCGGCGGATGGCGCCGCAGATGGTGTCCGCCATGGTCGTGAGGTTGTACGAGGTGAGTGCGCGCACCGCGTCGTCGCGGCCCGAGAACTCGAGTGCGGCATTGGCGACCATGCACCCCATGCCCCGCGAATCACCGAGCTCGTCCTCGATCACCGACCGGACCAGCTCACCGATCGCCTCGACCGGCCGAGTCGAACACTCGATCAGCGCGTACTGCTCGCTACATCGGGCGTGGTACCGCCGCAACGCCGCCAGATACAGCTCACGTTTGCCGGAGAACGTGTTGTACAGGCTGCTTCGCTGCAGCCCCGTGGCCTCGATGAGGTCCTGGATTGAGGCATCGGCGTACCCCTTCTCCCAGAACACCGACATCGCCAGATCCAGAACCTGATCGCGATCGAACTCGACTGTACGCATCGAAGGTGGCCCCGTTCTGTACTGTTCGGTCCGGTTAGGTGTAGACAGTAACGCCCCACCGCACCTGTGTACAACGAAGGAATCACTCTGAATCTTGGGGTAGATTGCGCGGAATCCGGCGCTAAGGAATTACTGTTTGGTGCCGTCCCATATTTGACGTGCTCGTACGCCGCCGGAAGTCACCGATGTGCGACCTCGTTCTACGCCAGGTGCTCGGGCAGATCACTGGCTATCGACTGCACCGGCAGCGCGGTCTCGGCCGAGCGGCCGCCGTAGCAGCCGGCGCTCACCCGGGTGAGGCTGGCGCGCGGGGTCGTCCCCTCGGCGACCAGGCCGGGCACAGCGAGCAACTCGACGACGAGCCGGTCGGAGTATGTGACGCACGGGTACCAGCGATCCGGCGCGGGCCCCATGGACGCCGGCACTCGATTGTCATTCGGGGTTTCGCCCCCTCGGTCGGATGATGTGGTTGCGGCGGCCGGTCAGGATCGCGACGAGATCGCGCATCCGCATGAGCACGTACTGATCACCGAGTTTGGTGGCGCCCATGCGTTTCGCGACGATGATGCCCGCGGGGGCGTCGTCGTGGACCTTGGCGCGAGCTGGTCGCCGAGGCCGAACGCATGAGGGTTGCAGGCGAGCATGAGCAGCAGATCGAACTCCTTGCGGGTCGTCTCCACCCGCCTTCCGTGCACGAATACCGCCCTTCGGGCGGGCTCGATTCGCAGCGCTCCGAACTTGAGGGGTGCCTCCTGGCTCTCAGTCGATACGCTGCGGCGCATGACAGCGTGGATGCGGCACAACAGTTCCCGGAAGCTGTAGGGCTTCACGACATAGTCGTCGGCGCCGGATCGGAAGGCAAGCACGCGGTCGAGTTCGTCTCCTCGGGCGGTGACGACGATGATCGGGACCGCGCTGATCGTCCGGACAGCGCGACAGACCTCGAGTCCATCGATATCTGGGAGTTCGAGGTCGAGCAGGACGAGCGCGGGATTCTCGATCGTGTGCAGGATTTCCGAGCCGCTCTGAACAACGTCGGCCGAGTGGCCGTGGCGGCGCAACCGCTGAGACAAGTCCTCGGATTCGGCGGGGTCGTCCTGTGCGATCAGGATCCGGAAGGTTTCCGGGGATCTCGACGCCTTGAGCGGAACCGGCCAGGAGAAGGGTATTTGGTCGGTGTGCCCGAGCATGTGATGTCCCCCTCAGGATGCGAACGAAAGGACGCCGACTACCAGAGTCCATCGGCCGAAGGCGTCGGACGTCCATCACCAGTGGTCGGGTTGTCAACGATGACCCAGTCGGCGAGGAGTTCCCAGGCTATCCCCGAGGCTTGCCTTGCTGGATCGTTCGGGATCAGTGGCGGTGTCGCGGAACCCGTTGGTTCCTGCGAGGATTCGCGTTGTCGATAGTTGAAATCAAGAGATATGAAATCCGAGCTTGCGTCGGTGCGGGCGTCGAAGAGGTTTTGTTGCAACATCTCTCATGCTCCTCAGGCGTCATGAGGTCGCGCGGAGATCGTCGGCGTCCAGGACGGCCTCGAGGTACTCGGCGATGGCGTCGCGGTTGTGGGTGAGCACTTCGATGCGCTCGGTCATGCGGTTCAGCTCGTGCTCGAGCGTGGCGATCATCTGCGGGGTGGCGTCGGTGAAGTGGATGACTCGGGGTTTGTTCAGGCAGGGCAGGATTTGCTTGATGATGCGGGTCGGCAGGCCCGCGTCGAGCAGGCCGCGGATCTGCATCACCCGGTCGACGAAGGCATCGTCGTAGTCCCGGTAGCCGTTGGGTGAGCGGCGTGCGACGATCAGCGCCTTTTCCTCGTAGTAGCGCAGCAACCGGGTGGACGTGCCGGTGCGACGGGCCAGCTCTCCGATGCGCATGTGATGTTCCTCATCTCGGCGAATCCCTTGACCTTCACACTTATGTGAAGGTTTCACGATACCCGCATGGCGAATCGAATACAGGTCCCGCGGTCGGAGACGACCACGAAAGATGCTCAGCGACTGCCAGTTCCGTCGTTGCTCGCGCTGACCACCGCAGCGTTCATCACTGTGCTCACCGAGGCGTTGCCCGCTGGCGTACTGCCCGGAATGAGCGCCGACCTGAGCGTCGGCGAGTCGGCAACCGGGCAGCTGGTCACCGTCTACGCGATCGGAACTGCGGTGTCCGCCATTCCGTTATCGGTGGCGACGGCTGGATGGCGGCGCAAGCGGCTGCTCCTGGCTGGAGTGGCCGGATTCGCGGTGGCCAATACCGTGACGGCGGCGTCGCTGTCGTACCCGCTGACGCTGGTCGCGCGGTTCATCGCCGGCATCGCGGCCGGTCTGGTGTGGGCGTTGCTGGCCGGGTATGCGCGCCGTCTCGCGCCGGAATCGTTGCAGGGCAAGTCGATTGCGATCGTGATGGCCGGCATTCCACTGGCGCTGTCGCTGGGCATCCCGCTGGGGACGTTCCTCGGCGATGCGGTCGGCTGGCAAGTGACGTTCGCGGTGATGTCAGTGCTCGCGGTGGTGCTACTGGCATGGATCTCGTTGGTGGTTCCGGACTTTCCCGGGCAGTCGGGCGGCGGTCGCATTCAGCTGTCGGCAACCGCACGAGTTCCCGGGGTGGGTGCGGTGCTGTTCGTCACCCTGGTGTTCGTTCTCGCACACACCGTCCTCTACACCTACATTGCCAGCTTCCTCGATGGGGCCGGGTTGCACGGCATGGTCGGTGCGGTGCTGCTGGTCTTCGGCATCGCGTCGATGGTGAGCATCTGGTTCACCGGCGCGCACATCGACCGCCGCCTGCGTGGATTGACCATCGCCGGAACGATTCTGGTGGCCATCGCGGCCGCGATGCTGGCCGCGCAGGTGCACAACGCGGTGCTGATCTACGTGGCGGCCGCGCTGTGGGGATTGGGCTGGGGCGGCGTGCCGACCCTGCTGCAGACCGCGGTGGCGATCGCCGGCGGTGACGCCGCCGATGCGGCCCAGGCCATGCTGGTCACGCTGTGGAACGTGGCGATGGCCGGCGGCGGTGTCGTCGGCGGGGTGCTGTTGACGCTGTTCGGCCCGATGGCATTCCCGTGGACCGTGCTGGTGCTGCTGGCACCCACCCTGCTGGTGGTCCTCGGCGCTCGCGGGCATGCCTTCCCCGTTCGATCGAAGGACTACGCGTGAAGCAGATTCACCTCGCCGCCCAGTTGCCCGGCATCCACCACACCACCGTATGGTCGGACCCACGGGCGGGAAGCCAGATCGAATTCGAATCGTTCGCACAACTGGCGCGCACCGCCGAGCGCGGCCGATTCGACTTCTTCTTCCTCGCCGAGGGACTGCGGCTGCGGGAACACAAGGGACTCCTGCACGACATGGACGTGATGGGCCGTCCGGAATCGCTGACCATGCTGTCGGCGCTCGCTGCGGTCACCGAACGCCTGGGCCTGGCCGCGACGATCAACGCCACCTTCAACGAACCCTATGAGGTGGCCCGGCGGCTGGCCACCCTGGACATTCTCAGCGATGGCCGGGCCGCATGGAATGTGGTGACGAGCTTCGACGCGTTCACCGGTGAGAACTTCCGGCGCGGCGGGTTCCTCGCCGAGGCGGACCGGTACACGCGCGCCGCGGAATTCCTGGCGACCGCGCGCGAGCTGTGGGACAGTCTGCGGTCGGACGACATCCTCGCCGACCCTGTCGGCGGTGCGTTCATCCGGCCCGGTGCGGGCGAATTCTCCCATCCCGGACAGCATTTCGACATTCATGGCAGGTTCGCCACGCCATCGGGTCCGCAGAGACACCCGGTGATCATCCAGGCCGGCGAATCCCCGGCGGGCCGTGACTTCGCCGCCCGGGAAGCAGAGGTCGTCTTCAGCAAATACGACCGGTTCGACGAGGCTCGCGCGTTCTACCGTGACGTCAAATCCAGGCTCGCCACCTACGGCCGGACGGCCGACGAACTGCTGATCTTCCCTTCGGTCACGTATGTGCTCGGCGATACCGCGGCCGAGGCCGCCGATCGCGCTGTGGAGATCGCTCGTGCCCAGGTCGGCCCGCGCACGGCCCTGACTTTCCTGGAAGGGATCTGGGGCTGCGATCTGTCCGCATACGATCCGGACGGGCCGCTACCGGAAATCGATCCGATTCCGGAAAGTCAACTACTTCAAGGACATTCGACGTTCCGCAGCGGACGCATGGAGACGGCTCTGCGCTGGCGGGAGATGGCGGCAGCGCGGGGGTTGAGCATTCGGCAACTGGTGATCGAGATCGCCGCCCGTCCGACCTTCGTGGGCACGCCGGTCGCCGTCGCCGACGCCATCGAGGACTTCGCCCGTCGCGGCGGCGCCGACGGCTTCATCTTCGTCCCGCACCTGACACCCACCGGACTGGACGATCTGGTCACTCATGTCGTCCCGCTGCTCCAAGAGAAGGGGGTGTACCGCACCGAGTACACCGGCACCACGCTGCGCGAGCACCTGGGCCTGGACCGCAGGCCCGGACACACCACTGCAAGGGAGGCATCATGACCGAACTACACCTGGCCGTCGCGCTCGACGGCGCCGGCTGGCATCCGGCGGCATGGCGCGAGCCGAACGCGCGCCCCCGCGAGTTGTTCACGGTCGGATACTGGCGCGAGCTGGTCGCCGAGGCCGAACGCGGGCTGCTGGATTTCGTCACGATCGAGGATGCGCTGGGCATGCAGTCCGCTCGGTTCCATCTGCCCGACGACCGCACCGACCAGGTGCGCGGCCGCCTGGACGCGGTCCTGCTGGCCGCCCGGCTCGCGCCATTGACCACGCATCTGGGCCTGGTGCCGACGACCAATGTCACCCACACCGAACCGTTTCATCTAGCCATGGGTATCGCGACGCTCGACTATGTCAGCCACGGGCGTGCCGGCTGGCGTCCGCAAGTCTCGTCGCGTGCCGCGGACGCGGCCCATTTCGGCCGCCGCGAGACCCCACTGCTGTCGCCGACGGATCTGTCGGGCCCCGAGGCGATCGCGGCGGCGCTGGCCGAGTTGCACCGCGAGGCCGGCGACGTCGTCGAGGTCGCTCGGCGGTTGTGGGACAGCTGGGAGGACGATGCCGAGATCCGCGACGCCGCCACCGAGCGGTTCATCGATCGAGACAAACTGCACCACATCAACTTTCGTGGTGAACACTTCAGTATCCGCGGCCCAGCGATCACCCCGCGGCCGCCGCAGGGGCAGCCGCCGGTCACTGTGCTCGCTCATGCCTCGGTGCCCTACGAGCTCGCCGCAGCCGCAGCCGCCGCCGACATCGTCTACGTCACACCGCACTCGCGCACGGATGTGACTCGGATCCTGGGTGAGGTCGACGCCGCGCGGGCGAAGACCGGCCGTCCCGCTGACCGGCCTCTCGCGGTCTTCGGTGAACTGCTCGTCGTGCTCGACGAGCAGCCGGGCGCCGCCGCCCGTCGCCTGCACCGGTTCGACACTCTCGACGGCGAAGCACTGACCTCCGACGCCGAGATCTTCACCGGAACCCCGGGCGAACTGGCAGATTTGATGGTGGACTGGAAATCGGCCGGTATCAACGGCTTTCGGCTGCGACCGGCCGTGCTGCCCGACGATCTCCAGGCGATCTGCCGCGACCTGGTCCCGCAATTGCAGAGCCGGGCGGGGTTTCGGACCGCGTACGAGGCGACGACCTTACGGGGCATGCTCGGCTTGGCCCGGCCGATCAGCCGCTATGCCGACGCAAGCCAGCGCCGGACGGCGGCGACATCGTAAGGGCGGAGTGCAAGCAACCAAGCGGCACCACGGCCGTAGTGCCGGATGGGCCGTCGGCCCACCGCGTGCCGACGGTCCGCAACGTCCACCAAGTCGGCAGCCGGATTTCGCGCTTACGGTAGCCGCACTGGGTCGGTAGTCGTTCAGCGAGCGTCCTGGCACCGACCCGGCGAGGCGGCCGATCCGCGAAGTCGATGGTGTGCCACTGGTGTTGATCGACTATTGGTCAAGCCGCGATGCCGCGATCACCGCCCGTCTCGACGTGCTCGCGGCCAAGTTCGCACGCGGGGTCGGGCGCGAACCGATGCCGAAGGAAATGTTCGCGCTCATGGAGCGCGCGGCCCTTGAGACCCGACCGTCCTGGCATCGATCCCGTTCCTGGGCCGAGCAGCGCGCCGACTGGCGCCGGCAAGCCGAATCTCTTCTCGGCACGCCGGAGATGCAATCGGTGCCGCCGGCGTGCGGGCCGGGGCGAATGCGCCTGGCCCGCACGGGTTCCAGCGGGTCAGCGGCGGACGGGCAGCACCAGTTGCGCGCCGGTCGCCGGGTGGTCGAAGACGTCGACCGGGTGCTGGTAGACGCGGGAGAGCAGTTCGGGGGTGAGGATCTGGCGGGGCGGGCCGTCGGCGGCGATGCGCCCGGCTTCCAGGACGGCGACCCGGTCGGCGTAGGCGGCGGCGACGCCGAGGTCGTGGAGCACGACCACGACGGCCGCGCCCGCGGCGGCACGCTCGCGCGCCAGGTGCAGCACCTGCTCCTGGTGGCCGAGATCGAGTGCGGCGGTCGGCTCGTCGAGCAGCAGGGTCGCGGTGCCCTGGGCCAGCACCCTTCGAAAGCCCTTGTGCGGTGCGGCGTTCAACGTAGGCGTGGGTGCGGGGGTCATGGCGCATGCGGACCACGGCGATGGCGTAGAGGGCGTTGTTGGCTGCCCGGTCACCACCGCGGCCCCGGCGGTGTCAGCGGGTGCGACCGGATGAGGCGGGATTGGGGCGACGCCGGCCAGGTGCGCGGACGCGGCTTCCGAGCGCATGTGTTGGGGATTGTCGCCGGCGCTGGTCAGCAGTTGCCCGGCGGTCTCAGGGCCGACACGTCGAGCTCGCCGTGGAAGCCCCGGCGGGCGCGGTTGCCGTAGCCACTGGCGGTGCGGCCGTCGAGGACGGTGCGCATGTGGCCGTATTGGATGGCCAATACCACCAAATCGCGGGTTCGGAGCTCGAGTTCCTGGTCTATCAATCCGGCTTGGCGACGGCCGAATCCCGCTTCGATCGTCAGCATTCCCCATGCGAACCGCTGGTCGACTCCGTTCCCATCCTTATAGTGCCCCGCCGAGGGCACAGCCGGGACCATCATTTACCCAGGTCAGGCGCAGTCCGCGAATCGCGAGGAAATCAGCGCAAATGCAAAACCCCAGGTTGGGAGTCGCAGGTTAGCATCATAGGGGATTGCTGTCAGCTAACACCCCAGCTCAGAGCACCTATAGCGCAGCATAGCTAGCTGATCAGCCCTTCGAGATGACCACGGCATGTTGACCTTTCGGCGTGCTGCGTGGAGTGTTGCGATGACCGCCTGAACCCATAGGGAAGACCGGCCGGGCAAGGAAATTCAACATCGCCTGCCCATATCCGGTCAGCAGCCCCGCAGGCGCGGGCTGGCTGGCCGCGCACTCGCCGAAGGTCAACAGCAGGGTGCTCTTGCCGACGCCGGCCTCACCGCGCAGCACCATCACCGCGCCTTCTCCAGTCTGTACGGCGCGATCGACGCATCCCAGTAGCAAGGACATCTCGTCAATTCGGTCGACCAGAGCCTGCATCGATCCACGACAACACGCGTCCCCTCCGGATCGACAGAGCGTGTGACTGGGTATCACCTCTTGTTCGGGCGCATAGGGTTCCCTCGCACGGTACCCTTGACAGGTAGGCCTAGCTGGCTCTCGTTGGGGGGAAAAATGGCCGAGCATTCGGTCGACAACGCCGAAAACCTTGACAACAGTACGGTTTTCGCAATCGTCCGTGACGTGATCGCCATCGTCTCGCCGGACGAACTGCCGATCATCGACGGAATGGCGGGATTCGACGCGTCAACGATCACTCAGAGACTCGAACAAATGAAGGCGTCGAGAGAGCCGCTCGGCTTCGGAGTCGCCGCAGTCGCGGCCCTGGCGACACCAGTGGTGTGGATTGCGGTCAACCGTGCGGCAGACCGTCTGGGTGTGGCCGTCGGTGACGGTGCCGCATCGGCCATGAAAACCTTGACCCGAAAGGTGTTTCGCCGCAAGGCCGAGCAGCCCAGGAGAATGCCGCCGCTGACCGAGGAACAACTCGCCGAAATACAGCGGCAGGCTCTGGAAATCGCTGGGCAACGAGGGCTCGACGAGGCCCGAGCGCAGGCCATCGCAGACGGTTTGGTCGTGCGCCTGATGCTGACCGCCGCCAACAAGGACGAGTCATCGCCTCCCACCCCCTCCGAGGAGGAACGTCGCTCCGGCACTTCACCTTCTTGAGGTGAGGCCGAGATGACCGACACCCGCCCCGACGAACAGCTCGGCGATGATGCGATCGGTGCTGGCACGACGCTCCGATTCGTCTTGTTGACGGTCCTCTTGATGGTCGCCAGCGCGGCGATGGCCTGGACCGTCCTCAGCGACTACATCGGCAGCGGACGCCTCGGCTGCGATATGGCGGCAGGAGTGGACCCGACTCGCGGGACAGTGCAGCGTGCGCTGCGCATCAAAGATCAGTGGACCGCCTATGAAACCTGCGTCGCACGCTACGAGCCCCTTCCACCTGCCTGGGTGCCAATGGTGTGGACCGCCCTCATGCTCACGGTCACCTTCGCGATCTTCTTCGGGATCGGTGCCTGGAAATGCCGCCGCGCCAAAGTAGTTCCGTTCACAAGTGTCGATCCGACCGGCGACATTCGTGCCACCTTGACCGCCTTCGAGCAGGAATGCCGTTTGGCAGACAGCCCACGCTATGTCGTGGACAGGACCGCATTGTCCCTCGGCGCGGCGGTCTTCGGTCGGACCCGTCGGCCGATAGTTCGATTGAACGGTGGCCTGCTCGCGGTAAGGAACTCCGAACCGCACCGGTTCCGAGCGGTCGTGCTTCACGAATTGGGGCACGTCCGAAACCGGGACATCACCATCACCTACCTGTCGGTTGCGATGTGGCGGGCATTCATTCTGCTCGTTCTCATTCCATATCTGGTCTGGAACACGTATACGCTCCTGCGCGGGTTCACGTGGCAACGAGACGAAATCCCGACCATACGAAACATCGCGCTGGTCGCCTCCATGGTCGTTTTGATCTACTTGGCCCGCGCGGATGTCCTACGGAGCCGTGAGGTCTACGCCGACCTCGCAGCCGTGCGCTGGGGAGCCGACCCGCGCGGATGGGTGATCGCCAAACCGCACCAGTCACCGGGCTTCGTTCAACGGTCACTCGGCTCTTTTCAGGAGCTCTGGCTCACACACCCACGCTGGGACCTCCGACGCGGGATACTGAACGATCCGAGCGAATTGTTCGGTGTCCGCGGCCTACCCGTGTTCTTGACCGGAGCCGCCGCCGGACTGACAGTCGGCCAAATGTCCGATATTCTGGCAAACTTCCACCTGGCGCGCAGCAATTGGACTCAAATCATCTCCGCCGCGATCGCGGCCGCGATCGTATCGGGAATTGTAGGCTTCGCGCTCTGCCGGGCAGTCTTGTACGCGTCGCTGACTGGACAGAGACCACCCCGGCCTCTATTCGTTGGCCTTTCACTCGGGGCGGGCGGCGTGGCGGCCGAACTGATCATGGGCCGCGTCGCACCGGCGGAGTGGCTCCCCGGCAAGCCATTGGCACTGCTACTGATCCTGGCGTTCTTTGCTGGATACGCCTGGTGGAGTTCCGAGTTGACCGACCACTGGCTCACCGTGTGGCGCGCCAGGAGCCTCCGAACGATTGTTTATCTCGTCGTCGCATCGAGCGGAATCCTGCTGACTTTCTGGTACGGGTGGTGGGAACGCGAAGGTCAAGAGTATTCGATCGGCGCAGCCCTTGATATCGGAGCAGTACGTAAATGGAGGAATTCATTCTTCGGTGGGTACAATGCTGAGCACCGCGCCGAGGTCTGGGCGCAGAGCGCCCTGGACAAAATCGACATCTTGTGGCCCTTCGTCGCCGTGGCCGCCCTCACCCTCGCAGTATTTCTGGTCGCCCCGCTGGCGGCGTGGGGCGTCCGTGGCGCAGATTTCCTTCCGCGGCTACGACGCATAACGGGACCGGCATTTCTCGGTGCCGTGATCGCATGGATCGCAGCTGTCGTTGCATCGGCACACGCACACGACGTCATCCTGCTCCCGATTGCGGCGGCGCAAGGCCGATTGTCGACATCAAGGAAACAGCAGCTGTCGGCCTACTTGTCCTCCTACGACACCTGGATTATCGGCGCGGTTCTGCTCGGGGCCCTCGCCACTTCCGTCATAGCCTGCGCACTGGACCGACGCCATCGTCTTCTGCTCAGCATGCTTTCCACGCAGTTGGCAGTTATCCTCGGCGCGGGAGGAATCCTGCTGCTTCAATCCACCGACGGTTGCGTCGACCGGATCAAAGTCGTGCACCGGTACTGCGAATGGCACATCGATACCAAATCCGGCGTCATTCAGGACCTGGTAATTGTGTCACTCGTCGCGCTGGCGGGCGATTGCGTGCTCGTGGTGATCTGGTCCGCCGCCGCCCAGATCCTTCAATTCCGCCGAGGACGGTCGGGGGCCGAATCTCAACCGAAACATGTTGCGCGCCCAACCGTACGCCGACTCTTCCTCGCGGTAACGTGCATCGCTTCGGTGGCCATCGTCATTCCGGGGCTGGTCCACGCGCGATATATCGCCACGGGACCATCATCCGATTCGCCGGCAACCGCAGCTGCACTACTGCCATCCCCAGACTCACAGGCCTCACCGACGAAGGTCGAGAAATATCAGATCAAAGCCTGGTGGCAGTATGGAGGACTGGATGTCGTAAGACAATTCCAAAAAGCCACCGACGATTTTGACTCGGCAATCAGCAAGGACGCGAGCTCCGACATGGGAGAAACGCTGACTCGACTGTCGACGAGCTGCGGCGAGATCGCAGACACGTCCACATCAGCCTCACGCTATTTCCAGGTCCCCGCCCCGGTATCCGAGATCTCGTGGAAGACGTTTATCGACAGGGCCCGGACCGGAGGAACTGGCTGCCACGACGCGGTCCGCGCCATCCAGGATGCGAGGAGTTCGGGCAAGGACCCCGACGACACCGACAAGCTCATCGCCGACCTCAAGACCGCCCTGGACACAATACAACAGGCCCGCGACGCCTTCGAACTGTCGCTGACAACCTTGGACACCTCTCTGAGTCGCCCATAGGCCGGAATTCAGGCGGCCGTAAACTCCCCTCAACCGGCAGGATCGATCCGGTCACATAGCTGGAACAGATCGAAGAGTGGATTGCATCCGCGGTGTCTTCTGACAGTCCGACTCGCTGTGTAGGCACAGCCTTCGTGACCGTTGAACTGATCGTTTCGCGCCGACTGGGGCAGAGACGACCACCACGGCATATCGACCGCGCCAAAGGCCGCGGCATTGACCCGAATGGGGGAGTGTCATTCTGGCGTTTCAAGCTTGTTCGCTGTCACTCCGTTTGGCCTTCAGCTCTTGGGTCTGATCGAAACGATGCTGTCATCAGCAACGAATGTCTCGAAGGCGTCGTCGACTCTGGTTTCTCGTCAGTTGGGTTCGAACGCGTCGAAAGCTGCGTCCACGGCGGAGCCGTCGGTGTAGTGGCTCGCAAGTTCCAGCACAAGCTGTGGCCGGCCCCCGCGAGTATGTCCATGGGTGTGAGCGCAACAGCGGTACGCGGCCGCGCCTCCAGCCACGACACTGGCTCCTCGATCATGCGATCGGTCAGCATATCGACCAGCGCAAGAACCTCCGCCAACCGTCGGCGGTTCAACTCATTGGCACTTTCACCGCGGCGCCACTTCGTCACCGCCGCGACGCTGACTCCGGTGATTTTGGCGATGTCACGCCACGCAAAGCCGAGGTCGGACGGCTCCTCAAGTATCGTCTTCGGGGCTTTGCGGGCTTGCTCGTTTCGCCGCGCCTCAAGGTCGCGGATGAGCATGTCCCTTCGCAGCTCACCGGTTACGCCCTGCAGGTCTCGGACCTGACGATGCAAAACGTCTGCGTCACTGACGATCTCCGCTGTCATTCGGGTTCGAGGCAGGTCGGGGAACGCGTAGGGGCTGCCGCCAGCAGCGCTAACAAGCTCACTGCTCATCGTCGAACACCTTCCTCAGCTCGTCGGTAATCAGCGACTCGAAGAGCTCCTTGATCGGGGCATGGATACGATCACATATCCCCAACAGGATGGGCGTGAGGAACTCCGGAATCCGATTCTGGGTATCGGTCCAAGCACCGTCGGTATCGATCAGGAAGAACTCCCCGTTCGGTGTGCCGTTCGGCCGAACGAGATCAACCTGCGACTGAAACACCTGCCCGAATCCGGAACCGTAACGGAGGGTGTAGGAATCGCCCGCGTTGACGGTCGAAACGTACTGGATTGCGCACGGCTGCTGCTGGGTCCGCAACTGTGCATCCGAGGCCTGGCCATGCGGCCCAAGCAGCGATTCGGAAACCCAGCGTGACCAATCCACCGGACTCGGGTCTGACACCCGAATCTCGTCGATATATCGCAGCCCGACGCGCGGTCATGGTTCCAATGCTCCGAGCGCGGCCCACTCTGGCCGGTAGTCCTGGTGTTCGGCCCAGATGGCGGCGATCGGGGCGAGGTCGGCCTCGATCATGTGCTCGGTGTCGTGATGTCCCCAACCTGCGCGATCCGCCGGGCCGACGAGTCGACGCTCGTACGCCACGCGGCGCACTCGCACAGCACTTCGCGCGGGCTCGGCGCGCCGGGCGCGAAGTTGGACGACATCGCCCGATCGCCGCCGGGCCGCCGGACGGATCGGACGCGGCGCCGGACGAACCGGACCCACTGGTATTCGAGGTCGAATTCACCCGGTGGGAAGAACTTTTCGAGATCGAGCGCCTCGTGTGCCGCGGCCTCTCGCTCGGTGAGCCGGGCCTCGATGAATGCCGCGATGCTCACAGTGCCCACTCCTGCTGGTAGTCCGGGTGATCGGACCATACGGCGGCCACCACGCGTTGATCGGATTCGGACAGTTCGCGGGCAACCGAGGGGGCAGCGAGCAGCTGGGCGGCGGTTTGTTCGGAACGGGACCACACGCTGCCGTAGCTGGCGGACCCGGGACCCGTTCCGCGCCGATCGATCTCGGCGTGGAACAGCGCCGAGGTGATCGCGTCGACGTCGGTCGTCCGCTCAGCGAGGCGGGCCTCGATGAATGCCTCGATCGTCACGATGCCCGCCTCGGCGCGAGCTGGTCGACGACGGCCTCGGACACGGCGAGATAGTCCTCGCTCGGGGCGCCGTAGGTGATCCGGAGTTCGCCGCCGGGGTAGGTCTTCTCGGCATAGTTCCCGTGCCGGTCGTACTCGCGTCCTTTCGTCTGCGCCCATTCCTCGGCGACGTCGCGGTCGGTGAACAGGTACGCGGTGGTGTCACTGTGCCGGTCGGCCCAGATGACGACGGTCCGTGTGTCGCCCGAGGTGGTCATGCTGTCTTGTCCTCCGGTTCCAACAGCGCTCGATGAGCTTGTGCGCCCGGATCCATGCGACCGGAGTCACTGATGGTGATCATCCGGCCGTCGCTTGTGCGAAGGGCGTCTCGGAAATGTCGAGATCCCTGGGGACGCTGGCCCGGCAGGTCTCGACGAGTTGCCGGACGGCAGGCGTCAATTCGCGCACGACCAGCGAGGTCTGCGCCACGATCTCCGGATCGGTCAGCCGACGGAAGGCTACCCGTCGGGTGGGCAGTGCGGTGGCGGCCTCCTCATAGAGGACAGTCCACGACGGCTGCCCGGATCCCAAGAGCGCCAGGGTGTTCTGCACGGTGGTGAAGGCGCCCGCCAGCTGCGGAGTGAAACCCGCCGACCCGCACGCCTGTAACACTGTATCCACGAACGTGCGACTGGATTCCCGCTTGGAAAGACGCAGCGGAATCGCCGCCAGCCGCTGGAAGGGCAGTGTCGATTCCCCGGCCAGGGGATGTTCGGCCGGGAGCGCCGCGACCAGGCGATCAGTCCACAACGGAATCGCCCGTAGCCCGGAAATCGGCCGCAGCATGCGGATGAACGCGGCGTCGAGCTGGCGATCGGCCACCCGGGCCAGCCGCTCGGAGGCCGACAGGCTCTCCAGCAGGATCTGTGTCGTCGGCGCCTGGTCGTGCAACATCGCCAGAATGTGCCCGAGGCGCGAGGTCATCCCCTCGGCGGTGCCGATTCGCAACTGCGCCTGCATGTTCTCGCGGTGGGCGAGATCCTCGGCGAGGGTGCTGAACTGGTCGGCCGCGCCTAGGACGATCCGGGCCTGCTCGAGCAGCCGATGCCCGGCCGGGGTCAGGTCGGCGCCGGCGGCGGTGCGATCGAACAATCGCAGGCCGAGCTCGCTCTCCAGCGCCTTGATGCGCTGGCTGAGGGCAGGCTGCACGATGTGCAATCGGCGGGCCGCACGTCCGAAGTGTAATTCCTCAGCGACCGTGACAAAGCTCGCGAGATGCCTGAGTTCCATACACGCCCCCGTTGTGCGGTAACCGGTTCGCCGGAAATCCTACCACTCGACAATGAGAAAGGGCGGTTTGTAAAACCACAAAAGATACCTTACGGTCTCCCAATGGAGAGAGCGCCATAGTTATATTCCCCCTGATCCAGTGATCTCGATCACTATCCCTTGAGTGGCGATAATTCTTCGTGATCGGCCGATTAAAAGCCGTTCCTTCTCAGTTCTGACTACCGATGGAAGTATTCGAAGAGAACGTATCAGCACAGGAAGAGGGCACGAATGCTAGCAGTAATCAATAACCCGAGCGGTGATTCGCCGGTCTCCTTCGGAGATGTCGACGAACCAGTCCCCGCGCCACATGAGGCTCTCGTCGCGATCCGCGCGTTCTCCCTCAACCGTGGCGAATTGGCGCTGCTGGGGATTCGCCCCGAGGGCTGGCGGCCCGGCCAGGACATCGCAGGCGTGGTGATCGAGAGCGCGGCCGACGGCTCGGGCCCGCAGCCCGGCGCCCGCGTGGTGGGCATGGTCGACCAGGCCGGCTGGTCCGAGCGTGCGGCGGTGCCCACCTCACGGCTGACGGTGCTCAACGACGAACTCACCATGGAACAGGCCGCCGCCTTGCCGATGGCGGGCCTGACCGCCCTGCGCACGTTGCGCATCGGCGGTAGCGTGCTGGGCCGCAAGATCCTGATCACCGGTGCCAACGGCGGCGTCGGACGTTTCCAGGTGCAGCTGGCCGCGCTGTCGGGCGCGGTCGTCAGCGCGGTCACCACGCAGGCCGCCCAGGTCGCCGAGGAGCTCATCGGCCTGGGCGCCGCGGAGGTGGTGACCGATGTCGAAAGCGCCACCGGGCCTTTTGATTTGGTCCTGGAATCGGTCGGCGGCGCGGCCCTGACCGGTGCGCTGGCCAAGCTGGCTCCGGGCGGCACCGTGGTCGTGCTGGGCAGCAGTTCGGGCGAGAAGGCGCCGCTGGACGTGTACAACTTCATCGGCCACGAGGGCGCCCGCCTGCAGAACTATATCTCTTATGCCGCAACCGATCCCGACGACGTGGACCTCGCGATCCTGGTGTCGCTGGCGGCGGCGGGCCGGCTGGTGGCGACGCCGGGCCATGTGTCCGGCTGGGGCGACCTGGGCAAGGTCGTCGAGCGTATGCGGCAGCGCGAGCTGCCCGGCGGCAAGGTCGTCCTCGCCGTCGACTGAGGGTTCACGACCGCGGCGGGCGCCGCCGGCGCCGCCCGCCCGGCATATGCCTTGGTGGTTGCCAGGGAGGGGCGAAGAATTGAATACACGGGAAATTCCAGTTGGCGCCGGTATCGATTCCACTGCGGTGGACGAGCGCATGATCGCGATTATCGGAATGGCGTGTCACGTACCGGGAGCACATGGCATCGATGAATTCTGGCAGCTGCTGCTGGATAGAATAGATGCGATAACCGAAATACCCATCACGCGATTTCCGATCGAACAGTTCTATCAACCGGGCGGCCCCGCGGCCGGCAAAATAATCACTACCGCGGGCGGCTTTCTCGACAATATCGATGGCTTCGATGCCGATTTCTTCGCCATCTCCCCGCGCGAGGCCGAGGCCATGGATCCCCAGCAGCGGCTGTTGCTCGAATGTGCCTGGGAGGCCATCGAGGACGCCGGACTGACCCGCGACCAACTGGCCGGGAGCCGGACCGGCGTCTTCGTCGGCACCGACAGCTCGAACTACTGGGAGCTGCAGAATCGCGGGAAGCCCACCATCTACGGGGTCATGGGCGGCGGCGCGCGCTCGGCCATCGCCGGCCGGTTGTCGTTCGCTTTCGATCTGAACGGGCCCGCCCTGGCCGTCGACGCCGCATGCGCGTCGTCGTTGTCGGCGCTGAACGTGGCCGTGCAGAGCCTGCGCAGCGGTGAGTCCTCGATGGCCATCGCCGCAGGAGCGCACCTGGTGCTGAGCCCGTGGGAGAGCGTGGCCTTCTCCTCGGCGGGCATGCTGTCCCCGGAGGGCCGCTGTAAGTTCGGCGACCGGGACGCCAATGGTTTCGTACGCAGTGAGGGCGTCGCGGCGGTGATCCTCAAGCCGCTGTCCGCGGCCCTGGCCGACAGCGATCCGATTCACGCGGTGATCCGCGGCGTGGGTTCCAGCAATGACGGCATGGGTAGCGGACTGTTCATGGCCCCGGCCATCTCCGGCCAGGTCGCAGTGCTGCGCAACGCCTACGCCGACGCCGGAATCGATCCCGCCACCGTCGATTTCGTGGAGGCACACGGCACCGGCACCCAGGCCGGTGACCCGGTCGAGCTGAAATCGCTGGGCACCGTGCTCGGCGCGAATCGCACCAAGCGGCTGCTGGTGGGCTCGCACAAGACCAATATCGGGCACAGTGAGGCGGCGGCCGGTCTGATCGGCGTGATCAAAGCTGTACTGTGCCTGCGTCATCGGAGCGTGCCCGGCAATTTGCACCTGCGCACACCCAATCCGATCATCCCGTGGGAGGAGCTGCCGCTGACGCTGCCGTCGGTGGCGACGCCGCTCGAGGATGACAAGCGGCTGGTGGCCGGGGTGAGCGGTTTCGGTGTCTCGGGCACCAATGTGCACGTGGTGCTCACCGAGATGGATCCGGCCACCGCGACCCGCGTCCGGCATTCCGACGCCGGGCTGCTCGAGACCGGCGACGCGCAGCTGCTCGCCCTCTCGGCCCAATCCCACGAGGCGTTACGGGATCTGGTGCGCTTCCATCTGACCTATCTGGGTGTCCACGGCGCCGGCCGTCACGAGGACATTCGAGATATCGCCTATACGGCCGCGGCCCGCCGCACCCATCACGACCGCCGGGTCGCGGTGGTCGGCGCGACGCATGACGAGTTCGTCGAGCAGTTGCGCGCCGTGCTGCACGGCGACGCCGAATTCCTGTCCCACGACAGGCCGCGGGTGGCGTTCGTCTTCCCCGGGCAGGGCTCGCAGTGGGTCGGCATGTGTCGTGAGCTGCTCGAGGTTTCGCCCGCGTTCCGCCACGCGCTGGTGCGCTGCGATGCCGCCATCCAGGCCGAAAACGGGTGGTCGGTGCTGGAATTGCTGCGGGACGGCACCGAACTCAGCGGCATCGACGTGGTGCAGCCGACCCTGTGGGCGGTGGAGGTCGCGCTGGCCGAGACCTGGCGCGCCTGGGGTGTGGAACCGGACCTGGTGATCGGGCACAGCATGGGCGAGGCGGCGGCGGCCTACATCGCCGGCGCGCTCAGCCTCGAGGACGCCGCTGCGGTCATCTGCCGGCGCAGCGCGCTCATGCGCCGCGTGGCCGGTCAGGGCGCGATGGCGGTCGTCGGCCTGTCCATCGACGCCGCGCGCGAGCTCATCGCCGAGGTGACGACGCGGGTGTCGGTGGCGGTCAGCAACAGTCCGAAAACCACTGTGCTGTCCGGTGATCCGCAGGTGCTGGCTGAACTCAAGGCCACCCTCGAGGCCCGCGACGTGTTCTGCCAGATGGTCAAGGTCGACGTGGCCTCGCACAGCGTGCAGATGGATCCGGTGCTCGACGACCTGGTCGAGGCGCTCGCCACGATCACACCGCTGGCCGGGACCGTACCCGTGCACTCCACGGTGCTCGGCGAACCCGTCGCGGGCACCGACCTCGAGGCCGCGTACTGGGCCCGCAACCTCAGGGAGCCCGTGCAATTCAGCGCCGCGATCCGGGGCGCCGCGGCCGAGCGCCCCACCGTCTTCGTGGAGATCAGCCCGCATCCGATGCTGGTGCAGGCCATCCGCGAGAACATCACCGATCTCGGCGTTACCGGTGAGGCCGTGGGTTCGCTGCGGCGCGGCCAGCCCGAGCGTGCCACCCTGCTTGCCGGATTGGCCGCCCTCTATGAGCGCAATACGCCGATCGCCCTGTCCCGCCTGTATTCCGCCGGCCGGTGCGTGCCGCTGCCGCACTACCCCTGGCAGCGTGAGCGATTCTGGCTCGCCGACGCCGATGCCTCGGTGACCACCAACACGCTCGCCCGCGAGTTCGTCCTCGACACGACGGCCTCGCCGTATCTGCTCGAACACGTCGTGAACGGGGTCCGGCTGGTGCCGGGCACCGTATTCCTGGACCGGGTACGGCAATTCGGGCAGGAGGCGGCGGACGGGCAACCGGTCGCGGTCTCCGATGTCGAATTCGTCGCCGCACTCGTCCTGACATCCGGCGAAACCCGTACGCTGCGCGTGGAATTGACGCCCGCGGAGTTCGGCATCTGGCGTTTCACCGTGACCGCCGCCGAGGGCCCCGGCGGCCCGATGGTCGAGCACTGCCGCGGCACCGTGCGCACGGGTTCGATTCCGCCGCAGGCCCATCGGCCGCTGGCCGAGATCCGGGCCCGCCTCGTCGAGCAGTGCACCGGCGCCGGGTTCTACGCCTGGGCCGAGGAGGGCGGCACCGCCTGGGGTCCGTCCTTCACGGCCCTGACCGAGCTGTGGTACGGCCCGGGCGAGGCGCTGGCCTACTTTGAGCTGCCCGCCGCGCTGGCCGCGGATCCCGAAGCGGCCCTGGCCCATCCGGCGCTGCTGGAAGCGTGCGCCGCGCCCCTGCTGGCGCTGTTCGACAGGCCGGTCTGGATGATCGCCGATCATCTCGAGCTCGCCCGGGTCGGTGAGGCGCCGATCCACCGGGGGTGGACCCACGTCAAGGTCACCTCCTCACCCACACCTTCCACGGTGATCGCCGATGTCACCGTCTTCGATGATCAGGAGTCCATCGTGGCCGAGCTCACCGGTCTGCGCGTCCGGCCCACCGCGAATCCGCTACCCGAAATCCTGCCGTTATCAGAGCTATCCGCGCTGTCGGCGGCACCGGCGGCCACTGCGGCCCCGACCGAGTCGGGCGCACCGGCCGGTAGCGGCCCAACCATCGAGGTGCGCGGCGAACTCCGCATCCGCGACGCCGCCAGCCGGACCGTGCTCGAGCTGTCCGGCAGCCTGGCCTTCCGCCCGGACGGGATCGCCTCCTTCGGCGCCACGCCGGCGGAAACCGTGGCGGCACTGCCGAATACGTTCGCCCCGAAGGCGGTCACGCCCGCTGTGCCCATGGCCCGGGGCGCCGCGCCCACGGCTCCCGCGCCTGTGCCCGTACCGCAGCCGACGAACGGCCGTTCCCTGGTCAGTGTGCCGAACGGCCTCTCTGCCCCGCAAACCCGCCCCGCCTCGGCCGCCGACGGCGCCGCACCTGCGCCGGCAGCAGCAGCGGAACCAGCTTCGGCTCCGGTCGCGCAGCGGCGCGACCCCAGTCCGGAAGCGGTGCTGGACAGCCTGATTGGACAGATCGCCGCGGTCACCCGCCGCCCGGCGGCCAAGATCGACGCGCGCAAGTCCGGCACCGAGATGGGGCTGGATTCGCTCATGTCGCTCGAGGTGAAGTCGCACCTGCAGCAGACCTTCGGCGTCACGGTGCCGGCCAAGCTGCTGCTGGACGCGGATTCCCTGCGTACCGCCGCCGAGCAGATCGCCGCACTGGCCGGACCGGACGGATCGAACGCGCTGTGACCACTACCCTCGCGCCGACCGGCGCCCGGCGGGCCAGGCCGGTCATGGTGGTGCTGGTCGGCGCCCAGTTCATGATCTCGATGGATGCCACCATCGTGAATGTGGCGCTGCCGTCCATCCGGCAGCAGCTGGGTTTCAGCGACGTCATGCTGAGCTGGGTGGTCAACGGGTACGCGCTGCCCTTCGGCGGCCTGCTGCTGCTGGGCGCGCGGCTGGGGGACCGGCTCGGCGCGCAGCGCATGTTCCGCTGGGGCACGGTCATTTTCGCGGCCGCCTCGCTGTGGTGCGGAGTGGCGGCCGGGCCGATCGAGCTGGTGGCGGCGCGGGCCGCACAGGGAGTCGGGGCCGCGATCATGTCACCGGTGGCGATGACGCTGCTGGTCGCGCAGTTCGACGGCCCGGCGCGGCATCGGGCGCTGGGGTGGTGGGGCGCCATGTCGGGGCTGGCGGGCGGGATCGGCATGCTGCTCGGCGGCGCGCTGACCACGGTGTCCTGGCGCTGGAACTTCTTCATCAATGTGCCCATCGGCGTGGTGATCCTGCTGCTGTCGCGGTTCACCGGCGATCGGCGGCTGCCAGCGGTGGGCCGCCCGGACGTGCTGGGCGCGCTGCTGAGCACCACCGGGCTGATGCTGGTGGCCTACGCGGTGATCGGCACCGAACGGCTGGGCTGGGCGGACTGGTCCACCACGGGCCTGCTCGGCGTGGCGCTGCTCTTGCTGGCCGGGTTCACAGTGTGGGAGACGCGGGTGCGCGATCCGCTGGTGCCGTTGCGCATCTTCGGGTTTCGCAGCGTCTGCGCCGGCAACACGGTCATCGCCCTGGTCGGGGCGATCGGTCAGATCACCTATTTCACCGTGACCCTCTACCTGCAGCAGGTGCTCGATTACACACCGCTGCAATCGGGTGCGGTGTTCCTGCCGATCAGCGTGACCCTGTTCGTGGTCTCCACCGCCGTGCCCCGGCTCATCCGCGGCCTCGGCCTGGCCTGGTCCCTGGGCGGCGGTCTGGTGATCGCGGCGGGCGGGCTCATCTGGCTGGCGGCGCATCCACCGCAGGGCTCGTACACCCGAGATGTGCTGGGCCCCACCGTGCTCTGGGCGGCAGGCTGGGGCATCGCGCAGGCGGCGTCGTTCGTGGCGGGCGCGCAGGGTGTGGAGTCGGACCTGGCCGGGGTCGCCTCCGGCCTGATCGCGACCACCTACCGGCTCGGCGGCGCGATCGGCCTGGCCAGCATGATCACCCTCGCCGCCACACGCACCGAGCAGCTGCGGGCCGCCGAATCCCAGGCGCGGGCACTGGCGGGCGGTATCACCTACGCGTGGTGGGCGGGAGCGGGCTGCGCGCTGGTCGCGGCGGCCGTGACCGTGCTGTTGCGCCGTCCCGCGCCGGCGGATTCCGCCGCGCACTGAACCTTTCGATCCCACCGACTTTTCCACCCGATCGCGGCCGCCACGGCCGCGATCAGCGCTCGACCGAGAAGGTATGAAAGACAATGGAATTCACGCTGACCGATGAGATGATCACCTGGCGCGCCAAGGCTCGTTCCTTCGCCGACACCGTCGTGCGGCCGGTCGCCGCGCAACTGGACGCCCACTCCGATCCCGAGCTCGCGTGGTCCTGGAAGCTGGTCGAGGCAGCCAACGAGCACGGTCTGCGCCAGGCCCCGCTACCGGTCGAGTTCGGCGGCGCGAATACCGATTACGTCACCAACTGCATGATCCTGGAGGAGATCGCCGCCGCCGATCTGGGCACAGCGGTGGTGCTGGCCCAGCACTGGAAGTTCGCGCAGATGCTCAACGAGCTGGGCACCGATTCCCAGCGTAGGAACCATCTCGCCCGCAATGCCGACAACCCGTGCGGCCTGTTCGCGGCCTCGTTCACCGAGCCGCGCGCCGGCTCGGACAACCTGCTGCCCTACACCGGCCGCGGTGGCGGCATGCAGACCTTCGCCGAGAAGGTCGCGGGCGGGTACCGGATCAACGGCATGAAGCACTACATCTCCAATGCCAACCGCGCCGACACCGTGCTGTGCTTCGCCCGCACAGACAAGGACGGCCCGCTGACCGAGAGCGTCACCGCGTTCGTCGTGCCCAGCGACGCCGCGGGCTTCCGCGTCGGCCGCGTGCATGACAAGAACGGCGAGCGCACCGCCAATAACGCGGAGATCTTCTACGAGAACGTCTTCGTGCCCGACGAGGACGTGCTCGGCGAGCCGGGCACCGCCCTGCGCAGCGTCGGCCGGCTGCTGCGCGCCAGCAACTCCTACGCCGCCTCGTGCGCGCTGGGTGTGGGCCGCGAATGTTTCGACCGTACCCTGCGCTGGTGCCGCGAGCGGGTGCAGGGCGGAGTTCCGATCATCGAGCACCAGGCCGTCGGCTCCTATCTGGCCGATATGTACCTCAACGTGGATGTCAGCCGCACCTACATCTGGCGCGCCGCCTGGCAGGCCCGCACGCCGGAGACTTTCGATCCGGCGCTCGCGGTGGCGCCGAAACTCATTACCTCCGAAGCCATCTTCGACTCCGCGCGGCGCGCTATGGAGCTGTGGGGCGGGCACGGTGTGATGAAGGAGAACGGCATCGAGAAGCTGCTGCGCGACGCCTCGATCTGGCTGCACTCCGATGGCACCAACATCATCCTGCGCCAGCGCCTGGCGAACCTGCTGCGCAACGGCGACCCGGACGTGATGATCTGGGACGCGGTTCCCTCTGTCACGGCGATGGTCGGGATTATCTGATGCGGCTACGCGGGAAGGTCGTGATCGTTACTGGCGGCACCCGCGGGCTGGGGCGCTCGATCGCCGAATCCGCGCTCGCCGAGGGTGCGAAGGTGGTGTGCGCGTCCCGGTCTGCCGGGGACTTGGAGCGGATCCGCGAATTCGGCGGCGACCGAGTGTATTTCGAGCCGACCGATGTGCGGGACCTGGCCTCGGTCGAGAATCTGATGGCGGCCACGGTGCGCCATTTCGGCCGTCTGGACGTGCTGGTGTGCAACGCCGGGATGAGCAATGACGGCATGATTGCCAGTATCGCTCCCGAGCGCTGGACCGAGGTGATCCAGACCAATCTGATCGGCACCTTCTATTGCGTGCGTGCGGCCGTGCCGTATCTGAAGGGAAGCGGCGGTGGGCGGATCATCGCCATCTCCTCGGCGCTGTCCACCCGGGTCTCACCCGGCGCGAGCGCGTACTGCACGTCCAAGGCGGGGATCGAGATGTTCGTGCGGTCCTGTGCCGCCGAGCTGGCCGCGGACGGCATCACCGTCAACGCGGTCGCACCGGGTTTCGTCGACACCGGGCTCGGCGCGCGCTTGTCGGAAAACGACCTGGTGTGGGACCAGGTCGCCGGTCGGCTGCTGTCCGGGCGCAGCGGGACAGGCGACGAGGTGGGCAAGTCGGTGGTCTTCCTGGCCAGTGACGATGCGTCGTATGTGAATTCACACATCTTGGAAGTGAACGGGGGACTGCTGTGGAGCTGATCGAGGGACAGACGCTCAACGATGCCATCGCGGCCGGATCGACCTGCTGGGCGTGCGGGCCGGCGCGCACCGACGGGCTGCTGCTGCGCTATCTGCCCGAGGGGCCGGGCGTGGGGACGGCCTGGTACGCCGATCCGCAGTATCACGGCGCGCCGGGCCGACTGCACAACGGCGTGGTGGCGGCCCTGCTCGAGGAGGTGGCGGGCTGGGCGGCCTACCGGCTCCTGACCGACGCCGGAATCTCCTTGGCGGGCTTGGCCATTGCCGATCTTGCCGTGGAGTACCGGCAGCCGGTGCCGACCGAGGTGTGGGTGGCGCTCTACGGCGAGGCCACGTCGATCTGCGACGGATTGGTCCGCACCCGCGCGGAGCTGCGCGTGGACGATGTGGTGCTGGCGACCGCGAAATGCACTCTGCGCATCGGGCAGGAGTAGGCATGCCCATCAGAGAGCCGGTCGCGGTGATGGCCGCGACCTGTTGGCTGCCCGCGGTTCGCCAGCAGCCCGCCGACGTGGATCAGGCGCTGCGCCCGGCGGATCCGGGCTACGCGGCGCTGGCGGTGTCGGAATCGCTGTCGGGTCCCGAGCTCGCGGTGCTGGCCGGGCGGGAAGCGCTGGCCGGGGCCGGATGGGGCGGCGCGGATCTCGGGCTGCTGTTCTACGCGTGGAGTCACTATCAGGGACACGACTTCTGGTCACCGGCGCACTATGTGGCCGACCGCCTCGGTGCGGAGGCAGCGCTGCCGCTGGGCATTCAGCAGATGTGTAACGGCGGCGCGGCCGCGGTGCAGGCCGCCGCCGCCTACCTGCGCGGCGATCCCCGCTGCCGGCGCGCCCTGGTCGGTACAGGTGATCGCTTCGCCGAGCCCGGATTCCGCCGCTGGACCGGCGATTATGGTGTCGCCTATGGCGATGCCGGGACCGCGGTGCTGCTGTCCACCGAGTCCGAGGCGCGGCCTCGGCTGTGGCTGCACACCGTGGCCACCGTCGCCGCCCCCGAACTCGAGGCCATGACCAGGGGCGACGATCCGGCCTCCCCCGCTCCGCGCTGGCTGCGCGGCACCATCGATATCCGCGCCACGAAGAAGGCCTTCCTGCGCCGGCTGCCCCGCGATCACTACGCGGCCATCGAGCGTGCGAAGGTGACCGAGGTGATCGCGACGGCGCTGGCGGACGCGGACCTCACCGGCGACGATCCGCGCCTGACCCGGGTCGTGCTGCCGCGCTTCCACGCCGACACCCTCGAAACCGCCTACCGCCCGCTGGTATCGGAGCTGACCCGAGCCACCTTGGTCGACTTCGGCCACGACACCGGGCATCTGGGCGCGGGCGATCTGGCCGCCGGGCTGGCCGATCTGCTCGGCGAATCCCTGCTGGCGCCGGGGGAATTCGCGCTGGTGCTCAGCGCGGGTGTCGGCTTCACCTGGTCGTGCGCGGTGGTCTCGCGCCCCGAGAGAATGGAGTGACACCGTGATGGATCTGGCCCACACCGCCGGCGCTGGCATCCGGCCGGACGCGAATCCCGCTGCGGCGTGGGAACTTCCGTCCCGCACGGCTGCGGAGGCCTACATCGGAGGCGTGTGCTTCAAGCAGGGGCCGCCCACCTTGATCGGCGCCGAATTGGAATGGCTCACGGTCGAAGCCGCGCGCTCGGCCCCCACCGGGGCGGCAGGTCCGCGGCCCCCGGCGGCAGTGCTGGCCGCCGCCCTCGGGCCCTACGCGCCGCGCTCGATCGCACCGGACTCCCCGGCACTTTCGCTACCGGGCGGTAGCCGCGTCACGGTGGAGCCCGGCGGCCAGATCGAATTGTCCAGCACCCCTTTCGAATTCGCCGACGAGCTGTGCGAGCGGCTCGATGCGGACGTCCGCTTCCTCGACGGCCTCCTCGAAACTCGTTCCATCCGCAGGCTTTCCGGTGCCGCGGACCCCAAAAGGCGACCGGATCGAGTGCTCTGCTCACCGCGCTATCGCGCCATGGAGCGGGTATTCGACGGTATCGGACCTTTCGGCAAGCTCATGATGTGCAGTACGGCCGCCACCCAGATCAGCGTGGATGCCGGGGCCGACGCCGAGGAGGTGGGCGCCCGCTGGCGGGCCCTCTACACCATTGGGCCGGCACTGGTGGCGGCCTTCGCGTGCTCGCCGGCGCTGCGCAGCGCACCGGTCGGCAGCTGGGCGTCTCAGCGCATGCGCGCCTGGCTGCGTCTGGACCACACCCGGACCCGGCCGCCGGTGCGGGACTGGCATGATCCGATCTCCGGATACGCGCGCTGGGCGTTGCAGGTACCGCTGTTGTGCGTGCGCCGCACCGGTGCCGAGGCCGAGTGGACCGCGCCGGAGGGGGCCACCTTCGGCGACTGGCTGTCGGGTGCCTTGGATTCCGAGCTGGGCCGCCGCCCGGACCGCGATGACCTCGACTATCACCTGACCACCTTGTTCCCGCCGGTGCGTCCGGCCGGGCACCTCGAGATCCGCTATCTCGACGCCCAGCCCGGCCCGGACTGGCGGGTGCCGGTGCACACCATCGAGGCGCTGCTGTCCGCGCCGCGGGTGATCGCCGAGGCGACGGCCGTGGCGGAGCGGGTGGCCGAGCGGTGGCAGGTCGCCGCCCGTGAGGGCCTGGCCGATCCCGAAATCCGTGCCGCCGCCGTGGATCTGCTGGCACTCGCCGAAGCGCACGCCCGGACACCGGCCGCAGTCCGGGACCTCGCCCGTGCGGTGCAGCGGTGCCGGGACGCGCGCATGCCCGATTGCGCGGTCGCGACCGCGCACCGGACCGCGGTGCGCGCGGCCGGATGACCGACCGTTCACCGCACGCCGACCGTGCGGACGACAAGGGTGGGACTGTGGTGGACGCTCGGGTCGGCGGTTCACGCCTGGCTGGAACAGACCGTTCCGAATCCGAGCGGCTCCGGGAGCGCATCGCGGACACACTGGGGCAGGCCCGCGACCGCACCGCCGCGCTCACCGACTGCGTGTCCGAAACCGAGCTGGTGGCGCAGCATTCACCGCTGATGAGCCCGCTGGTCTGGGACCTGGCACACATCGGCGATCAGGAGGAACTGTGGCTGGTACGCGATGTCGGCGGCCGCGCGGCGGTCCGCACCGACATCGATCAGCTCTACGACGCCTTTCGCCACGCCCGCGCCGACCGGCCGGCCCTGCCGCTGCTCGGTCCCACCGCGGCCCGCGCCTACACCGAGACGGTGCGCGGCCAAGCGCTCGACGTGCTGGCGGCCCACCCGCTGCACGGAACACCGCTGGCGGAGTGCGGTTTCGCCTTCGGCATGATCGCCCAGCACGAACAGCAGCACGACGAGACGATGCTGGCCACCCATCAACTCCGCGCGGGCGCACCGGCGCTCGGCGCCCCGCCGGCCCCGACCGCCTCCGTCCCAGTCACCGGCGAGATGGTCATTCCCGCGGGCGAATTCACCATGGGGACCGACACCGATCCGTGGACCCTCGACAATGAGCGGCCCGCGCATCGAGTCGAGGTGCCCGGATTCGCTATCGACGCCGCGCCGGTCACCAATGCCCGCTACCGGGAATTCATCGCAGACGGCGGCTACGAGCGGCCCGAACTCTGGAGTGCTCGCGGCTGGACGCATCGCAATACCGCGGGCCGGACCGCCCCGCAGTTCTGGGAGCGCGATGGAAATGACTGGTGGCGGCGGGTTTTCGGGGTGATGCGGCGGGTCCGCCCCGAGCAGCCTGTGGTGCACTCGTGCTGGTTCGAGGCCGAGGCCTTCGCGACCTGGGCGGGCCGGCGGTTGCCCTCCGAGGCGGAATGGGAGAAGGCCGTCCGCGTCGATCCCGCGACCGGACGTTCGCGCCGATACCCATGGGGCGACGCCGATCCCGGACCGTACACCGCCAATCTCGGCCAGCGCCACCTGGAACCGGCCGAGGCCGGCGCGTACCCCGCCGGCGCCTCCCCTTCCGGCGTGCATCAGCTCATCGGTGACGTCTGGGAATGGACCGCCTCCGATTTCACCCCGTATCCGGGCTTCCGCGCCTTCCCGTACCGCGAATACTCCGAGGTCTTCTTCGGCGGCGACTACAGAGTGTTGCGCGGCAGCAGCTTCGGCACCGACGCGGTGGCCTGCCGCAGCACCTTCCGCAATTGGGATCACCCCATCCGCCGCCAGATCTTCGCCGGCTTCCGGCTCGCCCGCGACCTGCGACCGCACGAATCAGAAAGGGCATCCTCATGACCACGCCGACGCTGGACATCCACCTGACCGACGCGGACCTCACCGCCGCGCTGCGCGCCGACGTCCTGCGCGGGCTCACCGCGGAGCGGAAATGGCTGCCGCCCAAATGGTTCTACGACGCCCGCGGCAGCGAACTGTTCGAGCGGATCACCGAGCTGCCCGAGTACTTCCCCACCCGCACCGAGTGGGCGCTGCTCGAGCAGGCAGTCGACGAGATCGCCCGGCAGGCGCGGGCCGAGGTGCTGGTGGAGCTGGGCGCGGGCTCGGCCGCCAAGACACGGCTGTTGCTGTCGGCGCTCGCGGCCGGTGGACCGCTGAAGGCATATGTCCCCCAGGATGTCTCGTCCTGGGCCCTGCGGGCCGCGGCGTCGCGGGTGGCCGCCGAATTCCCGCTGCTGTCCGTGCACGGCGTGGTCAGCGACTTCACCGACACCCTGCACACCCTGCCCGGCGGCGGCCGTCGCCTGGTCGCCTTCTTGGGTGGCACGCTCGGCAATCTCGTTCCCGCTGAACGCGCCACCTTCCTGCGCGACCTGCGCGACATGCTCGATCCCGGAGAGCATCTGCTGCTGGGCGCGGGCCTGGTGACCGACCCGGACATCCTGGTCCCGGCCTACGACGACGACGCCGGGGTCACGGCCGAATTCAACCGGAACGTCCTGCGGGTCCTCAACTATCGCCTGCACGCCGACTTCGTGCCCACCGACTTCGCCCACGTCGCCGTGTGGGACCCGGAATCCCAATGGATAGAGATGCGTCTGCAGGCCACCCGGGACATGCGGGTCGACGTCCGCGATCTCGATCTGACCGTGCACTTCGCCCGCGCTGAGCATCTGCGCACCGAGATCTCCGCCAAGTTCCGCCCGGAGTCCCTCGGTGCCGAGCTGGCCAGCGCCGGATTCACCGTCACCCGCGTCTGGACTGATCCCCGCACCCGCTATGCCCTATTCCTCGCCGAACGCGACTGATCACCCCACCCCAGGTCCGGACCGCGCCATAATCGACGCCCATCCCCACGACGAGAACGGGCGAAGGTCATGGGTGGTCGATCCCTGACGGAGACATTGCGCGATCGGATGTCGTTCCTGCGGTGGCCGGTGCTCCGATTCGTGCTGGGCCAGCAGACTTTCGTGCGAACCGGGGCGGGTGGGCGACGGGCGCGAGGCAGCGGCCTGCGACTATGTGCTCGCCCACTCGACCGCTGGGGATCCCGACAGCGTGCTGGCGGCCTTCGACGACTTCACCCGTAACCGCAGCTTGCTGGCGAATGTCGGCGACGAGAATGGCCTCATTCTCGATGCGACGCTACGGAGACCACGCCGAAGTAGTGCGCGTCCTAGTGGTGATCTGCGTGGTCGTGTCCTGGGTCGGCCTGTACCTGCTGTCCAAGCGCCGTGCCGCTTCGCAGCGGCCGTAATCGTGCGGATCGGTGCGGTCAACGCCGCCGCGAGGGCCAGAGCGGTCAGGATCAGCAATGCCAGTAGTGATTTCGCCGCGCCTCCGCCCGACCAGTCCGCGGTGTCGATGGTCGATTGCAGGGCGGTGGTGGGTAGATGCGGCGCGCTGAGGGCATGGCCGACAACGGCAGGGAGCACACGTAGACCACAGCGGTCACGCCGGCGGCGATTCCGGCTGACCCCAGCTGTGCCGCGAACACCGCGAACACCGCAAGCGAGCCCACCGCTGGGGGGCAGCGGGTACGAACCGAACAGCGGCCAGCATTCATACAGCGCCCCCAGCCGCGGCCAGCGTGGTCGACGCGATCACCCGCCGCCGATACCAGGGTACGCGGCAGATACGGCCGCACCGGGGAGACTTCGCGGCTGAAGTAGTAGATGCCGATCGGGTCGGGTATTCCGTATCGCACACGCCTGCGCCGCCAGCACTATGGCCACTGCAGCGACGAGCAGGTCGCTGTACTTCACATACTGTTCCTGCTCGCCGCGCCGGTCAGGGTGTTGCCGATCGTTCTCGCCCCGCGCGTCCTGCCCGAGTTCTGCGATGCCGGGTGCCTGGACCTCCTCAGCGCCGGACTGTGCATGACCGCCGTGCTGCTGGTGGTCTTCGGCATGAAGAAGGCCGCCCGGGACGGCCCCGGCGCGGCCGTCGGCACTGAGGGCGGGGATCGCGATCGGCGCGCTTTCGTTCGGCGACAACTCACTACATCCGAGCCGATGCTGGATCTGCGCCTGTTCCGACTGGCAGCTTCCGCACCGCGCTCAATATGGTCGCGATCTTCGTGGCTTTCGGCGACGCGCTGTTCGTGGGCCAGTATTTCTAAATCAACGAATCCAACTCGGCCACAACATGATCCAACACCACACATCATATCTACCAGTACACGCTCAGCCGAGTGCCGTTGCAGTACGAGCACGACAGTTGTATTTTGTTGCGCTGTATTCGTTTTCGCTGGTAGCGGAGTGTTCTGACATAGCTTTGGTGTTGTCGTCGCCATCGACAAGCGGCCAGGGCGTAGGTGCGGGCGGGGCGCCGGACGATCGCCAGGAGACGGCGGATGTCGGCGACTGTGATGTTTCCCAGCTCGTGTGGGGCTTGGGTCGGTGGTGGCGGTGACGGTGAGGAAGGCAAGCCGTTTTCACAGCCGCGCGCGGATGTCACCTTGCGCCGTGGCGATATGACTGCGGCTCGGCGCGAGGGGCTCGCGGCGCTGGGGTTGCTACCGCGTTCGGCGTGGGGCATCGGGGTGGGTTATGTGTTGTTGAACGTGGTGCTGGCCGCCACCGAGCTCGGCGATTGGCAGACTGCCGACAGTTGCCTGGTCGAGATGCCCGACGCGATGTACGACACGATCTACGGTGCGCAGTACCTGTACCCGCTGGGCCTGCGTTTGCTGGCTGCCGATCGCCTGCGCTCTACTCGATGACCTGCAGAAATGCGGGCGACTGCTCTGTGAGTGGGGGATCGATCAGCCCAGCTTCATTCCCTGGCGCGCCGAGACGGTCGAGGTGCTGCTGCGGTTGGGGCATCGCCGCCAGGCGGCCGCGTTGGCCGGCCGAGCAGCTGGCAGGCACCCAGCAGTGTTTTCCGCGCACCCACGGGAACGCGCTGAGGGCCGGTGCGGCAACAGAATCCAATCCGCTGCGCCTACGCGATGTGCTGGTGCGGGCGGTCGAGGTGCTCGAGGAATCGGCCGATCGTGCGGAATTGGCCTACGCGCTGGCGGATCTGAGCGAGACCCATTTGCTGCTGGGAGAACCCGTCGTGCTCGTGCGAGCGCCGCGCGGGCCACCGGCCTCGCCGAGGAGCACGGTTTGGCGTCGTTGCTGGACCGCTTGAACTTCGGTGGTGGTGTGCTCGGCGATCCGGAGCTGGTGGCCGCCGCACCGGAGACCCACGAGTTGCTCAGTGCCACCGAATGCCGGGTGGCGGTGCTGGCCGCAGGTGGGCGGACCAACCGTGAGATCGCCACCGAGCTTTACATCACCGCGAGTACGGTCGAGCAGCACCGATTTATGTCTATCGCAAGCTCAAGGTCAAAGGCTGCGATGATCTGGCGGCGCATCTGTCCGAGGCCGGACTGCTCTCCGAGTTCGGGTTGGGTCAACGGGGCGCGGCCTGATCATTCTGGCTCACATCCGATGTCGATGATCTCATCAGTCGCCGGCGCGGCCGGGCCGCTCTCATAGGCGACTGTGGGAGCGGCCCGGCCCCATCGGCGGATCTCAGGCTGTTGCTGGCTGTTTGTGCATCACAGACACGCTCACCAGCAGCGCGATCGCGCACGCCACCACGGCGGCGATGACGGCGGTCGACAGTCCGTGGGCCAGGGCCTCATGGCCGTGACGGCTGTGCTGGCTGGACTGGTAGATCGTGGTGAGAATGGCGACGCCCAGCGACAATCCGATCTGCTGTGTCGCTTGCAGCAGTCCGGACGCGGCACCCATGTCGCGCGGTTGCAGTCCGCCCAGGACGGTGATGTTCAACGTCACGAAGGCCAGGCTGAGTCCGGCGCCGAGCAGGATGAACGGTCCGAGGATACCGGTGAGGTAGGTGCTCGACGCGGTCGTGGTGGTCAGCCACAGTGCTTCCAGGCCCATCAGAGTCACCCCGGTCACCAGGACGGGCTTGCGCCTGAAACGCGCGATCAGTTTCGGTGCGCGCCGGGCGGTGAAGAACTGCACCACCGCCATGGGAAGAAACGCCAAACCCGCTTGCCAGGAGCTGAATGCGAGTGCGTTCTGCACATACAGCGACAGCAGGATGTAGGTGCCGCCCATCGACACCATGAGCAGCACGAACGACAGGTAGGCGCCGGCGCGCACACGCTGGCCCAGCAGGCGCAGCGGCACGATCGGCTGTTCGGCGTGACGTTCGATGAACACGAAGATCGCGAGGAGAATCAGCCCGCCCGCGAATGCGGTCCAGGCCAGCGCGTCGCCCCATCCGGCGGTCGAGGCGCGGGTGAGACCGTAGACGATCCCGACCATGCCTCCGGTGGAGACGATGGCGCCGAGAAGGTCGAATCTGCCTGGGTGCTTGTCGGTTTCGGTGAGATAGAGCTGGGCGAGCACGACGGTCACGATGCCGATGGGCACGTTGATGAAGAACACCAGCCGCCAGCTGAGCGTGGTGAGCACCCCGCCGAGGATCAAACCGAGGGTGATGCCGAAACCGGTGACCATCGAGAACACGCCCAGGGCGCGGGTGCGGTGTGGCCCTTCGGCGAAGGTTGCCGCGATCAGTGAGAGTGCGGCAGGTCCGGCGAAGGCGAACCCGACGCCCTGCAGCGCGCGGGCTGCGATGAGCAGACCCTGGTTGGGTGCGATGCCGCCGAGGATTGAGGCGATCACGACCAGCGACAGGCCCCAGACGAACATGCAGCGGCGGCCGAGGATGTCACTGGCGCGCCCTCCCAACAGCAGCAGGCCGCCGTAGGCGAGCGAGTAGGCGCTGAACACCCAGGCCAGTGCTTGTGCGGACATGCCGAGTCCGGACTGGATTTCGGGCAGGGCGATGTTGACGACGTTGCTGTCGACGGACACCATCAGCTGGCAGGTCACGATGACGCCGAGGGTGATGGCCAGTCTTCGTCTGGAATCGACTGCGGCGCTGCGGTGTTCGGGCGAGGGGGCCTGGGCCGGCTGTGGTGCTTGAGCGGTGGGCTCGGACTGCGTTTCTGGGCTGGTCATGCAGATGTCCGTTCGCGGAGTTCGATGACAGGTGAGGTGGCGGCGCTGCGCTCTGCTCTACGCTTGTATGCTCGAGTCAGTCTAAGGCCACGGCGGTAATCCGTCTACACTTGTTGAGCGAGGTTGTCGTGACAACACAGGAATCGGGCACTATTGCGCAGGTCCCGGACGAGGTACCCGAGTCGACCGGTGCCGGTGCGGGCAGTCGGGTCGAGCGACGGCTGCAGACACGGCGGCAGATTCTCGATGCCGCGCGTGCGTTGTTCGCCGAGCGTGGCTATGTCGAGACCACCATCCGGGGCATCGCCCAGCATGCCGGCGTCGATCCAGCCCTGGTCATGCAGCATTTCGGCAACAAGAAGACGCTCTATGACGCGGTCGCGGGCATTGCGGAAACTCTCGACGAAGCCCTCGAGGGCCCGCCCGAGGAGCTTGGTGAACGCCTGATCCGCCATGCGCTCGCCGATGTCGATCGCAAGGAGGACCGCACTATGCCGGTGCTGCGGTCGATGCTGACCCATCCCGAGGCGGCGCATGCCGTGCGGTGTGCGATCGTGAATCCCGAGACCAGTCCGTGGACGCGCGTGCTGGCGGGACAGGACGCGGAACTGCGCTCGGTGCTGATCGGCACGCTGGTGCTGGGCGTGCTGGTCGCCCGGTACATGGTCGACATCCCCGGAGTCGCCGACGCGCCGGCCGAACGGCTCGTCGAGCTGCTCGGCCCCTGCCTTCGCCCGCTGGTCACCGAGGGAATGCCCGCGGAGAATCCGGAGTCGTGCTCGGCGCTTGAGGAGCTGGCCCGCGCCGAGTCGGAGCTACGCCGTGCCGCCGCGCAGGTGGACGAACGCGCCCGCGCCGCCCTCGCGGCCGGTGCCTCCTACGGTGACCTGGGCCGATCGCTGGGCATCAGTCGTCAAGCCGCGCGCAAGCGCTGGCCGATGGGTGAGCCCCTCGTCGCTTCGATCGACTAGCGACAACTAAAGTTGTCGTCCTTGGGCTTCTTTCGCTGCCCACAACCCAACTCGGATCCACGACAACCTTGGTTGTCGATACCTGGGGTTGCTGCCCACGCCGGCACGCAAGATACCGCTGCTGATCGCCGCGGGCGGGCGTCGCGCCACGTGGTTGCCCTTGGACACGGCGATGGCCTGGCGCTCGAATGACGTTGATCGGCACGTCGTGGAGAAACTGATTGAGTTGATCGCCTTTGCCGCGTTCAGTGGTTTCCTGCTCGTTTTCGTCGTGTGGCTTCAAGACGGCCAGCACTATTCAGCCTTGCGGGCCGGTTGTCGTAACTGTCGCGTTCTCGCTCTGAGGACCGGCCGCCGCCCCGCTGATCGGACGCCTCACCGTGTAATTCGGCCGTTACACGGTCCTGGCCGGCGCGCTCCTCGGGGCTGCCGGCATCCTCGCGGTACTCGGTGCTGCCACGACCGCCACCACCGATGTGGACACCTGGCTGCTCGTGCCCGGACTGTTCGTCAT